>SLJM01000424.1 GCA_007135085.1 Myxococcales bacterium
CGGCGGAGCCCACTCAAGCAAAAGTGGAGCTCCGCCGTGTAAAATTTTCTGCTCTCGCATTCCTTGGAGCGCGGCCAGCCTGGCCGCAATGCGGACTAGCAGTCCGCGCTCCAATGTTATGGAGCCCACTCAAGCAAAAGTGGAGCTCCGCCGTGTAAAATTTTCTGCTCTCGCATTCCTTGGAGCGCGGCCAGCCTGGCCGCAATGCGGACTGGCAGTCCGCGCTCCAATGTTATTGAGGTTTGGGTCCGATATCTTCCATGGGCGGCTCGTCGGGCCCTTCGTCGTCCTTTTTCTCCGATTTTTCGTCGGAGGGCAGGGTTTCGCCGACGACCTGTCGATAGACGTAGCGGGAGCCGATGGAGGCGCCCATGCCGGCGATGAGCGCTGCCGGGCCCATGGTGCCTGTGAGCATATAGGCGACGATGGTGCCCGCCGTACCGGTGGAGCCGGTGACGAAACCGCAGCCAGCCTCGGCGCCGGTGTGGATGGCGGCCTGGCGGCCGTCGATCTTGCCTTCACGCATGGCCTTCATGGCCTGGAAGCCGCCCATGGAGCCGTCGACGACGGCGCTGGCCACGCCGGCGCGGCCGCAGATAGCGGCCACCTGCTTGACCGGCCCGGAGGTGACGGTGACCTTGGCGGCCGTGGCCGCCGTCTTGACCACCGGCGAGTGGGCCACGGCCCGGGTCGTATCCTCGGCCTGTGACCGGGTGGCGCTGACGTTGTGGCGCAGGGAACGCAGCGACGACTCGGAGGTGGCGTTGCGGACAGCTCGCTTACTTGCGCGAGTCAATTTTCGAAGACCATCGTTGATAAAATCCGACATGAGCTCAACCTCGAAAGGGTCGCAGTAAAATGGTGCCGCTTTGAAGAAGCGAACGAGAGCAGTACCCTCGTGACTCTAAAATAATCAACACAGCCGGTGTTGACAAATTCCATCGCTCACCGCGATCGCTGGTGGTCGATGGCGAGAATCTTCACAAGGAGAGCCGATGTATGTGATGCGCGAGATTCTGGAAGACGATCTAGACGGTCTATTCGAGCTGGCCACCCATCTGGACACCTTGAATCTGCCCGCCGACCGAAAGCGGCTGGCGTCGATCATCGCCGAGAGTCGGGCCAGCTTCTCGAAGACCGTGCCCACTCACGATCGGATCTATCTCTTCGCCCTCCTCGAGGGAGGAGAGCACCTCATCGGCACGTGCATGATCATCGGACAGCACGGCACCTTTGAGCGGCCGTCGATCTATTTCGACGTGCGAGAGGAACAAAAATACTCGACGACGCTGGAGAAATTATTCGTCCATCAGGTGTTGCAGATCGTCTATAATTTCGACGGGGCCAGCGAGATCGGCGGGTTGATCCTCCATCCAGATTATCAGCGACATCGGCTCAAGCTGGGCAAATTGCTGAGCTTCGTGCGTTTTTTATTCATCGGCATGCACCGCAGCGAGTTTCGCGATGAGATCGTCGCCGAGTTGTTGCCCCACCTCAACGAGGACGGCACGAGCGATCTCTGGGAATGTCTGGGCGCCAATTTTACAAAGCTCGACTATCGCACGGCCGACAAGATGAGCCGGGAAAACGTGGAGTTTATTCGCAGTCTCTTTCCTCAGACGCCGATCTATACGGCGCTGTTGCCCGAGGAGGTGCGGGAGTTGATCGGCGTCGTGGGAGAGCCCACCAAACCGGTGGAGAAGATGCTGCGCTCCATCGGCTTTGAGTGGGATAAGAGCATCGATCCCTTCGACGGGGGGCCCACATTTGTATGCCGCACCGATGATTGTCGCATGGTCCAGCGCACCCATCTGTCGACCGTGGCCGGTGTGCTCGAGGGACGGCGCGGGGAGGGACGAGCGTTGATCGGGGTGGTGCCTGAGGACGAAGAGGTGCGGTTTCGCTCTGCTCTGGCGCGCTATAAGCGGGGGCCCGAGGGGTATCGCATTGACGGAGAGTGCTTCGAAGATCTGGAATTAGAGGAGGGCGATGCGATCGGGATCATGCCCCTGAGCGGGCCCGATATTAAAGACTTTTATCGGGTCAAAGATGATCCCGGTGAGTGGAAGAAGTGTTGAGGTGGGTCGCTTTAGCGTCCCAGATATCCTCGGCCGGCGCCTGAAAGGGATCCACATCGACCACGATGGCCGTGGCGTGAAAGCCGGGATGGAGCGCGCCGAATTGAGCTTCCCGATGAGACGCAAAGGCGGCGCCCGAGGTATAGGCGGCGATGATCTCCTGGCGGGTCAGGGCCTGGTCGGGGCGAAAGGGCTCGCCGTCGTAGCCCTGGCGCGTCAGTGCGGTGGCGATGCCGTGCCAGGGGTTGGGGTCGTCGATGGGGTAGTCGCTTCCGGCGGCCAGCGGGGTGGGTAGGAGATCGCGCCAGGGGAAGAGCCGCTCCAGTTGGGCTTCTGACAATCGCTGAGGCGCCCAGGGGGCGTCGCTGCGAAGGTGAATGGGCTGGATGGAGGCGATCACGTCGAGCTCGGCAAAGCGCGGGCAGTCTTTGGCGGTGACCATCTGAGCGTGCTCGATCCGGGGACGAAGTTGTCTGCGCACCTGGGCGGGCACTTCCTCGAAGGCGTCGAGGACCCGGCGATTGGCGGCGTCGCCGATGGCGTGGACGGCGACCTGCCAGCCCAGGGTCATAAGCTCCGGGATACGGCGGCGCAAAAAACCTTCGTCGTGGATGGGCAGCCCAAGACCGCCCTGTCGATAGGGCTCGAGCAGGTGGGCGCCCGCCGAACCGAGGGCGCCGTCGGAGAAGAATTTGATGCCCGCCATTCGAAAGCCACGTTCGTGGTCGACGACGGGGCCAGCCTCCAGGATCGCATCGAGATCTCGATCCATGCCGTCGACCAGGACGTCGAGGGCGACGGGAATTTCGCCATTTTGGACCGCCGTTTGGACCATCCCGAGATGGCGCACCTCGCTTCGGGCGATCGTACAAAAGCCGATGCCGAAAGCGTGTAGCATAGCGATCGATTCGCCGAAGACTGCCCGCGTTTCTGCCTGGCCGGGTTCGGGGATGGTCGAGAGCAGGGGCTCCATGGCGGCGTCGACGAGGAGCCCCGTGAGCTCGCCATCTGCGTCGCGCTGGGCTCGACCTTCGGCGGACGGCGAATAAACCTCATCAAATCGCGCGCGCTCCAGGGCGGCTGAGTTGGCCCAGACGGCGTGGCGGTCGACGCGATGGATACACACTGGATTATCGGGAAAGAGACGGTCCAGATCGGCTCGCGTGACCCGTTGGTCCGGCGAGAATTGGTTGTCATCGAGGTTGGTGCCGAAGATCCAACCTTCGGTCTGAGCTTCGGCGTCGGCCATGGCGGTAAGGGCGTCGTCGGCGTCGAGGCCCCGCAGGTCGACGGTGCCGGCGCGAAGGCCCAGCCCGTAGAGGTGGATGTGAGCGTCGGCCAGCGCAGGCATGACGCATACCCCGTCGGGACGCACCCGCTTATCTTCAGCGCCCGCCGCCTGACGCGCAGAGTCGCCGACGGCCACCACC
>SLJM01000343.1 GCA_007135085.1 Myxococcales bacterium
AATTATGAATAAGAAGACCATCCTCGTAGTGGCCATCTTGATTCTCCTGTCGATGTTGGTGGTGGTCGTCTTCTTCTGGGACGGTGAAGAGCCCCGGGAGTTGCGAGAATTTGCGGCGATAAGCGATCTGGCCCGGGTGGAGATCATGCCCCCGGCGGCCTCCGATGGGCCGGAGCTGATCGTGTTGGAGCGGCGCGGGGCCGACCAATGGTGGATGACCCGACCCATGGAGGAGCCCATCTGGTGGCGTCTCGGTGAGGAATTGGAGATCATCTTTCGGCGGCCCATTGGCACCGACGATCTGGTCATCGAGTCCGACCGGGCCGAGTCCTATGGCTTGAGTGAAGACGAGGCGGTGCGGCTGGCCCTCTTCGAGGCCGGCGCCGAGCGGCCGACCCGAGAATTTCTGGTGGGCCGTCAGATCCAGGTCATTCAGACCGGCGCCGAGCGCACCTTCGTGAAGGTGCCCGGTGGCGAGGTCATCTATCGAGCCCAGCGCGGATTCGGCGACCTGGTCCGTCTATCCGTCGACGATTGGCTCGAGCCCGAGGACGCCGTGGGCGTCGAGCCACGGCCGCTGCAAGAGTTAGAAGAGACAGAAGAGTTAGAAGAGTTAGAAGAGTTAGAAGAGTTAGAAGAGCCAGAACTGTTAGAAGATCCCGACGAATTGGAAGAACCTCCACTGACTGAGGAGCAAGAGTGACGATGAAAATGGGCTTTGTGATGGACCCCATCGACGGGGTCAACGTCGAGGCAGACACCACCTTTGACCTTATGTTGGCCGCTCAGGCGCAGGGGTTTGAGATTTTTTATATCCGCCCTCAGGACCTCAGCTGCGAGGGCGACGAGGCCTGGGCCAAGATGCAGGCCGTCCAGGTGCGCCGCGACCCCGGCGACAAGGTCACCTACGGTCAAAAGTGCTACCAGGCTCTCCACGACCTGGATTGTCTCTGGCTTCGAAAAGATCCGCCCTTCGACACGGATTATCTCCACGAGGTCAATATCGCCGAGCTGGCCCAGCGAAAGGGCTGTCTGGTCCTCAACGAGCCCCGGGGATTGCGGGCGGCCAACGAGAAATTATACGCCCTTCATTTCCCGGAGGTCATCCCCGACACCCTGGTCACCAGCGACGCTGTTCGGATCAAAGAATTTATCGACGAACAGGGCGGCCAGGCGGTCCTCAAGCCGCTCAGCGGCCACGGCGGGGAGGGGATCTTCGTGGCCAGCGCCGGCGACAGAAACCTCAACGCCATGATCGAGGTCTCCACCGACGCCGGCAAAATTCCCGTCATGTGCCAGCAATATCTGCCGGCCGCCCGCGAGGGAGACAAGCGGATCATCGTCCTCGACGGAGAGCCCCTGGGCGCCATCTTGAGGGTGCCCAGAGAGGAGGAGCATCGAAGCAATATCCACGTTGGCGGAAGGGTGGTCAAAACCACGCTGACCGAAAGGGAGAGAGAGATCTGTGAGATCGTCGGCCCCCGCCTGGTTGAAGATGGGTTGTATTTCGTGGGCCTCGACGTCATCGGTGGATATCTCACGGAGATCAACGTCACCAGCCCCACAGGCATTCAGGAGATGAGCCGCCTCGACGGGGTCGATGGATCGGGGCAGGTCATCGAGTGGATCAAGGAGTGGATTGACTGAGCCCCTTTAACCGGTCTTCGCCGAGCTTAGTGTGATCGGTGTTGGTCGGTTGTCGTAAATTTTCCAGCATCCTACCTCGGTGATAACTCGGGAGCGGTCATGAGTCTTGTGTCTCGGGTCTTGAACGACACTACACCCTCCTCAGTTCGAGGGCGTCCAAATACAAGACATTCATCGCAGGTTGCCGTTCAAGACCCACGACCCAGGACTCATGACCAGAGACTCCAAAAGATTAGATGCTCCTCAAAGACAGGATTACCGATCGACGCGGATCACACTCTGCTGAGCGTAGTGTCTTGCCGCAAGTGGGGTGAGCCTCTAGACTCGCCGCCGGGTAGATAATAGAAGAATGGTTGGTCGACAATGGAGTTAGAATAATGATTGATTCTAAATGGCGAATCTTCGCTCTTGGACTGGTAATATTGATGGTGCTCTCCACCGCTGTGGGTTGTGCGTCGACGACGACCATCGACAGCGATCCTCAGGGAGCGACGGTCACCATCAATGGTCAGCATGTGGGAACCACGCCCGTTCAATATACGGACTCGGCCACCATTATGGCACGCCACACGGTGGTGCTCGAAAAGCCCGGCTATGAGACCAGTCGGGCCACGCTCAGGCGCGATGGCGATATCAACGTGGGCGCCGCTGTGGCCGCCGGGGTTGGATTCATTACCTGCATTGGTACCCCGCTATTGGTGAGCCTGCTCTGGGTTCTCGAATATCCGGAGTATAACGAATATGCGCTGCAAGCTCAGGGCGCCAGTCAGCAGCAGCCGGAGGTGCATATCGAAGATGATACGATTACGTTTCACCTGGTGCCCCGGCAAGATACAGAGGTCGCCAGTCGAAGCTGTGGCTGGTAGGTGATGCTCACTCAGTGAAGAGAAGGCGGGGTCACCCGCCTTTTTTTTGCCACTGAAGCCACGGCGTTTACACACAATGCACGGACGACGCCCGCGACTTGTCCGCTGGGCGTAATAATTCAACTGGCAGGATGTCGTTTTTTTGAAGGAGCGAGAAGATGAATAGATGGTTATCTGGATCGATTGTCGGCGCCGCCCTGGTCTCATTGGTCGTAGCAGGTTGTGCTCCCGCTCAGCCCACCGAGGACGAGGAGCCGGTGGAAGAACCGATCTTCGACGAGATCGAAGAAGAAGAGGAACATGACCATCAGGCCGACCAGGGGGTGCTCGGCCTGGTCGGTACGGCGGTGATGCACACCGGGGAAGGCGAGGAGATGGGAGAGGTGATCTTCACCCAGACCGAAGAGGGGGTGCTCGTGGAAGGGCTGTTGGAGAGCCTGGAGCCCGGCCCGAAGGGCTTTCACGTCCATGAGCACGGCCAATGCGATCCGCCGGATTTCGAGTCCGCCGGAGGCCACTTCAACCCCGAAGGCCACCCCCACGGCGGCCCCGACGATCCGCCGGGAGAGCGCCACGCCGGTGACTTCGGAAATATCGAATTCGACGACGACGGCGCCGCCGAATTCTCCTTCGTCGACGATATGATCACCCTCGGCGATGGCACCAACGACGTGGCCGGAAAGGCGTTGATCGTCCACTACCAGGAAGACGACGAAGAGACTCAGCCCACCGGCGACGCCGGACCCCGGGCCGCGTGCGGAATCATCGAGATCATTCGCAGCGACGTAGAATAGCGCAAGCCCTCGTCGCTTGGGTTTGATCGGTGTTGGTCGGTTGTCGTAAGTTTTCCAGCATCCTAACTCGGTGATGACTCGGGAGCGGTCTTGAGTCTTGTGTCTCGGGTCTTGAACGACACTACACCCTCCGCAGTTCGAGGGCGTCCAATACAAGACATTCATCGCAGGGTGCCGTTCAAGACCCACGACCCAG
>SLJM01000397.1 GCA_007135085.1 Myxococcales bacterium
ACCGACCTGGTCGAAGAGGCGGTGCTCACCGAATTTGAAAACCTGAGCCGACGGGGCGGGGTGCTGGGAGCGATGGAAAATCAATACCAGCGCAGCAAGATTCAGGAAGAATCGATGCTCTACGAGCGTAAAAAACATTCCGGGGAGCGCCCGATCATCGGCGTCAATACCTTCCTGCCCGCCGAGGGGCAGGAGGAAGACGCCCCGGAAGAGCTGGAGTTGATTCGATCTACTGAGGAAGAAAAGCAGACTCAGATCGATAACCTCAACGCCTTCAAAGAGCGGAACACCGACAAGAGCGAGCAGGCCCTGGCTCAGCTTCGAGACGTGGCTTTGGCCGGTGGAAATATCTTTGCCGAGCTGATGAATACGGTTCGCTATGCCAGCCTGGGGCAGATCACGCATACGCTTTATGAGGTGGGTGGAGAGTATCGGCGGGCGATGTGAAGACTACGGGTGGTTGGTAGTGGGTGGTGGGTGGTGGGAACGGCAACAGCGGACGACACTGCATCTACGAACTTCCCACCACTAACCACGAACTACCAACCACTAACCACTAACCACCAACCACGAACTACCAACCACCAACCACGAACTACCCGCCGTCGAGAGAAACCATGGTTGTAATATCCGTTGAGGAGATCTCGAAATCCTATGGGGAACGAACCCTATTTGAGGGCGTGACTTTTGGGATTTCCCGAGACGATAGGGTGGGGCTTATCGGGGTCAACGGGTCGGGGAAGTCCACGTTGCTGCGGATTCTGATGGGCAAAGAGGAGGCCGACGACGGTCGAATTGCCCGGGCCAACGACGCCCGAATCGAATATCTGGCTCAGGAACCCGAATTGGATGGCGAGACGACGGCTCTACAGACCGTGCTCGACGGGGCGGGAGATAGCCTGGAGATCCTTCGCCGCTACGAGCAGGCCTGCGCCGAGCTGGCCGAGAGGCCCGACGATGAAGGACTGGTGGAGGAAGTGGCGCGGCTGGGCGCGGAGATGGACCGCGTCGATGGGTGGAATCTGGAGAGCGAGGCCAAGATCATCTTGTCCAAACTCGGCGTGGCCGAGGCCGACAAATCAGTGGGGGCCATGAGCGGTGGGCAGCAAAAGCGGGTCGCCCTGGCGCGGGCGCTGGTTCGGCCGGCGGATCTGTTGATCCTCGATGAGCCGACGAACCACCTCGACGTGGATGTCATCGCCTGGCTCGAGGGATTTTTGGCCAATCGAACCTCGGGATTGTTGTTGATCACTCACGATCGTTATTTTCTCGACCGGGTGACCAACGTCATCCTCGAATTGGCGGACCAGACCGTCTATCGCCATCGGGGAAATTATAGCGACTTTTTGCAGGCCCGGGAGAAGCGACGGGAGGAGCTTCAGAAGAAGGAAGCCAAGCGGGCAAATCTGGCGAAAAAAGAATTGGAGTGGCTTCGCCGGGGCCCGAAAGCGCGGACCACAAAGAATAAGGCCCGCATTCAGCGCGCCGAAGAGTTATTGACCACCAGCTATGCCACCCACGAGCAGTCGGTTGAGATCGACACCGTGGAACGACGACTAGGCAAGAAAGTCATCGTCGTCGAAGATCTGGTCAAAAAGCGTGGGGACCTCACCGTATTGGACGGGCTGACCTATCGGGTGGACCGCCGCGACCGGCTGGGGATCGTCGGTCCTAACGGGGTCGGAAAGTCGACGTTGCTCGATATTATCGCCGATCGTCTCCAGGCCGATTCAGGGGTGGTCGAGCGTGGCGAGACCGTGGCGATTGGATATTACGACCAGAAAGCGGAGCAGATGGATCCCAATATGCGGGTCCACGACTATATCACGGAGATCGCCCATCGCGTGCCCACCTCCGACGGGTGGCTGACGGCCTCGCAGATGCTCGACCTCTTCTTATTCGATCGCCAGAAGCAGTGGACCTATATCGAAAAACTCTCCGGCGGCGAAAGGCGTCGGCTCTATTTGCTGCGCATCTTGATGGGCCAGCCAAATGTGCTGCTTCTGGACGAACCCACAAATGATCTGGACGTCGATACGCTGACCGTATTGGAGGATTATCTCGACGACTTCTCGGGAGCGGTGATCACCGTCAGCCACGATCGGTATTTTCTGGATCGAACCGTCGACCATCTGCTGGTCTTTCGGGGAGACGGTGTCGTCGAAGAGGTGCCGGGCAATTACTCTTATTACGAGGAACGGGAGGAGAAGGCCCGGCGCGAAGAAGAAAAGCGCCAGCGAGAGCTGGAAACCCAGGCTCAAAAAATACAGGACAAGCCCGAGCCCAGGCGATCGAACTCCAAAAAGCTCAGCTATAGGGAACGCCAGGAGTTCGAGCGATTGGAAGAGCGCATCGCCGAGCTCGAAGAGCGCCTGCCCGCCATCGACCAGGAGATGGTCGAAAATGCCACGGACTACGAGTCGGTGGCGCGATTGGATGAGGAAAAACAGCAATTAAGCGCCGAATTGGACGAATCCTTTGAGCGCTGGATGGAGCTCTCAGAGCGGGCTGACTGAGCTGACCGAGCGGTATGGACAGGCATCACCTCCACCGTTATGGTGGCGCCCATCTGGGGAAATTTGGGTACCATTTGTGAGGTTGGAGGAATGTCTATGCGCCTATTTCGATCGAAGTCACTTATTGCGATAACTGCTCTGGTCATCGGGGGTTCTTTTGTCGGTTGCTCGGCTCTATCCGATGCCGTTCCCGACGGAGTCAGCGAAGCCGGTGATAGGGCCTCACAGGCTGCAGCTTCCCGTGATAGGGGAGGAGAAGAGTCAGGCCAGGAAGGTATCCCCCGTGAACGTGAGGCGGTGCCTTCGCCAACGTCGGTGGTCGACGAAGTCGACGAGAGCGACCCCAATGACCCGGTGTCTATCGGCCTTGGTGAAGACGCCGATATTTCACGGCGGTTTAGAAATCGTCCCGATCGGTGCAAATACGGCCGAAATTGGAATGCCGAGATAGTTGGCGAGGAAGATAGCGGAGGCAGCGCTGCCATCAGCGGTGGCAGTGAGACCAATCCCAATGAAGTCTTTCAATCGATCTTCAACGACAGCATGGGAGAGACGCCGACGGCTCGGCAATATTTGATCCGCGTTATGTGCGGCATTCAGATCTACGGTATCGATAATTGGGTCGACGAGCCGCCGGTCTTCACAAACTATACCTATCACAGCACCCCCCACGTCTGGTTGAGTCGGTTCCTCGTCGACGAAGGAGCGGAGTCAGAAGAGCTGGAAACCCTGTATAGTGCAGTGGTGGCGCATTCCTGCTGGGCACATAGTAAGTGGGATGCCGATCGAGGTTATCTGCCCTATCTATATTGCTCACGGATCGCCGGCGAGATTCCGTCGACGGAAGAGGTGGCCCAGGCCTTCGATAGCTACTATCCGGGGCACGCCTACGAGCGACAAAATATCCTGCATATGACCGAACTTGCTCATGGCGCCAGAGAAGAAGTGTCGGCGGCATTCGCCCGGGCCGAGGAGCAGGAGCCCGAACTTCATCAGCGTCTGTATCAGGGGATGTTCGACGCCATGGCCGAGCGCGAAGAGAAGCGTCGGCAATTGGCAGCTATTTACGCCAAGGTAGATCCCATCACAGAAGTGCTCGTCGACTCCGTGGACAACCGAGCCCCCGCCGGGTGTGTGGACACACTTCTGGAGGCTCGTAACGAGTTGGCCAATGAGCTCTTCGGCGGCGCTCCCTCTAACGTCGAGGAAGTGCGCGAGCTGACCGCAAGGCATGCCCTTGGGTATCAGATCACCGAGGCCCTTGCGTTTTGCTACCTGGCCACGGGACAGACGGCTCAGGCGGAGATGTATCACGCCATGCTCGACCAGGGCTCCCGTCGAGTGACCGAAGAAGAAGTAGCATTCCTGGCGGTCTACGGAGCGATCAACGAGATCAAACAGGAAGAGGGGCGAGATGATGTGCTAGGTGGTTTCGTGCCCGTGGAGATCCATCACGTCTATCATCTGGTACGGCCGGCTACGATGGGTGTGGCCCAGTCGATGGGATACGAAATTCCCGCCAACGACTGGTTTCGAACCGTCGGCGATACGGCAGAGCAACCGGCGGTGGTGGCCGAACTCAACCCTCAGGACGAGGGCGTGGAGGTGGTCTTCAAGGAATTCTCGGAGACCATCCACTATCGCGAGCGTGAGTGTTTCGAGACCGACCGCATCGTGCGCTACGATCAGCGCGGCGATTCGATCTACCCCGTCTACGAGCGACAATGTCACCCGGTTGGAGACGTCAAAACCCGCACGGTGACCTATCAGGCCCCGTCGGTGGTTTTGCCCAAAGCCGAAGCTGATCGCGTTGAAGTAGGTCAGCAAATTCGGGTTCGCTATAACCGCGTCACCGACGACGTCGATGCCGTGGTGCTCCATATGTTCGAGCCAGGCGAAGAGCGCGAGAGCGGCACCATCATCGAAGGTGTCGACGTCGCTCCCTGAACCGCAGCATGAAGAAAAAAAGCGCCGGAGCCCACAAATTGGCTCCGGCGCTTTTTTGTTTGTTGAAAACTCAGGGGCGAAGTTGCTGGGCGCGAAGGCAGGTGGCCACGGTGAGGTTGACGATGGCGTTGACCGAGCAGGCCATCTGGAGGACGTTGACCGGTCGCTTCATTCCCATCAGGATCGGGCCGATGACCTCTGTGTTGCCCAGCTGGTGGAGCAATTTGTAGCCGATATTGCCGGAGTTGAGGTCGGGGAAGATGAAGACGTTGGCCTGACCTTCGAGGCTGGAGAATTCGAACTTCTCGTTGCGAAGGTCGGCGTCGGCGGCAAATTCGACCTGCATTTCGCCGTCGATATTGAGATCCGGTCGACGCCGTTTGACGATCTCTGTGGCCCGGGCCACGCGGGCCGCTTTTTCGTGACGGCTGGTGCCGAAGTTGGAAAAGCTGAGCATGGCGATGCGGGGCTCCATATCGAGGAAGCTGGCCATATCGGCGGTGGCGATGGCGATCTCGGCCAGGGCCTCGGCGTCGGGCTCGATATTGACCGTCGTATCGGCAAAGAGGATGGGGCCCCGCTTTCGCTTGACCACCAGGTGGGTGCCCGCCACATGAGAGACCTTCTCGTCGGCGCCGATGATCTGCAGGGCGGGACGAAGGGACTCATCGTAGGGCTTGGTCACCCCGGAGACCACGCCGTCGGCGCGACCGGTCTGGACCATCATCATGCCGTAGGGCTCGCGGCGTCGCATATGACTTGCGGCGTCGACGCGGGTGACCCCTTTTCGCTGGCGCAGCTTATAATATTCGTCGACCATCTCGTCGAATTGGGGGTCTTCCATGGGATTGAGAAGCTCCATGCCCTCGAGCGAGATATCGAGGGCGGCGGCGCGGTCTCGGATGAGCTTCTCCGGCCCCAACAACAGGGGGGTGGCGATCTGTTCATCGACCAGAATATTGGCGGCCTTGATGATCTTATCTTCATTGCCCTCGGGAAAGACGATGCGCTGCTTATCCTGTTTGGCAAGGTTGATCAGGCTTCGAATCAGCCCCTTGGAAATGCCCTGGAGTCGCTCCAGCCGTTCCTCGTAGCCGTCGAGATCGAGGTGGCCTCGGGCCACCCCTTCCTCCATGGCTACCCGGGCCACCGCCGGAGCCACTCGCAGCAGAGCGCGGGGGTCGAAGGGTTTGGGGATGATATAGTCTGGGCCAAAGGCGATATGGGTCTTGTCATAGGCCTCGGCTACGGCTTCCGGGACGTCTTCTCTCGCCAGAGAGGCCAGGGCATGACAGGCGGCGCTCTTCATTCCCTCTGTGATTTCCCTGGCCCCCACGTCGAGGGCGCCGCGAAAGATATAGGGAAAACCGAGCACATTATTGACCTGATTGGGGTAGTCGCTTCGTCCGGTGGCCATAATGGCGTCGTCCAGGACCTCCCGGACGTCTTCGTAGGTGATCTCCGGATCGGGGTTGGCCAGGGCGAAGATGATGGGGCGCTCTGCCATTGAGAGCACCATCTGTTGAGAGACGATGCCTCCCGCCGAGAGGCCGACGAAGACGTCAGCACCTTCAAGAGCTTCGGCGAGGGTGCGCCGCTCGGTGTCCTGGGCGAAATACTCCATATAGGGGTTCATGCCCCTGGTGCGGCCCTTGAAGATGACGCCATGGACATCAGACATCATGATATGCTCGTGGCGAACCCCCAGGGTCTCATAGAGGCGGGCGCAGGCAAGGGCGCCGGCACCAGCGCCGGCGAAGACGACGCGGACCTCTTCGATATTCTTGCCCTGGAGTTTGAGGCCGTTGAGCAGGGCGGCGCCGGTGATGATCGCCGTGCCGTGTTGGTCGTCGTGAAAGACGGGGATATCCATCGCCTCTCGCAGACGCTCTTCGATCTCAAAGCATTGGGGGGCGGCGATATCCTCGAGATTGATCCCGCCGAAGGTGGGCTCCATGGCGCGAACGCATCGCACGAAATCATCGGGGTCGGTGGCGTCGAGTTCGATGTCGAAGGCGTCGATATCGGCCAGTGCTTTGAAAAGCACGGCCTTTCCCTCCATGACCGGTTTGGAGGCCAAAGGACCTGTATCACCCAGGCCCAAGACGGCGGTGCCGTTGGAGACCACGCCCACCAGGTTCTGACGGTTCGTAAAGAGGCTGGCCGCCTGGGGTTCGTCGGCGATGACCCTCGCCGGCTCGGCGACGCCGGGGCTATAGGCCAGGGACAGATCGCGTTGGCTGGAAAGGGGCTTGGTGGGAACGACCTCTAATTTTCCAGGGCGGGGAAATTCGTGATAGTCCAGCGCTTCCTGGCGGCGAGAGCTCTTCTTGTCTTTATCGGTCATAGACTGCTCAGATTACGAAAAGGAAAGGGGAGGATAGACAGGAGATCAGTCGGCGCGTTGCCGGCGGAGTCGCTCTTCCAGTTCGCGGCGCGACTCGTTGACCTCGTGGCGAGGCAGTCCGTGTCGTTGGAGCTCGACGGTCTCCAGCGATTGGAGCGAGTCATAATAGGCGATGCCCCGCTCCAAAAGCGGGACCGGGTGGTCGGTCAGTTCGAGGGCAAAAAAGAGCATATCCTCGGCGCGGTCGTGGATCTGACGGGAGGCGTAATAGTCGAAGAGTTCCTCGTAACAATCGGCAGCCTCGTGGGGGCCAATGGCGATGCCTGCCACGTCGCGGGTCAATAATTGGTGGAGGTGATTGGCGGCGTAGCGTCCCTCGTCGGCAAATCGGTATGCCAGGGTGTCGCGAAAGGCCTGGCAGGCCAGGCGGGCGCTGTGGGCGGCGAAGTCCTGTTGACCGAGCTCGTATTGGAGAAGGGCGCGCACGGTCATCATGCGGCCCACATGTGCCTTGAGGGGCGCTTCCAGCTCCATGATATCCGTCGGATCCAGCAAAAGGAGGAGATCGACGGTGGTGCGCAGCGCCTGCGCCAGAGCGCGCTCGACGATCTCGAGGGCCATGGCGTTATCCTCGTATTCGTGCTGATCGCCTGGAACGCTTTCGTAGGCCGCTTCCAGATCATTGAGCGCTTTTTCCAGATGCCGATTCTGGAGAATCATTGACAGGTGCCTGTGGTCTCCGGTGACAAATTCTTGGGGACCGTACCAGAGGCCAGAGAGGGTGTCATCGGCGGCTGACGATGGCTGGCATCAGGTGAGCGTCGTCTATGCGTTTCGCTCCGAATAGCCCACTAACTGGTCGGCCACCTCCTCGGTGGTCAGCTCGTCGTCTTCCAGAATCTGGAGCGCCTCAGCGTCGGAGATGGTCAACTCCAGTGAGGCCACCAACTCCTCGACTTCCTGTCGCTCCGCTTCGCCGCGGTCCAATTCCTCGATAAGCCACAAGAGTTCGTCGCGGGTCAACTGTTTGGGCATGGCGCTTCTCCTTAGAAGGTGGTGGAACGAGATAGGGAGAGAAGGCCAAATCCTAACCACGATCATCGATCACTCAAGACCTGGACTGTGGCCTGCTCCATGCACTCCAGATAGAGGCCCCGATCGCCGACCAATCGATCGTCAGGTCCCTGTTGAAGGGTTTCCTCAAAACATCGCCGGTGATGATAGCCGATGGTGTCGCGACAGACTTCCTCGTTGTGTTCGGCACTGCAGCGCACGTCGAAATGACGCAGGAAATCCTGGGCCTGTGCCGGGTCGTAGGGCGGGGCGGCGACCAGATTGATCCAGGACCAGGCGGCGGCGCCGGCGGCGACGAAAAGAATTACGATGAAGACCGTCAGTTTGGCGCGATTCATGGGGCCGAGCTCTGAGTAGGAGTGCGTTGGATGAGTCGATCTCGACATGCTTTGTTTACGCGCGTTGAAATCGCGGACCAAAGCTGTCAGAATTATGGAGTTCATACAAGAGTGGCTCGGGAGAGCTCGCAGGCGTCGCGACAATTGGTCTTTCCAATATTTGGATTGGTCGGTTGTATCGATGGGGCTCCCAAAAAAATTGCTCGACGTGAACGGCGCGACTGCCCGCCGGGGCGGTCGTATAATTCCGCGCCGTCGTCGGTAGGCCGCAGGTCATATCGACGTTCGGAGATTCTCCCCAGGCGTGGTGTCGGGGAGAGTTGGGTTTGGTAAGTCCGGGCTTGGCCCGAGTCGTTTTCCATCGACGCGGCGGGATGGAGCGGCGAAGAACTAAATGTAGGAGATAGTGATGTCTGATCGAGTCGTGGGTACGGTCAAGTGGTTTAATGCCGATAAGGGGTACGGCTTCATTACGCAGCCAGATGGTGACGATGTGTTCTGTCACTACAGTGCCATTGAAATGTCGGGCTTCAAGACCCTGCGGGAGGCGCAGGAAGTGGAGTTCGAGATCGAGGAGAGTCCTAAAGGGCTTCAGGCGGTCAACGTCATCCCCATTGAATAGCTTCCAAAGAAATTCCGAAGCCTGAAGCGAGCTCGTCCCTGGTCGGTGGCGGGCTCGTCATTTTCTTGAACCTTTAATCCACTCTTAGTGGGGTGGAACGATCGTCAGCCGGCGGCGTCGGTCCCATTGCCATTGCGATTCGTCGCGGTAATAGGCGTAGGCCACCGAGGCGGGGACTTCGAAGTCGCCGGGGACATCGGCGATGGCGGAGAAGCGGATCTGTTGGTGTTCGTCGCCGTCAAAATCTTCGAAGTATAGGATGACCTCGCCAGGGTGGGTCTCGAAATAGGCCACGTCCGTGCGCTCCACCAGATCTGTAAGTTCTCGCAGGGGAACGCCCATTCCCGAGGGCAGGGCGATGCGTGCCAGGGTCATTCCCAGATCCTGGTCGGTAGTATTTCTGAGATCGACGGCCAGGGAAATCTCGTCGCCCATCTGAACCGATTGTCCCGCCGCAAATTCAACGGCGAATTGCAGGGGGCTCTCGCCGTGGGCGTCAAATTCTTCGACTCGCCAGCGAAGGTCCAGATCGTATGTCAGGGGCACCTCTGAGGAGATGGTGATCCCGTCGGTGTCGTCGCCCAGCTCGGAGGCAAAACCGTCGACCACCACCGGTTCAACCTCGTTTCTATCGACGGTGACCGTGCGCGTGAGTTCATCGCCGACTTCGAGGGTGACCGTGCCGCCAGTGTTGGCCAACCCGCTCCCTTCGTAGGCGATGCGTGCCTCGAGAGCCATGATGGTGGCCTTAGTGGAGCCCCACCAGCCTCGGCCCGTGCGCTGGTCGGCCAGCCAGTCGACGGCTTGTGATACGGCGTCGCGGGAGCCTCCAGCGCGAATCAGAGCCAGCGTGGCCAGGCCGGTGGTCTCCACTCCAAATGCATTACCTCGCGAATAAGCCCACCCATGTCCCTCATTGGAGGTCCAACCTCCGTCGCTTCGCTGAAGTGAGCGCAGCTTCTTTGCTCCCTGGGTAAGGGCATCGCCGTGGCCGTCGATATAAGTCAGCGCCGCCGTCGCCAGGGCCAATTCGTAGGGGTCATCGGTCTCGTCGATTCGCCGGGCCAGGTCTTCGAATTCCTCGTCGAGACCTTCCGTATGACCTGTTCGGGCCATGGCGTAGAGTACAAAATGGTGGACTGAATCTCTTGTGATTCGGCTGCCCCCGACCTCTCGGAGCTGTCCGCTGCCTTCGAGTTTTCGGCGCAAAAAATCTGAGGTGCGCACCAAGATTTGACGGTCGAAGTCATCGACGAGATTGGCCATTTCGAAAAATTGAATCAGCCCCCAGGCTGTCAGCGCTATCGAGGCCCTGCCGGAGCGAAACCAGGAAAAGCCGCCGCGGGATAACTCGAAAATCTTGAGCTGTCGATAACCGGCGTCGATATGGGCGCGAAGTCGCTCGTCGAGCTCCGGTGTGAGCGCCCCCGATTCGTCGAGATAGCGCCAGACCAAAATATTCGGATGATTGGCGCTGCTCGTCTGTTCGAAGCATCCCGTGGGCCTGCGGGCCATGGCCTCCAATCCCTCCAGGGCTTCGGCGGCGGGGCTGGTATAAATCGTCAATCGTCCTCTGGCGCCTGCGTCGGTCATTCCCGACAGGGGCACGTCGATAGAAGCCTGTCCGGGAAGAGAGCCCGAGGCGTTCCAGTCGCGCAGGTAGCCGGCGGGATCGATCTGGAAGGTGCGGGTGGCGCCGTCGGCAAACCCGCCGCCCTCGGCCCAGACCTGAATTTTACCGTCGCCGATGGGCCCATCAATTTGCACTTCCACAAATCTGGTGACCGTCTCTCGGCCCGGAACTTCTACGTCGAAGCGAGCCTGAACGCCGTTGACCGTCACCGGTCCGTCGGCGTTGACCTGCACCGAGACGGGCAGCGCCTCTTGAGTGCTATTTCGGATGGTCACCGGCAGTTGGACCACGTCCCCTGCGAAGAGTGACTCCGGAAGCCTGGTGCTCACCGTCATGGGCAGTTCCACTCGGGCCAGAGCGTCGGCGCTTCCCATCAGTCCCCTGTCGGAGATTCCCTCCACGGTGATTCGATAGGCGCCCATGGCCTCCGGCAATTGGAAGGTGTCGACGACCTTGCCGTCACGGCCGGTTTCAATTTCTGGATTCCAGGAGGCAAAAGCTGCGGCGTCGTCGTCGCGGTGCCAGAAAGGAGTCAGGCCCGGGAGGTCGTCGGTGGCGAAGTCTTCGGCGTCTGGCCGGGCCCGCGGTGGTGGCGCAGGTTGGGCAGCAGACAATTCTTCTCGTTGAGGTTGCGCTGCAGATGCCCGACGCGCCCGGCGCGGGGAATCGCTGGCACCGCTACCTCCGGCGGAAAGGGAGGATAAGGCGGGAATGCCTGTAGGGGCTCGTGCGGAATCCAACTCAAATAGCGCGATCGTGGCTTCATCTCTTATCGTGTCGGGATGTGCGCGGTGGCGAGGTTGACCGAGTGCCAGACGGGGTGGAGCGGTGATCGTCTCGTCGCCGCCGTCCACATAATAGGCGTCGAGCTTATCTGTTGAGCGCCAGCCCCGTACTCCCATAAGCAGGTCGAGCGCCAGGGGAGCCACCGGGTCCTCGAGATCGAAATAATCCTTTGCTTCGTCGACGTCGGCCCAGAAATGAAGGTCGTCGGACATCAATAAGAGCTGCGCCAGAATAGGGGCGGCGTCGAAGGGGGCCTCGTTGTGGAGTCGGTCGTCGACCACCCCCCTGGCCAGGCTGGCGGCCATGGGGCGGCCCGCCGGGTCGGTGGCCGTGATCTCGACGCGCACCGTGTCGCCCGGGTGATAGACCGGCGAGTCGAGTTCCAGGTTGATCTCCATCTGAGCACGGCGGCCGTAGAAGATGACCCGTTCGGCCAGGGGCTCGATGCCCCAGACGTCTTCGGAGACTGTGAGGCGTACGACTCCCGCCGGCCGCGGCCAATCGTCGGGCCGCAGGTGAACTGCGGCGACTCGGTCCGGACCTGCTTCGACGCGGGCGGCATCTAATATCTGGTCGCCCATGGCCCCGTAGACGGCGACGGTCTTGACCGTGGAACATTGGACGCCGGCGCGAATCTCTCGACGGGTGGACTCCAGGTCGTCAAAGACTCGCAGCACACAGCCCTCGTCTTCGACGGGGGGCAACTCAAATCGCCCCTGCACGGGCAGGGGATTGGGCTCGATGAGCAGGACCTGGCCGTCCTCTTCAGGGGTGATCTTGATGCGGTTCGGGCTGTGTGAGGGCAGATAGGATAGCTCGAATTGGTAATATTCGCGTGCGTCTGGCGTAAATTCAAAGCGCCCCCGTCCGCGATCGATGGTTTCGATCGGCGCCACCACCTCACCGGCGGAGTCGATCAAGACTCCCTCGAAGTCCACGGGCTGACCGGAGGCATCGGTGGCCTCGAAGTAGACCCTGGTGGCCAGTCCGTCGACGAGGCGCCCCCCTTCGGGAAAGAAATCGACGACCACGTCGTCTGTGGACATGGGAATGGGCCATAGGCCGGTCTCGATATTTCCTCCCTCCTCGACGGTGAGCACCAGGGTGGCGTCGTCGCCCATCGAACGGGGAAGGGTAAATGAGAGCTCGGTGCGGCCCCGGGTGTCGAGGCCGGCGCTGATATCTTTGAGATGTTCTCCCTCGCTCTGGACGTAGCCCCGAACGCTCATACCCGAGGCCGGCCATCCTGTATCTCGCAGCACCTCGATATCGGCGCTCACCCGCTGGCCGGGACGGTAGGCGCGGCGGGTGAAGTCGACTGATTTATTAAATCTGGGGGGCTCGAATCGAGCGATCCAGACAGGCCGTGTATATTCCTCGTCGCCGTCGATGATCCGAAACGTCCACTCCCCGCCGGGAGCTTCTTCGTCGAGGTCGAACTGGCCCCAGACCGATCGGTTCGGCAATTCTTTGTCCACGCTGTGGACCACGCCCCCACCGGGATCGCGAAGCTCGACCTGGATGCTTCGGTTCCCGTCATCGCTGTCCAATACGCCGGCAGGCAGGTGCCAGGAACGCCAGCGAAGCGGTTGTCCCGGTTGATAGAGCGGGCGGTCGAGGGTGACGTGGAGCAGGCGGCGTTGGTTGTCTCGATAGTGGTGGTCAAACCAGGACTGAAAAGTGGTCAGCTGACCGCCGTCGAGGCGTCGCGCAGGAAACGGCCCCTCTTCGCGCAGCCGCCGCGGATCGAGCCAGTCGGCAGGGACCTCCAGATCGTCGGATGCGGCGTCGGCGGCGATCAGTAGACGATCGATTGGATAGGTGGCAAAATCGAGCTGCCCCGTGCGGTGAAATTGATATTCCCATTCGTCGTCGCCCCCACCACTTAGAGTGGTCATCAAAAAGACACCGATAATGGCGACGCCGATGGCCACGAAGGCGGC
>SLJM01000212.1 GCA_007135085.1 Myxococcales bacterium
TCATTATGGACAACGAGGTGGCCCGCACCAATACAGTGCGCGGCGGCACGGCCTATCTGAAGATCGCCGAGGGCTGCTCGCGCTCCTGCAGCTTCTGCATCATCCCCACCATTCGCGGCAAACAGAAAAGCCGGACCATCGACGACGTCGTCGCCGAGGCCCGCCGACTTGGCCGGGCCGGGGTCAAAGAGATCATCCTCGTCGCCCAGGATATGACCAGCTACGGCATCGATCTGGACCCGCGCAAAAACCGGGATTATCTGCTTCGCCTGCTCCGCCGGCTGGAAGAAGAAGCGGTCGAGATCGACTGGGTGCGCCTGCTCTATATGTATCCCTGGAATTTCACGGACGAGCTGGTCGACCTCTTTAGAACTGGCGAGCGGCTGGTGCCCTATGTGGATATGCCGCTGCAACATGTGAATCGACGGATCCTCAAGTCCATGCGGCGAAATATCCAACGCGATGCCCAGAAGCGGCTCATCGAGCGCCTTCGCAGCATCGACGATCTGGTCCTTCGCACCAGCCTCATCGCCGGTTATCCGGGAGAGACGGACGCCGAATTTCAGGAGCTCTACGATTGGGTCGAAGAGGTCGAATTCGATCGGGTCGGCGTCTTCGTCTACAGCCCGGAAAAGGGTACGCCCGCAGCGGAGATGGACAATCAGGTCGAAGAGCACGTCAAGATCGAGCGCCGCGACGCCCTTATGGAACTCCAGCGAGGCATCAGCGAGAAAAAGAACGAAGCCTGGGTCGGCGTGACCACGGACGTGCTCGTCGACGGGGTATCTGAAGAGCACGAATTCGTCCTCGAGGGCCGACACTACGGACAGGCCCCCGATATCGACGGCGTGGTCTATTTGAGCTTTGATTACGGCGGCGATATGCCCACGCCCGGTGATTTCGTAGAGGTCGAGATCCAGCAGTCGCGGGCCTACGACCTGATGGGGGCGGTGATCCCCGAGGACCCGCTGGGGATCAAGAGCGGTGATGTCGGGGTTTGAACATCCTGTCGGGAAGGCTGGCCCGGCTCTTGCACAATATTTGTATAGTGATAGGCGGTGTCGAGTCTTTTGAAACAACTCGGCTCCAGATTAGTGGACCTACCGACCAGAGGGAGATCAGCGATGAAACGACAGAGTTTTGCCGAATATCTAGAGCGACGGGATGACGAAGACCTGCGTCTTATCGACGTGCGCGAGGAAGATGAATATGAGGCGGTCCATGTCACTGAGGCCGAGCTTTTTCCCCTCTCCAAGATTCGACAGGGAGAGCTGCCGGAAGAAGACGACCGGGAAATCTTTGTGATCTGTCGCTCTGGAGGCCGCAGCGCGATGGCCTGCGAGATTTTTGAGCAGGCCGGCTTCGAGGAATGCACCAACGTCGAGGGCGGTACCATGGCCGCCGAAGATCTCGGCGAGGAATACGTGGAGCGCGGTTAGTCGAGTTGTTTCACCGTAAGGGGATTTGTTTCACTTTTTGAAATAAAAGAGCCCGCCGACCTCGAGGTCGGCGGGCTCTTTCTCCTTAGACTGATAGATGCTCAGTCTTCAGCGTGGGGCGTGGGGATGAATTCACCCTGGGGCCAGGACAGGCGGGTCGGCACTTCGGCGTCGCGATCGGCGCCGATGCCGAGCTGTCCGTCGTTGCCGTCGCCCCAGCAATAGACGGTGCCGCTGGAGTTGATGGCACAGGAGTGTTCCTCTCCGACCGAGATCTGATCAAAGCTCAGGCGGGGGTCCACTTCGGCTCGCACGGGAGTGAGGAGCCAATTATCCTCCAGACCGGAGCCGAGCTGGTTGAGGAAGTTCTCGCCCCAGCAGAAGATCGAGCCCTCTTCGTGGACCGCACAGCTATGGCTGTCGCCAGCGGCGACGGAGATATGATTGTCGTGGTTTTCGCCGCCGCCACCGGCGGGGTCATCACCGGAGGAGATTCGGCGCGGAACGGGTCGGTTGTCTTCGGTGCCGTTTCCGAGGCGGCCCCGGGCGCCGCGGCCCCAGCAATAGGTCTCATGATCGACGGAGCTGGCGATGGCACAGGTGTGGTGAGTGCCCGTGGTCAATTCGTCGGCGTTCATGACGGCCAGGTTGCCCACCACTTCCTGGGGGGTGTCGTAGCTGCCGGACTCGGAGTTATTGCCCAATTTTCCGTCGCTGGCGTCGCCCCAGCAATAGGTGGCGCGGCCGCCGCCGGAGCGGTGGGCGATGGCGCAGGTATGCTCGTCGCCGGCGGAGACGTCGATCCAGCCGCTGGTGGCGCCCGCTGGAAGAGCGACGTTATACATGGCGCCGTCAGAGGCGGCGCTGGGATTGCCCAGGCGACCACGGCCTGCTTCTCCCCAGCAAAAGAGTCCGCCGTCGTCATCGATGGCGCAGGTGTGGCGGTTGCCGGCGGAGACCACCGACCAGGGGCCGGCGTCGACCTCTTCGGGCTGTCCGGCGTTGATCGGCGAAAAGCCGAGCTGGTTGCTCGCGTTATCACCCCAGCAGTACAGGGCGCCTGCTTCATTGATGGCGCACGTATGCTCACCGCCGGCGGAGAGGGAGACCCAATTTCGATAGAGTACTTTTTCCGCTTCTAAGACGGGCTGGCTCGTGGCGCCGCCGACGCCAACCTGGCCGGCATTATTTCGACCCCAGCACCAGATGCTGCCGTCGCCGACGAGTCCGCAGGTGTGGCGGGAGCCCGCTTCGAGCTGCACGAAGGCCGGCGGCGGCGGATAGAAGAGGTAGGTCTTGGGACCCTGGCAATATTCGTCGTCCTGGTCGCCTCCGAAGTTGGTGGCGCAGGCTTCGATCTGCAGGTAGGCGTTCTCTAGATCTTCGTCGGGGAAGGTGAGCATAAAGGGCTCGTCGAGCGAACAGGGCGCGTCGACCTGGGCGTCCAGCCCATCGGCTTCCCAATAGCAGAAGAGCTCACAATCGGAGCGACCACAGGAAGCGGTATATTCGTCGGGGAAATAAAAGGGCGTATCCATCGAGCCCGCCTGGTATTGCTGAGCATCGTCGAGCTGGAAATCGAAGTCGTAGAGGACCAATAATTCCAGCGACTCCGACGGAGAGGTGCTGTCTTCGTCATAGGCTCGCACCTGGAAGCGAAGATAGCCCTCGCTCAGGTCGTATTCCTCGCTGTCCTGGTCGAAGAAATAGGGGGAATCGCAGTCAAACCAATCCTCGTCTTCGAAACGGCACTCCGTCGAGGCGTTTCGCGGCTCGTGATCGAAGCGAAATTCGAATTGGAAATCATCGGGATCGATGATCACTCGCCCCTCTTCATCTCCAGGGTATTCGTAGAGATCGACTGAAGGATCGATATCCCCACCGGAGCAGGCGATGACGAAGAAGGTAAAGAAGGCGACGAGAAGACAGGCAAAATACCGCATGAAAACCTCGACTTAGACCAAAGAAGGCGCTCCTGATGGGGCGTCCGTCGGACCAAAACAAAATGGGAAAACCAATATCAATGGCGAGGATAACAGAAGA
>SLJM01000489.1 GCA_007135085.1 Myxococcales bacterium
AACATCGCAGCTCACCGTCACCGCGCGGAACGCTTACGACCTAATTACGATTCTTCGGTAGGGATCGTAAAATAGAAGGTCGTGCCCTCGCCGAGGGTGCTGTCGACCCAGATTCGGCCGCCGTGGGCATCGACGATGCCCTTGCAGATGGCCAGGCCAAGGCCGGCGCCGCCGCGATCGGAGTCGTCGGACTGCCAGAAGCGGTCGAAGAGATGGGGCAGGTCTTCCTGGCGGATGCCCTGGCCCGTATCGGTGACGGAAAAACAGACGAAATTTCTATCGTCGGCCCGGGCGGCGATTTCGATGCGCCCTTGTTCGGGCGTAAATTTGAGAGCGTTGCTGATCAGATTGCCCAGCACCTGATCGATGCGTCGGGCGTCGCCGTCGATGCGGGGAAGGCCCTGGTCGACATGGCTGGTCAACGTCACACCTCGATCATCGGCCTGGATGCGGTGCTGATCGAAGGCGGAGGCCACGATCATCTCCGGCATGTGAAGGCCGCGGCTCATCGATAATTGCCCGCCCTCCAGGCGGGCGGCGTCGAGCAGGTCCTGGATGAGCCGGTTCATCTGAGCGATACACAGGCGCTGAGTCTTGAGTTGCCTGGAGAAGGCCGGGGCCAGATCCTTTTTGGTGACCTGTCGTTCCATGAGCTGGAGGGCGAGGCCCATGGTGCTCAATGGATTCCGCAGATCGTGGGCGACGATGCGATAGACCTCGTCGCGCGACTCGAGAGCGCGGCGGGCCTTTTCGTAGAGCTCGGCGTTTTCCGCCGCCAGGAGGCGTTGTCTTTCCAAAAAGCGGTGGCGCTCCAGGGAGTGGCGAATGGAGCGCTCCAGCAGGGCGGCGGTGATCTCTGATTTGACCAGATAGTCGGCGGCTCCGTGGCGCATGGCCGCCTTATCGACGTCGCGATTGCCCGAGCCGGTTAACATGACGATCGGCGTGCGACATCCCTCGTCGAGGGATTGGCGCAATAATTCAACACCGTCCTGGGCGCCGAGCCGATAATCGAGGAGGCAGATATGGTGCTCCTCGGCGCGCAGCGCTTGCAGGCCCTCGTCGTAGGTCGACACCCACTCCAGGAGGTGGCGGCCAGGCGACTGAAAGTCGTCGAAATAGTCTCTGGCGAGCAGATAATCGTCTTCGTCGTCTTCGATGAGGAGTACTCGAATGAGCTTCTCATCATCAATCGAGCCCTGGAGCGTGGTGGTGTCTTTGGGAAGTGTCATTCTTAATGCGGGTTGGGAATTCGAGATTAATCTGTACTTTCGGGGCGGGCGACGATCTCGAACCAGTAGCGGCCCAGGACCTTCATGGCCTCCACCAATCCGTCAAAGGAGACGGGCTTGGAGATAAAGCTGTTCACGCCCAGATCGTAGCTTCGATAGACGTCTTCTTCGGCCCGGGAGGTGGTCAATACGACGACCGGGATCTGTCGAAGATCGGTGTCTTGCTTGAGCTCCTGGAGGGCTTCGAAACCATTTTTCCTGGGCATATTTAAGTCCAGGAGGATGAGCCCCGGCCGCGGCGCGTCGTCGGGATCGCTGTATTTGCCACGGCGATGGAGAAAGTCCATTAACTCTTCACCGTCGGAGACGGCGTAGAAATTATTGGCCAGTCGAGCCTCGGCCAGCGCGTCCTCGGCGAGCATGACGTCTTCCGGATCGTCGTCGGCCATCAGGATCGTGATCGGTTCTCTTGGGCTCATGAGGGGGCCTCTTCTGTGGACTGAGATTGCTCGACGGGGAGGGTGATAAGAAAACGTGAGCCCTCCCCGGGAGTGCTCGTGGCGGTGACGCTGCCGCCGTGACGTTCGACGATCTTTCGCACGATGGCAAGCCCCATGCCCGTGCCCTCGTAGACACCGCGGCCGTGGAGGCGCTGGAAGACGTCGAAGATGCGATCCAGGTATTTCTCGTCGAAGCCGGCGCCGTTATCCTGGACGAAGATAGTGCATCTATCACTATCATCGTCATTGTCCTCCATGCCTACTTCGACGACGGGAGGCACTCCTTCGCGGTGGAATTTGAGGGCGTTTCCGATGAGGTTTTGAAAGAGAAGATGCATCTGGGTGGGATCGGCGTCGATCTGTGGCAGCGTACCAATATTGACCTCTCCGCCGGTGCGCTCGATGCGCACTACCAGGTCGGAGAGTACTCGCTCGACGATCTTGGTCAGATCCAGAGGCTCGAATGGTCGGGCCCGGGTGGTGACCCTGGAGAAGGCCAAAAGGTCGTCGATGAGGTTGCTCATTCGCCCGGCGGCGTTTTGCATGCGGCTCAGATAATCCTGGCCCCGTTCGGGCAATAGGTCGCCGAAGCGAGATTCCAGGCGCTCACCGAAGGCCTGTATCTTTCGAAGCGGTTCCTGAAGGTCGTGGGAAGCAACGGCGGCGAAATGCTCCAGATCGGAGTTGGAGCGCTCCAGTTCCGTGTTGGCTCGCTTTAATTCCTCGCGAGCCCGCCGCTCCTCGGTGACGTCTCGCAGCACCGCCGTAAAGAGCCAATCTCCGTTGACGCGCTGCTTGGAGATCGAGGCCTCCGCCGGAAAGAGCTTCCCGTTTTTTCGCATTCCGTAAATCTGGCCCCGCTCTCCCATTCGCCGCGATGGTTTTTTCGCATCGGCGAATTCATCGACGTGGGCGGCGTGGGGAGGACGGGCGTCTTCGGGAAGGAGTATTCCCAGGGGCTGGCCCACGACCTCGTCGGCGGTATAGCCGAAGATCTCTTCTGCCCCCTGATTGAAGAGGCTGATCGTCTGGTTCTGATCGATGGAGATGATGGCGTCGGCGCAGAGGTCGACGATGCCCGAGAAGGCATCTTCGGCAACTCGGGCGGAGTCGCGGACTGCCTCGGCGGCTTTGCGGGCCGCTTCGGCGCGGATGAGTTCGCGCTGTCGGGCCTCGGCGTCGCGGCGCTCCGTGATATCCACCCCGGTGGCCACCACATATTGGACCTGGCCGTCGTCATCGAGGACCGCCGAGTTCGACCAGTCCAGAGTCCGGCGCTCTCCCTGGCGGGTCACCCAGTCGTTCTCGTGGCGGTTGGGGAAGTGGCCGGCCCGAAGCTCGTCGAAGGTGTCGATGACCCCCTGGCGTTCTTCGACGGGGACCAGCAGATCCCAGATATGACGCCCCTGGACCTCGTCGAAGTCATAGCCCGTCAATTGCTGGCAGGCATCGTTGAATAATACGACTCGCCCCTTCGAATCGAAGACCACCACCAGAGCGGCGATGGTCTCCAGGAGGGTATCGAAGAGGTTGGACTGCAAACCGATGGTAGTCAAATTGATGCCTCTTAATGCCATTAGAGCGCGACGAACGACGGAGGTAAGCCTAGCGAATTTATGAATGGTTTGCATCTAACAATGGGGAGTCGAGCGCGTACAAAATCCATGGCGGTCTGAACCGGCATCGAAGGCAATGTCGTGTCGTAGCGCAGGGCGGCCTTGGCCCCCGAGCATCATCACGGGAGCGTC
>SLJM01000437.1 GCA_007135085.1 Myxococcales bacterium
CGCTCCAGCCGGTACGTATCCTCTTCGCCATAGGGGAAAAAGCCAGTGCCCACCAGGGCCTCCCGGTTGACCGCCAGCGGTCCCACGATGGGCGTAAATCCCTCCTCGACCATGATGTCCATGGCCAGCCGCATCACCGCAAATTCGAGCAATGCCCCGGCCCCCTTGAGGGTATAGGCTCGAGAGCCCGCCATGCGAATGGCCCGCTCTTTGTCGATGATATCCAGGTATTCGCCGAGATCTTCGTGGCTCTTGGGCTCGAAATCAAATTCCCGGGGCTCACCGACATGGCGCAGCACCTTATTATCCTCTTCGTCGTCGCCCACGGGCGCCTCCGGCGAAGGGACGTTGGGCACCATCAACAACAGGTCGTCGTACTCGCCCTGTACTGCGGCCAGTTTTTCTTCTTTCTCACCGAGAGAAGATTTCAGCTCTCGGCCCTCTTCGATCAACGCCGGCCGGGCATCGTTGTCGGCCTTGGGGATGGCATCGGCGACCTCGTTTCGACGGGCTCGAATCTTCTCCGTCTCCTGAATGAGGGTTCGCCGCTCTTCGTCGAGCACCAAAAGCCGATCGATATCGACCTCGAAATTCTTATCCTGGGCCGCCTTCTTAACCACATCTGCGTGATCACGAATATAGTTGATGTCCATCATAATCGCCCTCGTCGGCCTCATTGCGGTTAGCTTCAATGCACTCCAAGGCCAGATAACATATGACCGCCCGCTGGTCTATCCATTCGCTGCATCACCGGGCCGTGTCGTTGCCGTCCCGTCGTTGCCGTGTCGTTGCCGTCCCGTCGTTGCCGTTCCCACCACCCGCCTTTCAGGAATCCCCCGGCCCTCCTATCCGTTGTGCAACACAGACGGAGATGATATCGAAAGCTCTGCCCCCGAGGCTCGGAAATCTACTCCACTGTCTGAGGACGAGGACAAAGACCATGAAATTCTTCATCGATACTGCCGACACTGACGAAATTCGCGCCGCAGCCGCCATTGGCGTGTTGGATGGTGTGACCACAAACCCGAGCCTGATCGCCAAATCGGGCCGCCCCTTCAAAGAGGTGATCGTCGAGATCTGTGAACTCGTCGACGGCCCGGTCAGCGCCGAGGTCACAGCAGTGGAGACGGAGGCCATGCTCGAAGAAGGCCGCGAATACGCCTCCTGGGCCAGCAACGTGATCATCAAATTGCCTCTGACCCGAGAGGGCTTAAAGGCCTGCAAGACCCTGACCGAAGAGGGGATCGACACCAACGTGACCCTCTGCTTTTCGGCCAACCAGGCTCTTCTGGCCGCTCGCGCCGGCGCCACCTATATCAGCCCCTTCATCGGTCGCCTCGACGACCTGGGCCAACCGGGTATGGATCTGATCGAAGAGATCGTCGCCGCCTACGATAATTATCCTGAAATCGAGACTCAGGTGCTGGTGGCCTCGATTCGCCATCCCCGGCACGTCACGGAAGCAGCGCTTATCGGCGCTGACGTCTCCACCGTGCCCCCGGCGGTGATCGACAAGATGTTCAAGCACCCCATGACCGATATTGGGCTCGAAAAATTCCTGGCCGACTGGGAGAAAGTCCCCAACGCCTGACCCAAACAGCGTCGACGCCCGGGTGGCCATCGCCGCCCGGGCCGACGCCCCCCACACACCGTGATCTTAAAACTCCTCGCACTCTTTACGATCGTCCCATTGATCGAGCTCGCTCTGCTCATCCCCCTGGGCATGAAGATCGGTCTGTGGCCAACGATCGGCCTGGTCGTGGCCACCGCCCTGCTCGGCGCCTTTTTGGGCAAATCAGAAGGCACCAAGGCGCTGGCCAATATCAAACGCGACCTCAATGAGGGGAACCTGCCCGCCGACAGTCTCCTCGACGGATTGGCCGTGTTGATAGCCGGAATCTTTCTCATCACCCCCGGGGTGCTCACCGACGTGGTGGCTCTGTTTCTGCTGATTCCCCCGGCCCGAAAGCCCCTTCGCGCCATGGCCCGAAAGCGCTTTGAAAAGATGCTCTCCGAAGGCTCGATGACCTATATCTCGGCCCAGACCTCCAGATTCGATCCCACCTCCCAGGGCGGCGCCTCCCCATTTGGCACCCCATTTGGCGGCCCCCCTCCGGGCCGAGGTGAGGTCATCGACGTCACCCCCGACGACGACGACCGGGACTGATACTGAGCCCGGCACTCGACAGAATGGGCTCAGGCAGCTAGTCTGCGCCCCGATTCACGCTGATTTGTTTTTCTCAATCTCTCGAGCGTTCCATGCTGATTGATCTTCATGCCAAAACTCATTTCTCGGAAGGCGTCTCGCTGACGCCTCAGCAGGTGTTCAAACAGGCCCAAAAAGAAGGCCTCGACGGCGTCGCCATTTGCGACACTGCCACCACCGCCCACGCCGGCGAAATCCTGGACATCGCCAAGTCTGAATTTCCCGACCTGATCGTCTTTATCGGCGTCGAGATTCCCACCGCCCGGGGTCTGCTGCTGGGCTTTGTCCCCTATATCGACGACTTCTTCCTCAACGAAGAGTGGGCCTGGCTGACCCACCGCACCACCCCTTCGGCCGAAGCGGTGCTCGATCTCTTCGACGAGAAAAATGGCCTGGTCATCGCCGCCCGCCCCTACGATTTGGATATCCCCTTCAATATGGGCGATTATATCTTCCAATTCGACCGACTGGGCGCCGTGGAAGTCTTCAACCCCAAAGTGGGTACGATTCAGAACAACTTCGCCCTCGAGGCGGCCACCTTTATGGGAGTGGGCACCGTGGGCGGAAGCGACCCCACCGACGACGTGTCGGTCATCGGCCGCTACGCCACCTTCTTTCAAGAGGATATCGCCTCCCAGCGGCTCTTCGTCGATGCCCTGCGCCAGGCGGAGTATTGGGCGGTTCAGCTTGGAGAATCCACGTCGACCAAAAAGTCCAGCCGAAAGCGAAGCTCTCGCAGCTCTCGAAAATCACGGGGCTCCCGTGGGCGAGGACGAGGACGGGGTCGCGGGCGCCGCTAAAGAGCTTAGCGACCGTCGTTCATGACAGCTCTTTTTGGAGGCGATCCCGATCGGCGATCGCGCTTCGTCCGCCGGGCCCGGTGCAAGCCAGCCCGGCGGCTGCATTTGCAAACCTGACCAGCCGATCCAACTCCCAGCCCTCCAGCGTTCCCAGAGCCACTGCTCCCAAAAAGACGTCAGACGCCCCCGTGGGGTCCAGAAACTCCACCTGGAGAGCATCGACGCGCACCAACTCGTGGTCGCGCCCCATCGCCACCGCCCCCTCATCGCCGAGGGTGATTATCGCCGTGGCCGGCCCCTTTTCGAGCAGAGCCTCCAAGATTCCCTGGAGGCTGCCCACTCCCGTATAGGAGCTGGCCTGGCGCTCCGAGGCGATGACCACGTCTGCAAATGGAACGCATTCGCTGACCACTCCACTGCCGTGGTTGGCCTCGAGCACGACGGGAATCCCCTGTTTTTTGGCTCGCTTCATCAAGCCCAATTGGGCCTGGGGAAATTGACTGTCAATGAGCAGAAGCTCGTGCTCGTCGACCAGTTCCGGAGCGATCTCCTGAGGGTCTAGAGGCCCCACGTTGCCGGGTGTAAAATAGGTGTGACGGTGCCCGGAATCGCGCTCGACGAAGACGAAGCGCACCTGACTTATTCGACCGGGGGAGCGAATCATTCGATCCGTGGCCACCCCCTCGTCACTCAGGGTGCGCTCGATGAGCTCTCCTCGATCATCGTCGCCCACCTTACCGACAAACCTGACCTCCACTCCCCACCGCGCCAGGGCCACGGCCGCCGTGGCCGCCGTTCCTCCGCCCTGCACGCTGAAGGTGGGCATCTCCACCTGTTCGTCCTCCTCGGCGAAACGTTCCACGACTCCGATCTGATCGAGCGTGCAATGACCGACAGAGAGAACTTTCATCAGAAATGTCCTTTGGTCCCGTTACGGCGGACCTATTGAGGTTCTGCACAGGTGGCATTCGCCTCAAAGTATAGACCACGGAGCTAATCTTGGGAAGACGGGCTGTATGCTGTCAAAAGGCTGCTAGCGCTGGCGGGCCGTGATTTCGCGAGCCGCACGCATGCCGGCCTCCACGGCGCCGTCCATATAACCGTTGCCCTCGACCGCCGTCTCCGTGCCGGCCCAGTGAATCCGACCCTGTGGACGGCGAATGACCTCTCCCCCCTCGGCCCATGCGCCGGGCGCCATCATCCCCACATAACAGCCCTGAGCCCACCGGTCGGCGAGCCAGTCCTTCTGGAGAAAGCAAATCGGCTCCAGAGCCTGGTCGCCGAATATGCGGGCAAAACTGGAGAGCACCGCCGCCTTTCGATCCGCCTCGCTTCGCCGGGTCCACTTCCGGGCAGCGGCGCCCACGATAAAGCCCACCAGCGCCGGTGGCTGCCCTTCCTCGAGGGTATAATCAAAGCCCAGCTGCACCACCCCCGAGTCGTCGACGAATTGACCGGAGAATCCCCTCTCCCTCCAGAATGCCTCCTCGTAAAACGCCACACTTTTGATCACCGAGCCCATGGGCATCCGCTGGCTCAACTGCATCCTGGAGCCACAAAGAGCGGGCTCCCAGTCGATTGCCCCCCACATCGCCGGGGCCATGGCCACCACCGCAAAATCTGCAGTGATCCGCACTTCATCACAGACCACGGTCACCGACGAATTATCCTGGCTTATCCTGCGAACCGGACTCTCCAGGTGCAGCGACTTCTCCATTGGTCGAGCCAACTTCTCGCAGATCTTCTGGGCACCGCCAACGAGCTTGTCCTGTTGCGCCCCACCCTCGACCCCGGCCAGGCTCATCACCCCATTTCCGGACCGCATATAGAATAGAAATTGAAGCATCGACACTTCGCAGGGTTCGGCGGCGAAGACGGCCCTCACCAGTCCGACCATACAGGACATGGCCCTGGGGTCTTTGAGGTGGCGGCGCAACCAGGTTTCGACGGTCATGGCGTCCCACTTCTTAGCTTCTGACCACCGGTGCGGCATCCTCGGATCGAGAGCTGCGCTGAGCCGATTGATGCGAAAAAATGCCCACTGCAGATTCACCAGCCCCAGCGCTCCAATCGACGGAATATCTCCCCTATAGGCATGACGTTTTCCGTCGACGAAGAGGCAATGTTGGCCCTCGTTATATTGGGCGAAGGTCTCGACCTCCAATTCGTCGAGAAGCCCTAAGATATGGGTCTGTTCCGGTCCCACCCACTGACCTCCCAGGTCGGCATGAAACCGCCGACTCCCCATGGTCTCCTCCGTATAGAGGCGACCGCCGACGCGGTCTCTGGCCTCGACGACATGCACATCCAACCCGGCTCGGCTCAGCCTCCGAGCGGCCACCAGGCCGGACAGACCGGCGCCGACGACCACGACGTCACATTCTACATCATTGACAGCGCTCATCTTCACTCCTGACTACTTTCGATCCGCAGATAGGCACGACCCTCATCAATTATGACGGGCACCGTCGAGACCTGGAATCGAGGATTGCTATGACATCGCCCGCTGACCAGATCAAAGCGCCAGCCGTGTCTTGGACATAATACCTCAGCCCCCTCCACCCTCCCACAGCTCAACGAACCACCGGCGTGAGGACAGCGATCGGCGATACAAAAGACCTGACCGTCCACATAAAAAAGAGCCAACTCCCGCCCGTCGACCTCGACGACGGCTCTTTCCTTTTCGATCAACTCCGCCAGGCCGCCTACATCGATGAGTCGGACCTCTGATTTTGATTCACTTTTCACGACTTCCTCGCAATACTGCCCGACGACGATCCCAAATTTCGATAAAGGACCGACGCCATGAACGACTCGCAGTGGACGCTCCAGGACGCCCAGGCCGCCGTCGACGAATGGATCTCTCAGTGGGAAGAGGGCTACTGGCCACCCCTTTCGAATCTGGCCCGTCTTACCGAGGAGGTCGGGGAATTGGCCAGGGAAATCAACCATACCCACGGTGCCAAACCAGCCGGCGACGATGAAGGGGCCAGTCGCATCGCCGACGAGTTGGGCGATGTCCTCTTCGTAGTCATCACTCTGGCCAATTCTCTGGACGTCGATCTCGATGAAGCCCTGCAGTCGGTGTTGAGCAAATACGGCGTTCGCGACGCCCATCGCTTCACACCAAAGAAGAGCTGATCAGCGCTCCTTCTCGGCGCGTTGGCGCTCCTGGGCGGCCACGTCGGCGGCGTATACGAAATTATGGACCCGCTCATCCTCCATTTCGGCGATCGCCGCAGGCGGCCCGTAGGCGATGATCTCTCCCTTATGGAGCATGGCGATAAAATCAGCGGTGCGAAAAGCCGATGCCATATCGTGACTGATGACGATGCTGGTCACGTCGAAATCGCGCTGGACCTCCATGATCATATCCTCCACGTATTGGGCCATGATCGGATCCTGACCGGTCGTGGGTTCGTCGAAGATGAGCAGCCGCGGCTCAGTGATCAACGCCCGCGCCAGGCTGACCCTCTTTTTCTGGCCGCTCGATATCTCCACCGGGTTGGCATTGGCGATATCGTCCAATCGCAACCGCTCCAACAATTCGTCGGTTCGCTTTTTTGCCTCTCGGCGGCTGCATACCCGCCGCTCCACCAGGGGAAACGCCACATTATCTCGCACTGAGATGGAGTCGAAGAGCGCCGCGTGTTGAAAGAGCATCCCGATCTCGGTGCGCAACTCCCGCAATTGGCGCTCGCTCATATCTGCCAGACACTTTCCGAAGACGGTCACTTTTCCCCGGTCAGCCTGCAATAGTCCGAGTAGATGCTTCATCATCACCGACTTTCCCGCTCCCGAGCCACCGATGAGAGTGGTCAGCTTCTTCTTCGGCGCCCGAAAATTGATGCCCTTTAATACATCGACGGGACCGAAAGACTTGAAGACGTCCTCCATGATCACCGTATCGCCGTCGTCGGACTTCGCCTCCCCTCGCTCTTCGACACGAATATCGGATTTGGCCTGACCACCGATGAGCTTTTGGATTCGCTCGTCGTCGGCTTCCTTGATCTCTTCTGGTGTCCCGTAGGCGATGATCTTCCCGCCGTGGAGTACGGCCACCCGATCGGCGATACGAAAAATCGTCGCCAGATCGTGGCTGATGAGCACACTGGTCAACTGATATTTTTCGGTGATGTCCACCACCATCTCGTCCACGAACTCCATCATCACCGGATCGAGGCCCGTCGTGGGCTCATCGAAGAGCACCAATTCCGGATTGGACACGATCGCCCGCGCCAGACTGACCCTCTTCTTCATTCCCCCTGAAATGGTCTGCGGATATTGCTCCACCGCCTCGCCAAGCCCCAGCTCCTCGAGGATCGACCGCGCCCGCTCTAATGCCTGGTCGCGTTTCATCGCCTTATTTTCGATGAGGGGAAACGCCACATTTTCCTGCACGCTCATGGAGTCAAAGAGCGCGTAGTTCTGGAACATCGTGCCCACCCGCTTGCGCAGCTCGTCGAGGGCGGGTCCGCTCAACTTCGAGACATTTTTTCCAAAAAGCCTCACCTGGCCGCGGTCGGCCTTGAGCAACCCGTTCATATGCTTGATGAGCACGCTCTTACCGGAGCCGGAGGCCCCGATGATCACCGTGATCTTGCCGGGCTCAATCGTCAGATCGAGACCGCATAAGACCTCTTCGTCCCCAAAGCTCTTATGTACGCCGCGAAGCTCGAGAATGGGCTCACCGCTATCTACGTCCCAACGCTCTACGTTGGGAACGAGCAGATTCTTTCGCCCCGGCTTTGCTTTTTCCGATTCACTCAAAAAAACCTCGTCGCTGCTCGTCATCCATAGCGCGGCCGGTGGACGCTGACGTTGAGCAATAGCCCGACGCCGACGAGCATAGTCAGCAGGCTGCTGCCGCCATAGCTCATCAAAGGCAGCGTGAGGCCGACGACGGGCAACACGCCGGTGACCATCCCCAGGTTTACCACCACATGCCAGAAAAATAGGGCCGCCACCCCCACCCCGATATGGACCCCGAAGCGGTCAGTGGCCCTCCTCGCCACGTTGAGCGCACAGATCACGAAGGCCAGATAGACCATGAGCAAGAAGATCATCCCCGCAAACCCGCGCTCTTCAGCCCAGTTGGCAGCGATAAAGTCATTTTCGTGCTCCGGCACAAACCCCTTCTGAATCTGGGTCCCCTCCTCCTTTCCCTTGCCCCACATCCGACCCGACCCGAAGGCGATAAGCGACTGACGCACCTGCCAGGACTGGCCCTGGGCGTCGGCTTCTATATTGAGATAGGAGGCCACCCGATTGCGCTGATAGTCCTGCAAGACGAAATTATAGGCCACGGGCATGGCGATGATCACCGCCACCGCAAGACCGACCAGGCTCTCCCAGCGCACTCCCTCGAAGAGCACCATGGTCATAAATATGGCCAGAATCACCAGCGAGGTTCCCAGGTCGGGCTGCTTCATGACGAAGGCCACCCCGATGCCGACCAGCAAAAAGGGACGCCACAGCTCGAAGAGCCCGTAGGAGCCCTCTCGATTTTTTTCATGAAAGAACCGGGCGGTGACCAAGATCACCGCCAGCTTCAACAGCTCCGAGGGCTGCATCATGAAGAAGCCAAGATTCAGCCACCGCTGAGACGCATTTAGCTCGGTCCCCACCAGGGCGACCGCCAAAAGCAGAGCGATGACCGCCCCATAGAATAAATAGGCGCCACGTATGAACACGCGGGTATGTACGGCGGCGATCAAGATGACGATCACCACCCCTGCGGCCAACCAGACGGACTGGGTGACGTGAAAGGCCACTCGCGAATGGGCAGCCGCACTCTTGAGATTGACCAGGCCCATGCCGCAGAGCAAAGACACCACGGCGAGCAGCGGCCAGTCGAAGCGCAAAAACCAATCTCGGATCCGATGACGGCGGTTGTCTATCACGACCCCTCCTCATCGTCGGCATCCCTGATTTGCTCACCCCTATATTCCTCGCCAAGCCGCACGCTAAGCGCCGACAGGTCGGTGCGCGACAGATATCGATCCAAGATCTCCATGGCCACCGGTGCGGCGTCGCCGCCGCCACCGCCGCCGTGCTCCAAAAACACGACCAGCGCAATCTCCGGTTCGTCATAGGGAGCGAAGGCGGCGAACCAGGCGTGGTTGCGGCGGCGCAATTCTCGATCCGCATGGTCGACGCGCACAGCCCCGATTCGAGCCACCTGAGCGGTGCCCGTCTTGCCCGCTACCTCCGTATGAGATAGCGCCGACCCCCGGGCCGTTCCCCGTGGTCCATGAACTGTCTGGCGCAGACTCTCCCGCAATACTTCGAGATGCTCCTCGTCGATATCGAGGCGCTTTCGGACCTTTGGGGCATAACTAAACAGCGGCAGTCCCTCTTCGTTTCGAATCTCGTCGACCAAGCGCGGATAGTAGAGATCGCCACCGTTAGCGATGGCCGCATAGGCCAGCGCCACCTGCAAGGGAGTGACGTGGGTGTCGCCCTGGCCCAGAATCGTATTGAGATCAAATCCCCGCTGATAGCCCTCGGGACTATGCTCCTGATGCCACTGGCGGGTCGGTACACGACCGGCTCGCTCGCCGCGGATCACCAGCCCCGATCGCTCGCCAAACCCAAAGCGCTGCCCGTAGTCGGCGAGGACGTCCATGTCGATCTGTTCTGCTGCCTCGTAATAATAGACGTCACAGGACTGGGCCATCGCCGAATAGGCGTCCACGTGGCCGTGGCCATGATCGCGCCAGCAGCGAAATCGATGGCCGCCGAACATATGAAAACCGCGGCAAAACGAGGTGTCCTCCGGCTCGAAGATCCCTTCGGCGAGGGCCGCCCAGGAGCCGACGACCTTATAGACCGACCCGGGAAAATAGGAGTTGATGGCCTTATTCATCATCGGATTGAAGGGGTCGTTGTCGCTTCGCAGCTTCTCCATCCGAGACAGGCGGCCCGACCAGGCGTTGGGGTTGAAATGGGGCTTGCTATACATGGCCAGCACCGAGCCGTCGCGAGGGTCGATGGCCACCACCGCCCCGGCGGCATAATCCTCGATGGCCTCGTCGATGATGACCATCAGATCCGCATCCAGAGTGGTCACCAGATCACGGCCGACCACGGGTTGTACGCGCTGATACTCGCCGATCAGAAACTGGGTATCTGCCTCTCCCAGCGGATTGCCTCGGGCATCGACCACGGCCCGATCCAGCCCTGGAGAGCCGTGCAAAACCGAGTCAAAGGCCTGCTCCAACCCCATTCGCCCCACATAATCGCCGCTTCGATAGCCGTAGTCGCGCAGTTCGCGAAGTCGCGACGGCCCGATCTCAGCGACGAACCCCAGGGTGTGGGCGCCGACGTGGTGGAGCGGATAGCGGCGCTGAATACTGGGCCGAACCTCGACACCGGGCAGTCGCATTTGATCTTCTTCGATGCGGGCGATATCGGCCCGAGCCACGTCGCGCCTGACCAGCACCGAACCCGCCCGCTCCTCAGCCCGCCGTCGCACCCGCCGAAGCTGATCGCTCGACAGGTGCAGATAATCGGTGAGCAGCTGGTAGACCTCGTCATCGGCGTTGGCCAAAAAGATCTGGGGCTCGATATAGACATCGAAGCTGGCCCTATTTTCCGCCAGCGCCACACCGCGCCGATCTAGAATCGCTCCTCGCGGCGCCTGAACCTCGTAGTGGCGGATGATATTTTCAGTACTGGCCCGATAATATTTTTCTCCCTCTACGATCTGAAGCTGCCACAACCGAAAACCGAGGGCCGTAAAAGCGAGCACACAGCACAGCAGCAGTACCAGGTAGCGCCGATCGTAGCGCTCCATCTCCGCCGCCCTTGCTCTCTGTGCCAACTCATTCATCGCTACTTCTCTTAATGCCCGGCGTCCCAGATCAGGTTAGTATTTCAACCTCGAATCTGCACGTCGAGGATCCATCATCGCGTCCAATCGCGCCAGCCCCTTTCCGACCAACAGAGTCACCACCGCCACGGTCAGCACGGTGGCCCCCGCCCTCCAGGCCACGGCAGCCACCAATTGGGTGTCGCCCTGGCCGACGATAAACAAACCGGCAATCATCACTCCCAGATGAAGCAACGCCGCAAAGGCAGCCACCACCCCCCGCGCCACCCCCCAGACTTTCTGGACGTTATTTCGCAGCCCTCGCATGGCAAAGAATACAGCCACAAGCGATAGGCTATAAACCCCATAGACTCCGGCGACGAGCCACTCCACGGGAAATAGAAGGGCCAACAGCACCGCCCCCGCCGGCGCAAAATCGCGGTCCAACCCCAGAAAAATTGTGATCGCAATCGGCGTCTGCAGAGCCCATCCCTGAGCGGAGAAGACGCCGAGCAGAACGGATTCGACGATGATCACCACCATCGCCACCAAAAATAGGAGTGGGCCTGGCATTCTCGAATCTACCTCGGCTCAGTCGACGTTGGTGATGACGAAGACCTCTTCGAGCCGTGAGATATCCACGGCGGGCTCGACCTGGACCTGCTGGAAAAGCCCCCGCTCCCCTTCTTCGACCTCTACCACGGTGCCAATGGTCAGCTCCGCTGGAAAGACCTCGCCCATGCCGCTGGTCACCATCGTATCGCCCACCCCCACTTCGTCGCGATCGGTGAGGTAGGAAATGCGAGCCCGGTAGTCTGCCTCGTGCCCAAGCCCCTCGACCACACCGAGGGCACGATTTCGCTGGCTGATGGCGTCGATTCGGCTGCGCGGATCGGAGAGCAAGACCACATCGGCATAGCCCTCATAGACCCGGTGCACCTGGCCCACCACTCCCTCGGCGGCGACCACGGGCATCCGTGGTGCCAGTTCTCGTTCAGAACTGATCCTGATCTTGACCACCCGGAAATAGGGACTGACGTCACGGCCCACCACGCGAGCCGGGGCCAGTTCGAATTCTGGGTGGGAGGTCTTAAACCCCACCAGCTCTCGGAGGCGGGAGTTTTCCTGGAGGACGCCGATGAGCCGCGACTTCTCCTCACGTAGTTGAGCGACCTCGCGGCGCAATTCCTCGTTCTCCTGGGCCAACTCGCCGCCGACAATTCGATTCCAGACGCCGCCGACTGCACCGATGACGCCGTTGAACCCGGCCTGACTGCCACCGACGACGGCGCCGCCCAGGCGGGTCGGCGTCGACGATTCCACGCCCACTTCGGTCCCCTGGGCGACGGCGATCATCCACAGGGGCACCACCACCAGCAATATAGCTATGATTTTATGGCGCTGTTCATTTAGGAAACCCAGCATCACTGCCCTCAGTAGGATTGCTCGGCCACCTCTTGAAGCAGCTCCATCTCGTCCAGGGTCTGCCCGCTTCCCAGCACCACCGACGACATGGGATCGTCGGCGATCAACACGGGGAGGCCCGTCTCCTCGCGCAGCAAAATATCGAGATTCTTCAACAGCGCTCCGCCGCCGGCCAATACGATTCCCTTGTCGACGATATCCGCCGACAATTCCGGCGGAGTGCGCTCCAGGGCAATCCGCACCGCTTCCACGATGGCATTGATCGGCTCCTGGAGGGCGTCGCGGATCTCGTCGGAGTTGACCTCCAACGTCTTCGGAAGGCCGGCGACCAGGTCGCGGCCTTTGACGTCCATGGTCATCACCTCTTCGGTGGGATAGGCGGTGCCGATGGTGCACTTGATCATCTCGGCGGTGCGCTCGCCGACGAGAAGATTATATTTTCGCTTCATATGCTGGACGATGGCCTCGTCCATCTTGTCTCCGCCCACCCGGGCCGACTGGGAGTAGACGATACCGGACAGACTGATCACGGCCACTTCCGTCGTGCCGCCGCCGACGTCGACGATCATATTGCCCGACGGTTCGGCGATGGGCATTCCCGCACCGATGGCCGCTGCCATGGGCTCTTCGATGAGATAGACCTCGCGGGCGCCGGCCTGATGGGCCGACTCACGAACGGCCCGCTTCTCCACCTCCGTTATCCCAAAGGGCACGCAGATGATGATCCGCGGCGCGTAGAGCTTTCGCCGATTATGTGCCCTGCCGATAAAATAGCGCAGCATGGCCTCGGTGATCTCGAAGTCGGCGATCACCCCATCTTTCATGGGCCGAATGGCGACGATGCTGCCCGGCGTACGGCCCAG
>SLJM01000204.1 GCA_007135085.1 Myxococcales bacterium
GCAAAGGCAAAGATCACCATCAATAAGACGGCGAAGGCCACGGTGGTGGTCAAGATCTCACGGGTGCGCCACTCGCGGCGAAGATCTTTGGCGATGATAGTCGCCGTTTGACGAAAGAGGGATTTCATGAGCACAGCATAGGCCTGTTCAGGCGTATTCGCCGTAGGCTTCGAGGAGATTGAAGTCGCCGTCGGTGGCCGCCTCCAGGGCGATCTGACCGCGGCGAAGGACGACGACTCGGTCGGCGAGGCTGGAGATAAGTTCGAAGTCGTGGCTGACGAGGACGACGATGCGGCCCCGGTCGCGCAGCTCGTTGAGCAGGTCGATGAGGAAGCGATTGCCCTGTTGATCCAGCCCGGTGGCCGGTTCGTCGAATAGCAGCAATTGCGGGTTGTGAATCAGCGCCCGGGCAATGGTGAGGCGTTGCTTCATTCCCCGCGAAAAGTTTCGGACCATTCGATCGGCGGCGTCGTTCAATCCCACCCGATCGAGCCAGGATGCGGCGCGGTGATCGATATCTTTGAGGCCGTACATGCCGGCGTAAAAACGTAGATTTTCCCGGGCCGTCAGCTCGTCATACAACAAGGCCTGGTGGCTGACCCAGCCGATACGGTGGCGGGCGCGGCGGGCGAAATTTCGCCGTGAGATCTCGCCGTAGGTGATCGTCCCCGAGGTTGGTTCGTCGATGGTGGCCAGGATATTGAGCAACGTCGACTTGCCGGCGCCGTTGTCGCCGATGAGGGCCGTGATCGACCGGGAGCGCAGTTCCAGATCGGCCCGATGGAGGGCGAAGGTGCGGCCGAAGGCCCGCGATACTCCCTGTAGGGTTACCGTCGATGGGAACCGCTCGGTCATAGCCGTTCCCTATTGGTCGGTGGTTCCGTGGGTGCCGTTTTTCAGATCGTCGATCTTTCGCAGGATCAGCGTGAGTCGTTGGCGAATTATCAGACGCTCGTCTTCGAGCTCGAAGGCCAGATCTTCGTCCTCGACCTGGGCCAGTTCTTGCTCCACCAGTGCGAGCTCTTCGTAGAGATCGTCGCGCCGGGCTCTGAGCCCGCGCAAGATCGCGGCCGTGTCACGGGCGGCGTGGAAGCGCTTATGCTCGCGGGCGCCAAAGGCGGCCAGCAGCAGGGCCATCAAGAGGCCGCCGAAGAGAGCGATCCAGCCGCCGGTGGGCCGGCGGAAGGGCAGTCCCTCGAGGCGAAAGGCGTAGCTCTCACCGGCGTCGACGGAACGGCCGCTTGCCACGAGGTAGTCGTTCTGTGTCTGCAGTCCCAAAACGCCTGGATCGTTGCCGACCTCGAAACCGGGGGCTCGCAAGACTAGATCGTCGACACGTGGGATCCGCTGAAATGGGGTGTCCACGGCGGCCAAAAGCTGGATCTCGTCGACGGGAAAGTCCATGATCTGTTCATAAGCCTGGCTGGAGCCGCGGGCCGATTTGCTAAAGCGCACCTGCACGGTCACCGGCTGGCCCGGGACCAGGACGTGGTTCCAATACACACGGTTCTGGATCACCTCGTGGGTGCCCGGTCCGGCGAAGCTGATACCCTCCACTTCCATGGGAAAGCGCATCTCCAACCCCCGCTCCAGGGCCGGATCGGGAGAGGCGGCGATATCAAAGGCGTAGTCCCCGTCGATCTCGAAGGTCCAGAATTGATCGAAGACCAGGTATTCCTCCCACAGAGAGACGATGACCCGCTTTCGAGACAACCTGATCTCGGGGAGCTCGTGGGTTCGATCGTAGAGGACCAGTTCCAGGGCCTCACCGGCGCGAGGAGCTGCAAAGGAGGATTCGAAGGCCAGCCCACCAAAGCTGGTGGAGGCCTGAAGCACCAGTCCCTGACGGGCCAAGGTGTCGGGGAGTTCGTCAAAGCGGGCCAACCCGCTGGCGTCGGTGACGCCAACCCACTGAGCGGCGATCTGACGGAAGTTGTCGGGCTGCATCGGGCCCGGGGGGCGCAGGGCCTCCAGGGTGACGGGCATGCCCGACAGATCGACGTCGTCATCGTTGGCGTGACGGATCTGGACGGTGACGCTCAGGCTGCCATCTTCAACGTCGAGTTGTGGAGCTGCCGGCGGCGGCGCGGCCTCCGATGAGTGAACGGCATCTCCGGGGTCGATATCGGTCGACGGAGCCAGGTTGGCCTCGCCAGGCTGGGCGTCGGCGGGTGCTTCGTATTCGTCGGCGCCCACAGTCTGAGCGGCGGCCGCAGCGGGGATCATGGTTGCCAGGGCAAAGAGAGCTGCACAGATGATCGGCCTGTACTTATAATGGCTCATCCCGTGATCTCCTCTCTTTGATGGGATCCTGAATCGAGAGATTCCATGTTGTCCGTGCCCCCTCCCTCCGATGGATTGGCCTGTACGGCAGTGCCGCAGCGGCTGCAGAAGAGATCGTCTGCCACCAGGGCCTTGCCGCAGGACTGGCAGGCAGATTGCGGCTCGTCGCATATTTCTTCGACGACCCCGTTGCTCTGCTCCGGCTCAGGGGCATCGGCCGTGGATTTGGGCGACTTCGATCCGGTCTGGGGCTCAATTTGGAGGTGCTTTTCGAGAGCTTCGTCGATCTGGTTATCCCAATCTCTGTCGCTGCCATGGATGGCTTCCAGGCGCCGCATGACGCCCAGCGCCTGACGTTCGCAGGAGCGCTTGAAGCGTTTGTAATCTTCTTCGCTAATCTTGTGAGTTTCGAAGTCGTATTCAATATCGCGAAGGGATTGGACAAGTGAGACTTTTCGAGCCGCCAGAGTTTCCACCTCACGGAGATCTTCATCGAGAAGCTCCAGGCTGATCTGGGCCTCCTGAGACATGGAGAAAGGGCGGATCATCATGGCGGTCATGACGATCGTAAAGGCGATGGCGGCGATGATGAATAAGATGGTCATGTGGCCTCACTGCCGTCGGATTCAAGCATGTTTTCCAGGGCCGGCGGAGCCAATGGCGAGCTCTGTTCGGCAGTGTCGGAAGCCTGGATGAGACGGTAGCGCTGGGCCGAGCCCCAGTCGGAGTGGGATTGGGCAGTCCAGGCCACGATCGGTGAGAAGCTCAGGGCCACCAGGGCGCCGAAGACGGCTGCCCGGCCCCAGTTTCCGTGACCGGGGCGCAGGGAGTCGATGGACTCCCGGGTGGGCCACAGACAGATCGTGGTGCCCAACACCATCAGGACGCCGCCGAACCAGAAGAACCAGGTAAAGGGGCTGACGAAGATCTTGAACACCGCCTGCTGTGTCTGAGGATCGAAGTTGACCAGCGCCACATAGAGGTCTTCCAGGGGGGTGGAGCGGATGTCGATCTCGCTGATCGGCATCTCTTCGGTGGCCCGAAAGACGGCCCGTCCAGGATGCAGATCGTATAAATAGCGACCGTCTCGTTCGACGGGCATGGTGGCGATATACATGGTGCGCTCCCGATGTTCTTCGGGATGGAGCCCCTGGTAGGTCAGGGTATAGTCGCCGATCGTATAGGTTTGGCCGCGCTCCAGGGAGATGTCCTCCTCGATCTTCATGGAGTTGCCGGCGAAGGCCAAGAAGGCGAAGACCACGCCGAGGTGCACAATATAGCCCCCGTAGCGCCGCTTTTGCTTCATGCACAGGCGCACCAGCGACTCCGTCCAGGACTCCGAATGAGCCCGGCGACGGGCGGCCATGCCGCGATAAAATTCCTGGAGGGTGGCGGCGGCCACGAAATAGCAGAAGGCTACGGAGCTGACGGCATAGACGGCGACCACCGTGTCGGGTGTCACACCCAGGCTGGCGCCGCGCAATACCCAGTAAAGGCCGATCGACACCGGAGTGAGCACGACGGCGATGGCGATGGGGAGGAGGAAATTCTGTCGGAAGTTTCGCCAGTTGGCCTTTCGCCAGGCGATGATCGTGCCCACCCCCATCATGAGGAGCATCAACAACCCGAGGGGAATCATCCAGCGGTTGAACCACTGAGGACCCATGGCCACTTCCATGCCGGTGGTCATTTCCTTGATCCGCGGCCAGAGGGTGCCGAAGAGGACCACGACGGTCATGGATAAAAACATCCAATTATTGAAAATAAACGCCGCCTCCCGGCTGATCGGGCTGTCCAGGCGCTGCTCGGCTCTAAGCGATTTCCAACGCCAGATGAACAGGACAGTGCTCACGGCGGTGAGGCTCAGAAGGAGGGTCAAAAAGTAGGGCCCAATATCGCTCTGGGCGAAGCTGTGCACGGACTCGATGAGTCCGCTTCGCGTGATATAGGTGCCGAAGATGGTCAGCAAGAAAGTGCCGATCATCAACCCGATATTCCACCGTTTGAGCATGCCGCGCCGCTCTTGGATGAGCAGGGAGTGGATCAGGGCAGTGGAGGTCAACCAGGGAAGAAGAGAGGCATTTTCCACCGGGTCCCAGGCCCAGTAACCGCCCCAGCCAAGCTCCTGGTAGGCCCACATGCCGCCCAGGATATTGCCGATGGTGAGCAATAACCAGGGGATGAGGATCCACTTTCGGGCCGCTTCCACCCAGGTATTATCCAGGCGCCCCGACAACAGGGCGGCCACGGCAAAGGCAAAGGGAACGGTCATGGTGGCCATTCCGGCCAGCAAAAATGGGGGATGAAACATCATCAACGGAGTTTGCAACAACGGGTTGAGACCGCTTCCCGTTTCGGGATCATCGATGAGTTGGTAACCCTCGAAGGGATTGGAGGCAAAGACCAGGATCAGGAGCAGGCCGGTGATCACCGTCAGCGATACGGCAATGACCCAGGGCATAAATTGTTGGTAGCGCTCGCGATTGACGTAGACGCAGATGGACACAAAAGCGATGGCTTTCCAGATCCAGAATAAGAGGCTTCCCGCCTGACCTCCCCAGACGGCGCCCACCAGATAGAAGGTGGGCATGGTGTGGTCCGAAAACCCGGCCACGTATTGGATGCTGAAGTCGTGGGTCAAAAAGGCGTGCAGGAGCACGGCCATGGCCACCGTCACCGAACCCAGAACGGCGTAGGTGGCAAAGCGGGCGGCGTATAAAAAGCGCCGCGACTGAGTGATGGCGGCCACCGCCCCCAGGGCGATGCCGCAGATCGCTACATAGAGTGAGAAATAGATGGCAAGGGAGCCGATCCAGCTCATGAAGTTCTCCTGCTCTTAGCGGGACGCCTGAGGGTCAATGGATTCCGGCGAGTGATCATAATCTGAATAATTGCCGTCACCGGAGTGGTCCGGCGGGGCTCCCTCGTAACGGCTGGGGCATTTGACCAGGACTTCGTCGGCGTACATGACCAGCCCTTCTTCTAGTCGGCCCTGGATGACGACCTCCGAGTCTTCCTCGAAGGTGTCGGGAAGGGCGCGACGGTAGACGATCTTCATCGACTGGCCTTCGGTGGCCACTTTGAAGCGGCTCTCCAATTGGCCCTCACCACCTTCGAAGGTGCCGGGCTGGACGTCGCCGCGAATTCGGATCGTCTCACCGACGAGCTCGTCGCTGCGCTCGACGGCTTCGTGGACGTCAAAGAAATAGGTCTCGGCCTGCATGCCGTCGAAGACGACAAATGCGATGGCTGCCATGGCCACGAATACGCCGATGATCAGACCCCAACTTGCTCCCCCTTCATCATCGTCGGGCAGCCCGTAGTCCAGGTCGTCGGAAAAGAGGGCGTCGTCATAGCCATCATCGACGTCGCCGTCATAGCCCCTGTCATCCTGTGGAGGTTGTGCGGTCATGATTGAAATCCAGGAAAAGTCGCAAGTGGATATGGTTGTCCCGGCGCCGAACCCTCGGGGTGCCAGTGTGGGCGCACCGTCGGAGCGCAAACAACGACGAGACCCATGGCATTCCATAGCTCATCACGTCGGCTCGTCACCGACCATGAGTAGCGTAATCCCCGATGGCGAGCAAGGAAGGGAACCGCGGCAAAATGACACGGATCCCCTGGGGATCAACAATCACCGAAGAGGCAGATCACACCTGTGTCTTCATCCTGAGTGGGCTGTTGTTGCTGCTGTTGTTGCTGTCGTGGCTGAGTCCTCGCCGGGCGGCGGGTGCGCCGGCGTCGCGGTCGATCCTGGACGGTGGGATCCGTAAAGGTTTCGGCCACGTGAAAGATCATCGGATCGGCGCCCAATTCGAATTCATAGGTCGGGTTGGCCGGCTGGAAGGTCGGTTGATCTTCGCCTGGATCGGGGGTGACCACCGCCAGTTCTCGCACTTCGCCGGGATAACCCTGGAAGGAGAAATGAGCATAGCCCTTGGCGTCAGTGCGGGCGACCTCCTCGCCGTCCAAAAGCAGGGGGAGGCCCTGGCAGTGCTTGTCGTCGATTTTGGAGTCGCAGTCCAGGTCGATCCAGGTCAAATATTCGTAGACGATGGACTGAAGTTGGACGCGCAGGGTTGTCGGCACTCCCCGGGGTTGGCCGTCCATCCCCTGGGTCAGGCGCAGCTCCGATTCGAGGTGGGGATTGTCGGTGATCAAAGTATAGCCCTCGGCGTCTTCGACGCTCAGGCGTACGAAGGCGCCCTGGTGCTCGTTGATGGTGGCCCGAAAAACGCCGTTGGCGTCGGTAAAGCCCACCACGTTGTCGTCTAATAGCACGGGCACTCCGGCGACGGGAGAGTCGTCGGTGTCTTTGGCCTCGACCTCGAGGGGGAAATCGAAGGTCGGAGGTGGACCGACCTCTTCCTCCTCGCCGCATGCCATCAAAAGACAGGAGGCGGCAAATGTGATCAGAGTCAGGACCACCGTCGATTTGGGGTGTCGATCAATCATCATCATTCTCCTCATGTCCGTCGCCGATGGCGACGATGTCAGCGGAATGGTGTCCGCGCAAAAAGTCCTCTGCGTTGGCCTGGGGGTTGATCCGGGCGAGGCGGCCGTAGCGCCTGGCCGCGGTGCCCAGCCGGCCCTCGAGCAGGGGCTCGTAAAATGCTTTGTAGAGCTCTTCGAGTTGGCTCTGGACGACGCTATTTTCATAGATCTCGCGCCAGGCCTCCCAATCTTCGTCAGGGGCTTCATCCTGGCTTCGGATGACATAGGCCAGCCGCTCCAAGGCCGAGGCGTAGTGCTCGTATTTGTCGGAGCGCGACGATTTGCCCTCGGCTTCCTCGACGAGATCTCGGGCCTCCTGGCGCCAGGTCTGGAGCTGATCGTCTGTGGCGTTTTGATTGGAGGTCGCCGGGGGGTTGAGCTTGAAGCTGGTGGAGATGGTCAGCCTGGGATCGGTGGAGATCTGAGCAGGCAGATCGACGGGGGCGGCGCTGGCCTCCTGAGCCTCACCTTCCGGGGCAGCCTGGTCCTGGGGCAGGGGCTCGTCGGCCGCCGCTTCAGCCATGGCCTCGTCTCCTTGCGGAGGCGGAGGAGCGACGTCGTCGTCGCCGCCGGTGATCACACTCAAGACGATGATGATCAGGAGCATGGCCGCGGCAGCGCCGCCACCGACGATCTTGATGTCCAGCCCGCCACCCTTGAGTTCGTCGATCAATTCGCCGGCGGTCTGCTGGCGCTCCTGAGGAGGTTGGGACAACCCCTTGAGGAGGGCCTGGGAGAGTTTTTTATCCTCCAGTTGAACCAACGCTTCGTTGCGAAGGGGCAGGCCAGTGACGGCTGCGGCAGTGACGGCGGCCAGGCTGAAGACGTCGGAGGCCGGGCTGAGTTGGCGCTGCTCCGGCGGTGCGTTCATCTCGGGGGGACCGAAGACGCCCAGGTTGCCTCGATTCTCGAAGCGAAGCATGTCGAAGGGCTCGACCTTGACCTGTCCATCGTCACTGATCCACACGGCGTCGGTGGTCAGATTGGCGTAGGCCAGTTGGTTGGAGTGAATCGTCTCCAGGACGTGCGCCACCTTTTCCATCCAGGGGATGACCATCTCCGGAGGATGGGCGCCTCGGCCCTCGATAATCGCCGTGAGGCGCTGGCCGGCAGGGGCGTCGATTTCGACCCACATCCCGGAGCTGGTGACGAACATGCCGTTCATGGCCAGCAAGTTGGGGTGTTTGAGCTCATGGAGCTGCGCGATGCGCTGACGAAGGGGAGTGGTCATGGCCTGGGGATCGTCTTCCCAGACTCGTTTGAGGACCACCGGTTTGCCCAGTTGGTTCTGGGCGTGGATCAAGGTGATCTCCCCGTGATGAATATCGCCGGCCTGGAAGTGATAACCTCGATGGAGTTCTTGATCGTTGTTGATCTGTTCGCCCGGGCTTGCGGGGCCTCCACCGGCCATCAGGGCATTGACGTCGACGAATTGAGTATTGCCGTCGTAGCCGGCCGCTTCCTGCTCCGGCGTAAAGTGAGCCGGTTGTTCGGCGAAATCATTGATGTTGACGAATTGGGTGGCTTCGTCCTGGGAATAGTCGTTGCCGTCGCCGATGACGACCTGATCTCCGCCGTAATCGGCGCCTCCGTAAGAAGCCTGTCCGCCCCCGTAGGGGTCCTGTCCACCTATGCCGCCGCCGATGGGGCCACTATCGTATTGGCCGCCCGGGATAGGCGGAGCCGGAGAAGAGCCGAAATCAGGGGCGCTGCTGGTGATCCCGTCGTGGTCGTCCATCGACGGAGGGATTTCAAAGAGCTGGGTGGCGTCGTCGCCGTCCATATGGGGCGGCGGTCCGGAGTCCATGGTCGGCGGCGGTGCAAATTGGGGCTCTGCTCCCCCCGACTGCAGCGATTCCAGATCGACGAGTTGTGTTTTTTCTTCTTCATCGAACTCACCCCCGGACCCACCGTGGTGGTCGAAGGGAGGCGGGCTCTGCTTGAATCGATCGTCAGACATAATGTGGAAGCCGTCTCTGGAAGCGAAATGCGAGGAGAGCTCAAAATCGAGGGGTCAAAAGCCTCAGTTAGCGTCGGGGGGCGGTTGAAACCATTGTTCTTGGACCTCGATGCCTCGCTCTCTGATATGTTCGATGAACGTCGGTAGATTCCCGCAGCCAATATGTTCGCCGATGACCTTACCCGTATCGGGGTCGTTGCCGCGGTTTCGGAAGACGAAGATGGGGCGAATTCGATATTCGCCGGCTTCATCAAGTCCCAGCACTTCGCAGATATGGGTGATCTTACGACTGCCGTCATTGAATCGACTGGTCTGGATGATGACCTCGATGGCCGAGGCCACCTGGGAGCGAAGGGCGCCCAGGGGCATCGTGACGTTGCTCATCATGGACATGGTCTCCAGACGGCGAAGGGTGTCGTCGGGATAGGTGGCGTGACAGGTGGACATGGTGCCGCCGTGACCGGAGGTCATGGCCTGGATCAATGTCAGGGCCTCACCGCCACGAATCTCACCGATGACGATTCGGTCCGGGCGAAGCCGCATGGCCGAGTGAAAGAGATCGCCGATGCCCACTTCCCCTCGCCCTTTGGCGTCGGGGCCGCGGGTCTCGAGCATCAGGGTGTGGGGTTGCTGAAGTTGGAGTTCCGAGGAGTCCTCGATGACCACGATCCGCTCATCCGGTCGAATTCTTGCGGACACACAATTGAGGAGCGACGTCTTACCGCTACCGGTACCGCCGGCGACGATGATATTGCGCTCCATCTGGACGCAGATATCGATAAAGCGAGCCGCCACCGGCGAGATGGAGCCATATTCGATGAGCTTCTCCAGGGAGAGGTCGAATTTACCGAAACGGCGAATGGCCACGGAGATGCCGTTTCGGGCGCAGGGAGGCAATACCACGTGAACTCGGCTGCCGTCGGGCAGGCGGGCGTCCATCCGCGGGTTGAGCTCGTTTAGGGTCTTGCCAACGAATTGGGCGATATTTTTTACACCCCCCAAAAGGTCGTCATTATTTTCGAATCGAGCGTCCGTTTTGTGGAGCTTACCGCTGACCTCGATCCAGATATCATCGGGCCCATTGATCATGATCTCACTGACCGACTCGTCCTCCATATAGGGGACGATGCACCGGAAATAGCGACGAATGGATTGTTGGAATATCTTCTTGGGGATCATGACCGCGTGAGACCTTGCGTGGCGAAAGGATGGCTCATCGGGCCACCGGCCCGGATGGTGTTAATGGAAGCCAACTGTGGACCAGCCTCTCCGAGGCTGTGGCAGCAGGGCGTCCCATGTTGCGATACAAGTATACACAGGGGGCCAAGACAGCGTCAATTGCGCGGGGGGCAAGGGGAGCATTACGGAGCCCTTCCGTAGACTTGGTCGGTCCATATAGCAAGGAAGCCAATCGTCATCTGGAAGGAAGCACCACAAAAAGAGTTCCCATCCAAAAAAGGTGGACCGTGCGACAAAGCGCCCGTTTGACGGGGGTCATGTTCTGAAATATGAATGGCCCTCCCAACGTTGAGGTCGTCGTGGTATTGGCTTGCGACGGTAGGACGAGGCGCTGAAATATGCGGTTTTTTGACACTAAGATAGTGCCCCTGATGGCGCTGGTGGCCGTGGTAGTGATGATCGCTGCTATGGGGATGGTCTTCTTTTACGCCCCCGTGGAGCGGACGATGGGGATCGTTCAGAAGATCTTTTACGTCCACGTGCCGGCGGCGATGGCCATGTATGCGGGATTTACGATCGCCGCCTTTTGCAGCCTCCTCTATTTGATCCGACCTTCCAGGCAGTGGGATATTGCCGCCGTCACCGGCGCTGAGATGGGCCTGTTGGCCTGTGTATTCGTCCTGTTTTCAGGGCCCCTATGGGCCTATAAAGCCTGGGGAACACCCTGGACCTGGGATCCCCAACTGACGGCGACGTTCGTCCTGTTTTTGATGTACGGAGGCTACGTTCTGCTTCGCCGCTTTGGCGGTCAGGGACGAGCGATTCGCAAGGTCTCGGCCGTGCTGGCGCTGCTGGCGGTGGTCAATATACCGATCGTCCATTACGCCGTGGAATTATGGGGCGGCATGCATCCCGTCGTCGAGCGAGAGGGCGGGGGAGGGCTGGCGCCGGAGATCGCCCTGGTGTTACAGATCTCCATGTTGGGAGTGTTATTGACCTTTTTGGTTTTGACCTGGGTGCGGCTGCGGGTGCGCAGCACGGAAGCACGGCTCGAGGAATTATATCTGGAAGTCGAGGATCTGGCGCGGTTGCGAAGTAGGGAGTTAGGATGAACCGACGACTCGAGAAAATAAAACACCTGGCTCGCCCTAAGGTTGCAGCTCTGGGGGCGGCCTTGTGGATCATCCTCTGTGCCGTGCCGGCGATGGCTCAGGGAGGGGCGGCGGCCTCGGAGACGACCGTGCCCGGCGGTGTGCTGGTCATGATCACCTATGTGGTGCTCTGGGTTTTCTTCGGGGGCGTGCTCTTTGCCGCCATCTGGCGTCAGCGCAAATTGCAGCGCGAGCTCGACGGGTTGGAAGACAGAATTGATCGGTTGCTGGGTACTGAGTCGAATTGAAAATACAAAGGATGGTGACCCGTGGGTGACGTGGCGAGTAAGGAGGCGACGACGAATCGGAAGTCCGGCAAATTACGGCCAAAAAGTGCAGGGCCGCCCTGCCGGATCGAACCCGTGATCGGAGCTTTTGATGAGTTGGACTTTATTCGCTTTGCCCGTCGGCTCTATCATGCGGATCCCCACTTTCGGACCCTTCCCGATCTGTTGATCCTGGAGCGCCTTCGCCCCGCCCACAATCCCTGGTTCGAGCACGGGTTGGCACAGCTGTTCGTGGCCCGCCGGGGGGGCAAGATCGTGGGCCGAATCTCGGCTCAGATCGACGAGGAACATCTACGAGTCCATGACGACGGCGCCGGCTTTTTCGGCTTTTTCGAATGCATCGACGACCCCGAGGTGGCCTGCCGATTGTTGCGCGCCGCCGAGGATTGGTGCCGGGCACGGGGGATGAAGCGCATCCGCGGTCCCTTCTCTTTTTCCATCAATGAAGAATCGGGACTGTTGGTGGAGGGCTTCGACTCTCCCAACTACGTGATGATGCCCCATGGACGGCCCTATTACCGGGAGCTCATCGAGGGAGCGGGATACGAGGGGGTCCAAGATCTATTCGCCTGGCGATACGTGCGCGAGCACCCCCCGGAGCAGATCCAGCAGATCGCCGACGCCGTGGCCGAACATCCGGGCCTGGTGATCCGTCAGCTCGACAAGAGCAACCTCAAGGAGGAGTTGGACATCATCATGTCCATCTTCAACGACGCCTGGTCGAAAAATTGGGGGTTCGTGCCCCTGACCGACGCTGAGGTGGAGCAGGTGGCCAAACAATTCAAGCTCATCGCCGATCCCGGCTTATGTCTCATCGCCGAGGTCGACGGAAAACCAGCGGCCATGGCGGTAGCCCTTCCTAATATCCATGAGATCGCCGATGACCTGGAGGGCCGACTCTTTCCGCTGGGGTGGGCCAAGTTGCTCTACCGCATCAAGCGCCGGCCGCCGCGCTCCTTTCGCCAGATATTGCTGGGGGTCAAAAAGGAATTTCGCGGCAGCAGTCTGGGCGGGTTGAGCGTGCTCTTATACGTGACGATCCACCGAAACGCCTACGCCCGGGGCTATCAAGAGGCGGAGGCGAGCTGGACCCTGGCTGATAATGAGCGGATCAATAATGGAATGGCCTTTATGGGGGCCGAGCATTACAAGACATACCGCATCTTCGAAAAGGAGCTATAAATGAGGGTCTTTTTGACGGGCGGCACAGGCTTTGTGGGTTCTCATGTGGCCGATTATTTCGTGGAGTATGGCGCCCAGGTAGTGGCCCTGGTGCGGCCCACCTCCGATATTGATCATCTCAGTCGGCTGGGCGTGGAATTAGTCGAGGGCTCTCTTGGGGAGGCGGCGTCCTTTGAAGGGGCGCTCAGCGACGTAGACGCCGTGGTCCACCTGGCGGGGATGACCGCCTCGTCGGACAGGGATTTGCTCTACAAGGTCAACGTGGAGGGAACGCGAGATCTGGTCGATACGGTGGCCAGGGTCTGCGCGAAAGACACTCGGTTTATCTATATCTCGAGCGTGGCGGCCCAGGGGCCGTCGACGGGTAAGTGGCCGCGGCCGGTCGGGCAATTACCGGAGCCGGTCAGTCACTATGGGAGCACAAAATTGGGTGGAGAGGGGGCGGTGCTGGCCCATCGAGATCATCTGGAGGTGACGATCTTGAGGCCCCCCGTCATCTATGGACCACGCGACGTGGACGTCTTCCAGATCTTTTCGCTGGCCA
>SLJM01000271.1 GCA_007135085.1 Myxococcales bacterium
GTATGGGGACTCGTCGATATAACCCTGGCGTGTTCCCTCGATGAAGGGGGGGCGCAGGCGTATTCGGTATAGGGTCCGACGGGCATGAAGTCCGCCTGGCAGGGGCTGTGCAGGTAGACCGGGCGATCGGCGACAAGCTCGACGATGGGGACGGGGTCGTCCACATTTCGAAGGCCGATCATGAGCCGTTGGTTGGCGGTGCGGATCTGGACCAACTCGCCATCAGCCTCAGCGGAGGGGACGTCCAATTCCACCGGCCACTGGCGGTAATTATCCCATAAAAAGTCGAATTCCCGCTCGAGAACGGCGGTCTCCCAGAGGTGGTTTCCGGCGATAAAGAAGGGGAAGATCAGGAAAGTGACTGCCAGGCCCAGGCCGACCTGGCGCAGGGGAATCTCCTCGAGGTCGATGCCGAAGCGGCGAAAGTCGGCGCCCTGTCGACGTAGAATGAAGTAGGGAACGAAGAGAAAGATGATCGCCGCCACGACGACGATATTATTGCCCAGGGGCGCCCAGAGATTGCCGGCGATGGTGAAGACGAAGAGGCCAGCCAGGACGGCGCAGAAGACGAGGATAGGTTCGCGCCAGGTAGCGGATCTGGGCTCCTCGTCACTCATGAGCGAGCTCGCCGGCGGGAGTGACGGGCCGGACGGTTCGTACGCTGCGCACCAGGAGTTCGCCGTCTATATGAGCGATGGTCAGGGAGCCCGTCGGCGGCGGGGCGGACCATAAGATATCGCCCTTTTCCGGGTCGACGGCGCTCAGGGTGGGGACCACGTCGGCATGGCGCACCAATATGAAGAGAGCCTCGTCGCCGTAGGCGATCTCCGGTCTGGACTCGCCGACGTAAAAGGCAAAGCGAAGCTCTCCCGTAACGGTGTCCACCCCGGCCAGGGTCTCGTCGAGGAGAAAGAGCAAAAGATTGTATTTGTCGCTGGCGCTGAAATAGCGCGGGTTTGGAATCTCGTCGAGGTCGGCGGTCCACAGTGGACGCAGGTCTTCGAGGTCCCAGGCGCTCAGGACGGGATCGCCCTCGGAGGGAACGAAAAAGATCTTTTGTTCGTCTGTGGCGTAAAAACCGGCGCGGCCGCCACGGGCGCCGAAAGCGCGGTGGCGCATCTCGGCGCCCGTAAAAGGATAGCGGCGGGTGATACCCGTGGAGTCCGCCGAGAAGAGGCTGCCGTCGAAGCCAAAAAAGTCCAGGCCGGCCACAAAGCTCAGGTGGCCCTGGTAGTGGACGTTGCCCGATTCCAGGCTGGCGCACATCAACTGGGTATTGCTGGTCCATCGAGTGCCGGCGCAGACCATTCGGTCGCCGACAGCGGTGAAATAGGAGCTGCGGTGGTTGGCCGTGAAATTGGGCCGCTGGTGGCTTCGGTCGAGGCGCTGATGCCACAGAGGCTCGCCATGGGCGTCGTAGACGACGACGCGAAGGTCGGTGGCCCGCTCGCTTCCCTCCATAGGGATCTCATAGGCCAGGGCCAGGCGTCGGTCGTCGAATCGAATCGAGCCCACGACGCCGCAGCCGAAGAGCCCGGCCTCGACCTCGTCGTCGTCGAGGGGCATTGCAAGAGGCTGGCCCTCTTCTTCGAGGAGTTCATGGCACCTGGGGTACATCGTCGATCCGCCGACGCGTAGGTCGACCTCCAGAGATTCGTCGACCACCGTCAGATCGGCGTCGACGGCCTCGGCCAAGCCCCTCAGATCTCGATGTTGAGGGGTCGACTCCTCGGCCGGTTGGTCCAGCTCTCCTTGGTCTTCCTCGCAAGCCGCGCAGGTCAAGACGATGCCCAGGACCAACAGAAGGGCTGTGAGGTTTGGTCGGCGATGAGCGGGAGCGATCATGTGGTGGCGTTCCATGGCACAACGGTGGTCTGTGGCGAATCGAGCCAGAGTCGAAAGGTCGGATCTTGCTCCAGGCAGGAGCGGCGACCGAAGATGATCAATTTCTTTCGCGCCCGGGTCAACGCCACGTTCAACCGCCTCGGATTTGACAGAAATTCCCCGGGGTTGTCGGTCTTGACCACGCTGGCGATGATGACGTCGCGCTCGTTGCCCTGGAAGCGCTCGACCGTATCGACGTCGATGGCATCGGGTAGGTCCTGTTGGCGTTTGAGGCGTCGCAGAAGATGGACTTGAGCTCGAAAGGGAGAGAGCACACCTACCGTGGTGTCCGGCGACGTCTCAGCGAGGTGGGCGGCCACCTCGAGCACCGCCCGAGCCTCGTCGGTGTTGGTGCGGCCCTTTTCCTCACCATCGACGTCGACGAAGACCACCGGCGAATCAGTGGTGAGCGCCGCCGGCGCCGAGTCGTCGCCAGGCTCGAGGCGGTGATCTGCCACGGTGGGGTCGGCCTGGAGTCGGTCGTCGTAGAAGGTCCTGGCCGGGAAGGCCATGATCGCCTGGTTCATCCGATATTGGACGGTGAGCATTCGGGGCTCGACAAAAGCGGCCAGACGCTCGAAGAGGCTTCGGTCCAGGCCCGCCAATCCCGCTTCGACGAGAGAAGGGGCGATGGGAAATGCCGACTCAAAGGTGGTCTCGTTCTCCCGGGTCTGGGGAACCAAAAAGGTGCTCAGCGCCTGCTCGCTGGTGACGATGGGCGGCAATTGGCGGTGGTCGCCGACGAGGACGAAGCGCTTCGCCGCCGAGATCGGTGCCAGCGCCATGGGCTCCGTAAGCTGGCTCGCCTCATCGACGAGGGCCACGTCGAAGGGGGATTTGCCCCTCTCCCGCTCGAAGAAGCGCATCGCCGGATGGCGCAACGTGCTGTGGGCGGTGGTGGCGATGACCATCGTCGAGTTCAACCGGCTCGCCAGGGTGGCCAGAGACGGGGTCTGGCGGGCCAGATCGTCGGAGAAATAATGGGTGACGTCCAGGCCACGCCGTCGAAGCTCGTCGGCCAATAAGGGGGAGCGCTCCGATGAGCCCAGGCGCAGAAAGGGCGGCGGCGGGCTGCCAAGATCGTCGGCGGCGGCCAATAATTTAATGAGCATCGTGTCCACCGCCGTATTGGTCAGCGCCGACAGGAGCACCGATTTATCCCGCCGCGCCAGCTCGAAGCTCAGGTGGGCGATGACCGTGGTCTTTCCCGTGCCCGGCGGGCCCTGGATGAGGGTGGCCGGCTGCTCGAGCAGGCCCTGCTGGACGGCCTCGATCTGGGAGTCGTTCAGGAGTTGACGGGCTGTCCGGTCGACCTCGACGGAGTGGGGTGCCCGTTCCTCGTCGTCCTCGCCAAGATGGGGGCGGAGCAAGAGATCGAGCAGATCCGCCCGGCGGGATTCGAGGATCCGATACAGCGCCTGGTGAGCCGTTCGGTAGCCGATGCGGGAGGGCATGGTGTCGGCGATCCATCCCGGGCCGGCCAGCTCGTCGGTGACCTGGGCGGCGCGCAGGCGAAGCGTCAGCTCGTCGTGGGCGACGTCGATGACGGTGGCGCGGATGACGTGGCGGGTGTCCACATCACCGCGGTGCAACAGCAGTCTGTCGCCGGGGGTGAAAATATGGAGATCGGAGCCCATCAATCGCGCTCGGTCGCGCCCGACGTCATCAGCGGGGGACAGGGTGAGATCGACGGCGGCCAGGCCGTCGGCGACCCGCGTAGGAAGCCGGTCCGGTTGGAAGATCGCTCCCAGGGCTGCGTGGTCGGCCCATCGCTCCATCTCCACCAGCCGCGTCAGATGTCGGTGATATCGACGGGCCCGCCGCACCAGATCGGGCTCCATGCCTCGCCAGGCCTTCGGTTTGAGGTCGGCCTGAGGAGCCAGTCCGAGCAATTCAGTCTGAGCCCGGCAGCGATCACGGCGGAATCGACAGGCGTTTTCCCGGCACAGCGCCGGTTGGTCCATATAGAACGGCGGATCGTAGTCGAAGTGGGGATCGACCTGGCTTCGGTAGAGCGAAACCAGACCGTTTCGACCCTCCATTAGCGCCTGGCGATCGCCGTCGCCGTCGAGGGGCACGTTTTTGAGCCGCCCCGTCTTCGAATAGAGCAGAGCCCCCGAGGTGGGCAGATCGTTGGCGTCGGCCAGGGCCCGCCACAGCAGGGCGTAGCTCTGGACCTGACCGGCGTGATCATGCCAGGGCTTACCGCTCTTCAATTCCACGATCTGCAGTCCCTCTTCGGCGTCGGTGACCACCAGGTCGGTTCGCCCTTCCAGTCCATAGCGGCTGGAGTAGCGCGTGGCCTCGGCGTGCTCGCCAGACCAGCCCACGCGGTCGCGATTCGACGCCTGGTGGGTGCGCCGGGCGGTGATGCGTTGGAGGTTCTGAAAATGGCGGCGCCCATCATCGACGAGCTTCGACAATTTGGCGTCGTCCACACCGGCCGCCAGAAAGTCGAGGCGAAGGTCGGGAAGCCGGGCGGCGATGGCCTCTTCGAAGCTCAGGCCGTCGTCGTCTGTGAGGTCTTCCAAAAAGCCGTGGACCAGATTTCCGAAGGCCAGGTGGTGGGTGAACTCCCCGGGGTCGCGTACGTCGACCATCACCCGCTGCGGACAGCCCTGGGCTTTGAGGACGTCGCTCACCGAGACCGGCCAGTGGGGCTGGACGACCGAGACGGTTTGTTCACTGGCGGTCAAAAAGGAGCGGCCCTTGGAGTCCTCAATAAAACGGGGGCCGATCAGGTTGAGCTCGGCGCCCTCCCAGATATTGCGGAGGCTCTCGAACATCCCCGGGTGTTGGTCGCGATAGACGAAGACCCCCGTGGCGTCGTCGGCGTCGGCCAGGCGAAGGCGGATTCCCGGACCGCGTTTGGGATGTTCGAAGGCTTCACGAGCCAGCACTCGGCCGTGGACCAGCCGATCGCCTCGTCGGCCTGCCGTCTTTGTGGGGCCGCGATGAAAGGAAAGTCCCGACAAAAATTCGTCGATTGTCTGGGGGCGTCGATGGGCCTCCGGGTTGAGGGCACGCTCTAGAGTGGGGATGGCGTAGGCTGGAATGGTCTCGAAATTCGGGTGTTTGCGCAGCGCCTCCTCAGGTGAGAGGGCAAAATAGACCAGAAGACGCGCCAGGTTGTGGATATCCGTCGACGGCGTGGCCTGCCGACAATCTTCGGGGCCACATAATTCGGGAGGGCAAAAAGGACCGGCCTCCAGGCGCTCCACGGGCCAGGTGCCGAAGTCGACGGCCGTAAAGGTCTGCTCCCTTCCCTCGAGATAGACATTCCAGGGGGCCAGGTGGCCGTGGACCAACCCCTGTCGATGGGCTCGTTGCAGCGCCGTGGCCAGGGGGGCGACGGCGTCGACGGCGTAGGACCAGGTGGGGCGTTCGCCCGACCATTCCTCCAGGAGCTGTCCCTGGCGTTCGGTGCCGGCGATCCAGGTGGTGTCGTCGTCGCGCCACCATCGGGCCGGGGCTTGAAGGCGGGGGTGGGTGGCCCGGGCGGCGTGACGAAGGATGATCCCCAATTTCAGGAGCCCGGGAGCGGCGGGAAGCTCGCGCACCCGCATCGGTGCCTCATCGGCGTCGAGCTGGACTCGCCAGATTCGGCCCGTCGGGCAGGTTCGGTGGGGCCTGGAGCTGGGCGGTGGCGTCAGCAGGGTGCCCCGCTCCTGTCCCGATGGGGCGTTGGGGTCTTCGGAGGCGCCGGCGTAACTAAACAGATCGGTCATAAGTTGGGAGCAGTTAAGATAGCTTAGAATATTTGGTGCGCGGCCAACTCGGCTGCATCAGAGGCGGGTTGTTCTCGCCTCAGCGGATCATTCGTCAGCGGCGTCCACCGCAGGGGTGATCAAGATTGTGGAGGGAGCCCGTTTGACCAGACTTCGGCCCACGTCGCCCATGATAAATTCCACCACACGGGAGCGGCCGTGAGAGCCGATGGTCAGCAGATTGGCCTGAGCCGACTCGGTGGCGTCCAGAATCTCGGCGATGGGATAACCCGGTCTTATCTCTACGTCGGCCACCTCTTCGACGGGGAGATCGTATTGAGCGATAAGTGTTTTGAGCTCCCGGTGAGCCCAACTTCTGGTCTCGTCCAGATAAGCGGTCAGCGTTTCGGGAAGGCTCGTCGGGCCGGTGACGATCGGTGGCGAACCCTGGGGCAGGGAGATGATGTGGACCAGCTGGAAGTCTCCCCCGTGGCGGCGGACCAGATCGCCGGCCAGGGCGGCTGCTCGCGACGACGATTCTCCCAGATCGACGGCGGAGACCACGTTGAGCGGCTCCTTCCATTGATCGGTGTCGGGGTGGACCAATACGACCGGGCAGGGGGGATCGAAGGCCAGACGCTCGGCCGTGGAACCGACGAAAAATTTCGACAGCCGGCCCCGGCCCGATTTCCCGAGCACCAGCCACCTGGCGTTCCATTTTTCGACGGCTTCCCGAATCTTGTCCGTGCGCCGTCCGACGTAGATGTCGATGTCGTATTCGATGCCGTCGGTGTCGATATCACCGAGCCAGGCCTCAATGGCGCGGCGGCTGTCCTCGACCTCGCGCTTTGCATCATTATCGGAGATGGTCTGGCGAAGTTCGAATTCGTCATTTGTAAAAACCTGGACGAATCGCACCTGGCTGCCCTCGACTAATTGTGCCAGGCCCACGGCCCATTTGGCTGCAGTCAGTGCGTTGTCTGATAGGTCGATGCCAACGATGATGGACGTCATGGGAACTCTCCTTATTTTTGGTCGACCATGGCAAGCAGATACATTGCCCGCTCATTGTGAACGGCTGTGGATCTTGTGGCAAGGGAGGGGGATTTTTCTTTACGCCGGGCTGCCTCGCAGTTAGCGTCGTGGCGAGTATAAACTAGGTGAGAAAATCTACGGTGACATTCGAGGAACAAAATACGATGGATGAGCCGGCCGATGGACAGGACGTTTTTCGCGTTGCCTTTCTTGCGCGCAGCGTCGACGAGGTGGTCCAGCGATATCTGAGCAGGTTGAGCCGGCTGAGAGACGAGGGGTTCGAGGTTCACGTGCTGGCCGGCGAGGGAGAGGGGTTTGACGAGCTCGCCGCGGCCGGGATCGAAGCTCGAAAGATCCCCGTTAAAAGCCCGGCCAATATCGCCGGGTTGACGGGAGCTTATTTTATTATTCAGGCTCATCTGTTGGAGATGCGCCCCGTTCTGGTTCACTCCTTTGGCCACCGTCTGGCATGGCAGGGCACCTTTGCGGCCAGACAGGCAGGGGTGCCGGCCGTATTTACGACCCTCGACTATCATTGGCTGGAAGAAGATCCGATCCATCTGCCGCTTGGGCCCCTTGCCTTAGTCGGCGTCCCGGGTGTGGTAGGCCGCGCCGAACAGGGGCTCAATACGGCGGTGGGGACGCCCTATCGGATCGCCATGAGGCGGGCCTATCGCTGGCTGGCCGAGCAGGTCGATCGCTACGTGGTGACCACGGAGTTCGACTTCCAACTGGTCCAGGATATGGACGTGGTGCCGCCGAAGAAGTTGGAGATCTCCATCGGCGGGGCCGGCGTCGATCTCGATCGCTTCTCTTTTCCCGAACAGGGCGATCCCAGGCGCCAGGAGGCCCGCCGGTCGTTGGCCCTGCCCGGTCAGTGGAGGCATGTCGTGGGCTATGTGGGGCCTTTGACCCGACGCCACGGCACGGAGCAATTGGTAGAGACCATCGAATCTCTGCGCCACACTCACCCGGCGACGGGGTGGCTCGTGGTGCGACGGGGGAAGATCGCTGACGGGCAGGCGCGCAGGCTGCGCCGATTGGAGCGCGACGGGGTAGTCAAACTCTTCGAGGAGCGCCGGGTCGACGCCGAGATCTACCGGGCCATGGACATTTTGGCCTGGCCGGGCCGGCCGTCAACGCCCCACGACGCAATCTTGGAGGCGGCGGCACTCGCCGTGCCCACGGTGAGCTTCGATACCCCCGGGGGGCGTTCGCTTATCGACGACGGCCAGACGGGGAGGCTCGTCTTTGAGGAGTCTGGTGAGGGATTGGCCGCCGGCCTTGCCCGGCTGTTAAACGATCCGAAATACCTTCGCGATCTAGGACGCCGGGCACGAAGTCGCGCGGGCATGCGCTATTCTCGCGATGCCGTCGACGACCATATGCTGCGACTCTACGATCGAGTGCTCGACGAGGCGATGCGTGGCTAGAAGGCGCTCACCGATCGCGGTGGACGACGCCCTGGAAGTCTTCAGCTCGGAAGGGAAGATCCAGATAGGGAATGCGGGGAAAGCGATCTTTATAAAGAAGCGGCCGCTCCTGGAACCGTGTGGGATAATAATTCAGGGCAAAGAGGGTGGAGGCGGCGCGGAAGTCGAGGCCTCGTAAACTCCGCAATTGGCGGCGAAGTTCGGGGTCGACGCAGGATTCGATGGCGTCGTCGACGGCGTCAGCGTCCCAGGGGCTTGGCTCGAAGGGGGCGTCGTCAGGGGCGCTGGAGCTATGGGGGCGAGGGTTGTTGTGACAGCGCCATAGGGAGGCTTCGCCAGCTCGGGCGAAGGGATCGACGGGCTCGCCATTGAGCCACACATTGTAGTGTACGTGGGGGCAATTCCAGGGAAAGGCAAAGAACATATCCACCCCGGAGGCCCCGCTCAGGGCAATGGGTTGACCCCGCTCGACGATGTCGCCCACCTGGACCAGGGCCCGGCCTAAATGATTGCTGGTGGTCATCAGACCTCGGCCGTGATCGATAAAGACTTTCAGACCGCCCCGATTGAACTCGCTGGATATTCGCAGCACTTTGCCCGGCGCCGCCGTGACCACCACCGTACCGGGAGGGACCGCGAAGTCCGTGCCGTTATGGCTGTCGTAGGTGTTGGCGCCGCCACGGAAATCTTCGACGTTGGTCACCCGCACCGACCACCCCTCCCGGGGGGGCGTCTGGGTGTGATTGAACAGATTATAGAGAGGAATTCGACGATCCGGGCGGGTCTTGCCCAGCCAGGTGCGTAGGCTCAACGAGCCGGCCAGAATATTGATGCTCGACGGCCCGAAACGCGACGGTGGCGTATAGGGATCGCCACGTAGCATCAACAAAAACTCCTCGAATCGACGCCGGGGAGGGGCCAGTCCGAAGAGTTCGTCGAAGCTCAGATTTCGTCGTTGGGACATCTTATTGACTCATTAATTTAAGTCGAAGTGAATTTCGGACTGCGGTTCGGTCACGATTCGTTCGTGGACGTTCTCCCGGTCTGTTCGAGCCCGTACCTGAAGGGGTAATTCGTCTTCCGAGACCTCGACCTCCATGGGGCTGATTCCCCGGGAGCGGCCCTCGATGAGCACGGTCTGGGCCGGCGGAGAGGTAGTGATGGTCAACATAAAGGTCGAGACTTCTTCCGCTAATTCACCGGCTTCGGCGACACCGTCGGCGACGTCGCCATTGTCGTTGTCGAAGATGAAAAAATAGGCGGCGCCGCCGATGATCGCCACCAGCGCCAGGGAGAGAACCAGGGTGACCGGCGTCGAGAGGTTCGAATCTTTTCTTGGTTGGGGGCGAGGCCTTGGTCGATTTGTCGTAGCCGAGGGATCCGTAAAGGAGCCGCGCACCTGCTCGTCGACGTCCTGGATTCGTTTATCATCACCGGTCGCCAGTGGAATGTCGTCGGCGATCGCCGGATCGAACTCGTCATCCTCATCGGCTCCAGCATCTCCGTCTTCGGGGCGGTGGGAGTGGCCGGCGGCCTTGGTCGATCCGTCAATGCCGCCCCGTCTTGCGCTCTCGTCGAGGAGGATTTCCTGGGAATCACCAAAATCCAACTCGTCGTCGAAGGGAGAATCGTCGGCGCCGAAGGGAGAATCGTCGTCGCCGGACAGCGAGCTTCCATCGGAGAGAGAGCGCATCGATGAGGGGTCGTCACCGAAGAGCTCGTCGTCGGCCTCGGCGGCGGGATCGAATTCTTCTTCCGGGGCAAATTCCTGCGCCGCCTCGACAGCTTCACTGGCTTTGGAATTATCGTCGTCGATGGGTTGTGAATCCCCTGGCGCTGGTGCTTCGTCGACGGGCTCTTCCGATGGCTCGGAGAGCGCCGGTTCGGAAGGCTCTTCTTCTTTTGGCGGTGCCGGCTCGGTGGGCTCGGACAAGAATTCGTCCCGTCCGGCCTCGAGGGCTTCGAGGGCGGCGGCGGCCGAGGAGAATCGCTCCGATCTATCTTTGGCCACCAATTTGGCCAGAAACTCACGAAAGGCAGGACCCGCCTTGGCGCTGGCGCTCAATTCGGCGGGCTCGTCGCTCAATTGTTGGGCGATGAGAGCGACCCGGTGATTATCGTCAAAGGCAGGTTTGCCGGTGAGCATCTCGATGGCGATGAGGCCTACCGAATAAAGATCCGATTGGGGGCGGACCCGATGCTCTTCGAGCACTTCTGGAGATAGATAGCGCACGATTCGCCGCGACAGGTTGCTGGCCTCAAAGGCTTTTTGGCCGCTGCTCCATTCGAAGAAGCGCCAGATTTGCAGGTCGACCAGCCTCACCAGGGGATCGCCATCGTCGAGTCCGCTGATGATGATCTTTACGGGACGCAAGAGTCCGTGGGTCAACCGTGATTGGTGGGCGCTGTCGAGGCCCTCCAAAATCTGAGCCATGATGGTCAGGGTGTCGGCCAGTTTCAATTTACCCTGTTCGGCGAGGATCGCCTCCAGGTTCTGGCCTTTGGCCCATCTGTAAACGACGTAGGGAATCTCGTCGGCCATCCCGTGATCGACGGGCTTGGCGATGATCGGTTCGGTGAGTCCCGACAATTCCCGGGCATGGGAGGAGAAGCGCTCGAAATCAGCGGTTCCGTCGTCGCCATTGGGAAAGAAACGAATGGCCACCGGGCTGTCGTTGAGCCGATCTGTGGCCCGAAAGATATCACCCCAACGCCCCTCATGGACTTGAATATCGAGGGAGTATCGATTTTCGACGACGTCGCCACAGGAGAACTTCTGAATCAGAGACATGGTCGATCCGGTCATGGGGGAGCTTGGCCCGCCGTTAGAGTCGGCCCTGATGTGGCCAATGCAGTGGCAGGTGGTACGTTTGACTGCTACTTCTTTCGTTTATGGAAAGACCGTCAACTTCGAGCTTAACAAGGCATTACAGGAGGGACAAGAGACTTGGCCCGCTCTGAGCGAAAGTTTGAGCAGTTGTAGAGGATTTTCTGCCGGGATTGAGCCACGGGTGTGACCTCCTCCCGCAATATGGTATTGCCCAAAAGAGCGAAGCACCGGGTTTATTCCGAGTTGAGGACTATGATAGAGCAGACGAGAGAGGACATTCGACAGAGCGGCGAATTCGAGGTGGTCATCGACGACTTCGGTTTTAAGGGAGAGGGCTATGTGCGGCTCGCCGACGGCTGGCTGTCCGTGCCGGGGGCGTTGCCCGGGGAGAGGGTGCGCGTCCGGGTTGAACCGGGACAGCCACCGCGATCCCGTCGGGTCTTTGCTCAGGTGCAAGAAGTGTTGAAGGCCGCTCCACAGCGACAGGATCCCCGCTGCCGCCGAGACGCGGTGTGTCGGGGCTGCCAGCTTCGCCACCTCACGATTGCCGCCGAACTGGAGTTTAAGGTTCGCACCGTCCGGGAGGTCATCGAACGCTACGCCGGGCTCGCCGAAGAGAACCAGCCCCAAATCGAGGTGGTGACGCCGCAGCCGATCGCCCGAGGCGACGCGTTCAGGATCCGCTCCCGGCTGACCTACCTGCGGCGAGGCGATGATTTTGAACTCGGACTTCGAACGCCGGTGCAGCAAGAACTCATCACCATGCACGATTGTCCCGCTCTGACCCGACCGGTTCAGCGATTGGTGGCCGCCGTGACCGAGAGTTTGGAATCCGCCCCCACATTGCCCCCGGACGAGCTGATGGTCGACGAAGCGCTCGGCGTGCGTCATATCGCGGTGGCCGCCCCCTTTTACGGGGTTGGGCTCGTCAACGTGGAGTTCACCGAGGCCGAAGATGAAGAGCATTTTCAGCGCTTTGTGGACAGCGATATTATCGCCGATTGGCTCGCCCGCCTGGCGGAAAACGTACCCGATAAAGTGGGGGTGGCCGTCCATTCCGGAGCTTTTCGGCGCCATATCGCGGGGCCTGAGAGGATTCGAATACCCATCGACAAATGGCAGATGGAGGTGGGCTTTGACGATTGGTTCCATGCCACCTTAGAGCCCGCCGAGGTGGTCTACGCCAAGATGTTGGAGTGGCTCGACCTCGAGGAAGAAGATCGATTGCTCGACCTGGGGTGCGGAACGGGAACTATCTCGTTGATGACCTCCGAGCGGGTCGAGGAAGTGGTGGGGCTCGACGTCAACCCGGCCTCCATCGAGGCTGCTGAGTTAAACGCCGTGGCTCACGGACGAGAGAATGTGCGGTTCGTCGTCGGCGGATGGGAAAAAGCGGTGCGTGAACTGGCCATGAATGACGTGCGCTTTACGGTGGCCACTATCAATCCGATGCGCGAACCGCTCGGTCATCGGCCCCTGGCCTTTTTGGAGGTCCTCGGGGTGGAGCGCCTGGTCTATCTGGGCCCGTCGCCGGAAGCGGCATCCAAGGATATTGGTCTGCTGCGCGAGATGGGCTGGGAGATCCGGCACCTTGGTGCGGGAAATCTGCATCCGGCGACATATCATACGATGTTGATGGCCTATCTGGAGCGGCCCGGTGACACTGACGATAGTGATGATAGGAGCGAGATATGACGACGATTCGCAACAAGCCCGGGGTGGAGATCGATGCCCGCGATCGGCGCCATCTGGTCATCGGCGCCACGGGCCTCATCGGCCGTCACGTGGTGCGTGAGTTGGCCGGACGGCGTTGGCCCGTGCGGGCTATGCGGCGGTGGGACGCCACCGCCGATGGCCTGGATTTCGAGGGGGTCGACGTGGTGGTCGGAGATATCTTCGAGCCCGCTTCGCTGGCCGAGGCCGTGGCCGGGGTCAACGCCGTCGTCTATTGCGCCGCCCCTGATCCTGGCGAGGATAATGCTCTGATTCTGCGTCAGAGCGTGGAGGCGATCCGGCGGGTTTTGCAGGCCTGTCGGGATTACGACGTGGATCGACTGGTGCTGACCAGCTCGGCCTCCACCATGGGCCGGGGCACTCCGGGGAGTCGCCTCGATGAGACCAGCTTTTATCTGCCCGGATCGAGCGA
>SLJM01000270.1 GCA_007135085.1 Myxococcales bacterium
GTGGCGAACCTCCTGGGGCGACATATCGCGGGCGCTGAGCTCGAGTCACAGCACCACGAATGGGGTGCCGACTATCTCGCCAGCACACCGAAGGGAATACTCGCCATTGAAGTTAAATCAACCCGGCGCCGAGGCGTGGAAGATATGAAGGGGCGGCTGGCGACAGCGGTTCTGCAACTGCAGAGGCATGGTGCGTCTGACCAGTACCCGGTGGTGCTGCTCCATGCGCCCCGTGTGGGTAGACGAGCTGTGGCGAGGCTTGAAGAATTCATGGAGGAGTATGCTCCAGAGTTTGGGTGGGGCGTCTGGGACGAGCGTGGCGCCGCCTACCTGCGACTGCCTATTTTGGGAATCTCGGTTGACGATGCCGGGGAGGGCGCGGTCGACGTGGCGAGGAAGACCACCCACAACCAACGGGCGTTTACCGACTTGAACCGTTGGTTGCTGAAGGTCATGATGCTCCGAGAAGCTCCCGACGGGATGTGGAAGGGTGGGCAATTGTACCGTAAGGAAATTGCGAACCCGGCCGAACTCACCCGGGTATCTCATGTATCCCAGGCCAAAGCCTATCAGTTCGCGCGCACCTTTCGTGATCTGGGGCTTCTGCGCTGGGACCGCAGCCACTTCGATATCTTGGAACCTCGCCGGGTATTTGATCTCTGGTACGAAGCAGAAAGACAGCTCCGTGTCGAGCGCTACCCGGTGAGATCGATCTTTTCACCGGGCACGGATATAACCGAGATCTTCGACGGGGTTGGTCCCGAAATCGTCTACGCCGTGGGAGGGTTTGAAGCGTGCCGACTCTTTGACCTCTTGCACACCGGCCGGAGCGTGCCCGAGGTGCATATTTTCCAAAACCCTGGCTACGTGCTGACCCAGCTCGATCTCGAATTGTGTGACGAGCATGAGGCCGAGATGTACTTGATTGAGGTGCCTTATAAGGAGTCACTCCAACGGGGGGTCATCCACGTGGGTAATCTACGGGTCGTCGACATTCTCCAGGCGGCATTGGATGCCGGACGGCATGCTAAGCGAGGCAAGGAACAGGCGGATTATATCGTCGGCGAAGTCCTGGGATGGAGTTTATGGAATTAGACGCACACTACCGCGATATTTTGATGGAATTGGTGGACTGTGCGAGAGCCATGGGTCCCTACCGGGACGACGTGGTCGTGACCGGTGGGCTTGTCCCGTTGCTGTATCGCTATCATCCAGACTACAGGAGGCCTCGACAAAAGCCGCTGCTCACGGGCGACCTCGATCTTACAGTCCCTGAGGCACTTCCGCTGCGCGAAAACAAGCGACTGGTCGATTGCTTAGAACAGGGAGGCTTTGTGGTCGTTCGTTCGCGCAGTGCCACAGGGGATGCACCGGCCAAACAGTTCTTCCAGCGCCAAGAGTACGGCACCGAAGATCTTGCTCCGATCCATGGGGAGTTTTTGAGCCCGTTGACCGGGCCCGAAACCGACCGAGATGGAAAGCCGAAGAGCCCGCGAGAAATCCAATCTGGACTCAACGCTGAGGCACTTCGTTTCTTGGATCTTCTTCTCTGGAATCCGATCACCATCGATCTCAGTTCGATTGAAGATCTAGAAGTCAGCGAATCCCTGGTGGTTCAGTTGCCAGGTCCAGGAGCCTATTGCGTCCAAAAGGCGCTTTGTAGCGACAGACGCGGTAGCCGTGAAAAGCGCGATAAAGATCTCGCGTATCTCTACGATGTCGCAACTTTGACTCACGACCAATGGTCCGCCTTGCGTGAGGAAATCGAAGGATTGCGAAGAGCGAGCGCTGTGTGGGCAAAGTGGATCACCACGGCAGCGCAGATTCTGGACGAGGCATTCGGTTCGTCGACGGGCTTCGGGTCCGATGCCGTACAGTTAGTGTATGAGGGGGCGGTGCAAGCAAATACTGTGGCGCGGGTAATGGTCCGGTTCAGCAGCGGGCTGGGGCTCAAGTAAGTTATTTGACCGAGAGAGACCGACCGAAAGGTTCAACAGGTTTTGGAAATGAGCTTTGACCTCATCGAGCCGTTATCTGACTTCGACGTTATGTGGAGGCCTGCGGTGCCCCCCTCCGCCTCACGCAAAAGCAGCGCGCTCGGCACCTCCCTCGGCCGGGGAGGAGACCCACGAGGTATCGGGCCCTGGTGGTTGTTCGGGGGAGGGGATTCGTGGTTGGGCGGTCCTAATCGGGTGTGATCGGTTTTGATCGGTTGTCGTAAATTTTCCAGCATCCTAACCTCGATAATGACCCGGGAGCGGTCTTGAATCTTGTGTCTCGGGTCTTGAACGACACTACACACTCCGCAGTTCGAGGGCGTCCAATACAAGCCATTCATCGCAGGGTGCCGTTCAAGACCCACGACCCAGGACTCAAGACCAGAGACTCCAAAAGATTCGCTGATTCTCAATGACACGATTACCGATCAAGGTGGATCACACTCGTCCTAATCTTCGTCCTGTAATGCGCGACCAAATTGCTGGTAGGGCGTGGAGCCGAGGTCTTTTTCGTTGGCCTGGCGGCGTTCATCGTCGGACAAATGCAGCGCATCGGTCAGTCGCCCGCCGTAGTGGGCCCGGTGATCGTCGACGCCGTGTCCGAAGAGGATTCGGTTCATCAGGTTGAAGAGTCCGGCCACGAGGATGGCGTCGTGGAGGGCCTGCTCGGAGATGCCGGCGGCGAGTACGGCGTCCACGTCTTGTTGGACGAGGCGGGCGGGGGTGACCGTGAGCTTTCGGAGGTAGTGAAATAGCGGCTTGAGTCGTTCGTCGAGGCTGCTGGAGTCGATGTCTTCAATGAGCTCGTCGAAGAGTTCGACGTCGATGCCGTAGCGGGCGCTGTAGACGCGATGGGCCTGAAAACAAAAGCCACAGTCATTGAGGGCCGACACATAGGCGGCGATCAATTCACGCTCGGCGATGGTGAACTCACTTTCTTGTCGCAGGATCTGGTCGTGAAATTGCAGCAGCGGGTCGACGCCACGGGGAAAGCGGCGAAATACCTCGGCCAAGCCGGCGTCGTCGTCAAGTGAAGGAAAGAAGGTCATTATATTGTCCTGATGCTCGGTAGATTAATCTTCGTCGATGGGAGGTGGGCGGCGTTGGAAGTGAGATGGCAGGGACGCCATCAGCTCCAAAGGGTTGGGGGGAGTGGCGTCCCTGCCGCTTAGGCCCGGCGGGCGTGGAAGAGCCAGCGAAAGGGGCGGCCCTGGTCATCGGTGCTGATGGTGTGGGTGTCGATATCCGTAAAGCCCGAGGCGGTGAGGAGGTCGGTGATTGTGTGGGCATCGTAGGCGCGTTCGAAGATTTCGAAGTCGCTTCGGGTCCAGCGGCCGTCGCCGTCGGCGCTAAATTGGGTGCCTCGGAAGCTGGCCCGCCGTTGGGTGTCGTCGTAGTCGGTGCGGACGGTGAGGAAGTGGTCGTCGTCTTCGACGCTGAA
>SLJM01000278.1 GCA_007135085.1 Myxococcales bacterium
GACGAGGAGGCCTGCCGCGCCGCTCTGGCCGAGGCCAACGATGCCCTGGAGCAATCCAGCGAGGCTCTCGAGGAGAGCCGCCGACAGCTCACCGAATATGACCGGCGTCTCCAATCGCTGGAACATCAGGTGGAGTTGGCGGAACAAAAATTGGCCGCCCAATCAGCCCGGCGCCAGGAAACCGAAGAAGACCTGGCTCGCAGCATCGATCTCAATGGAGAGGACGAGAAGGTGCGCTCTAAATTGCGAAAAGCCGAAGACGAAGAGTCAAACCACAGCGAACGGATCGACGACTTCGAAGAGCGGCTCCATCGTTTGCAGGCCGACGCCATCGAGGCGCGGCTGAAGCGATGTCGGCGGGCATTTCAGAATACGGAGCGAGAGCTCCTCGAAAAGCGAGACGAAATGGCCGCTCTCAGGGGTCGATTGGAGCATTCCGACCTTCAGGGGCTGCACGAAAAACTGGCGGACGCCCGGGAGAGAGAGAGGCGGGCGGGCTCCGAGGTCGAGCGATGGACCCGCCGGGCTGAGGCGGCGAAGCTGCTCTACGATACGTTGACCCGGGCTCAACAGGAGATCCGTCAGGCCTATCTGCAGCCCCTTCGAGAGTCGGTGGCCACCCTCCTGCAGCAGCTCTTTCCGAAGAGCAATATCGAATTTGGCGATCAATTCGAGATCGCACAATTGAGCCGCCACCGCGAGGGAGCCGACCACTTCGACAGGTTGAGCTTTGGCTCTCGCGAGCAATTGAGCGTGGTCATCCGACTGGCCATGGCCAGGTTATTGGCCGAACATGGTGAGGCGCTGCCCGTCTTTTTGGACGACGTGCTCACCTCCACCGACGACTCTCGATTCGAGCGCATGGCCAACGTATTTACCCACGTCGCCGACGATCTCCAGCTCATCGTCGCCACCTGCCACTGGTCGCGTTTTCGCCGGCTGGGCGCCGACAAGGTCATCGATCTGGAGGCCACCATCCGCGACGCCGGCATCGCAAACGCAACCAGGGCCAAACAAATGGCCCTCACCGCAAATTGAAATAGGGAAGTCCAAGATGTATCGAGTTCGCCTGTCGACCCTGAGTATCGCCCTGACAATTTTGGCTCTACCTGCAGTCGCATCGGCGGAGCAGGAAGACGACCCAGCCGAAGAGGAAGTGGCCGACCAGGAGCTTCCCGCCGCCACCGAAACGGTGACCACCACCGCCCGGGCGCCGATGCCCAAATTCGCGGCGGATCGAAGCGTCGACGTCGTCGACGAAGAGGATATCGTCGAGCGTCAGGCCCACAACCTCAGCGAAGCCATCCAGGAGGAATCGGGCGTCTATCGACAGTCCACCAACCGCGGGGCCGACACGGTCTATATGCGGGGGCTCATCGGCCCGGAGAATATGATCCTCGTCGACGGCGTGCGCTTCAATCAGGCCACCTTTCGCACCGGGCCGAACCAATATCTTGCCACCCTCGATCCCTGGGCGATAAGTCGCGTCGAAGCAGTACGCGGGCCGGGGAGCGTGCTCTACGGAAGCGGGGCGATGGGCGGCGTGCTCCAGCTATTTCCCAGACCACTACCCGACGAAGATGGCTGGAGCGGCCGAGCGCTCGGGGCCTACGCAAGCGCCGATCATACCCTGGGTGCGGCCTTCGACGCCGGCGCGCGCCAGGGCGATTTCGCCACCAATCTGGGCTTCTCCTTTCGCAATCACCAGAGCCTGCGCACGGGCACCCGGGGCAACGACAGCCTGTTTATGTCGGCCGAACAGGACGGCCAGATGCTGGGAAGCGAATATCGCCAGGTCTTCTGGCGAGCTTCAGCGGGCGCTGAGCTGAGCGACGATCTGGATCTTCGGATCCACTATATGGGCGGTCAGATCGACGACGCCCGACGCACGGACCAGTTGGGCCGCGGCCAGATGCGCTCTGCCGACAATCGCGACGATATGGCCTGGGCGCGCCTGACCTATCGTAACCTGGCCTTCGTCGACGAGCTCACCGTCCTCGCCGCCTACCACCACACCGACGAGCTGACCCGACGCTATGAATGCGAATTCGCCGACGACGCCGGTCGGCCCACACCGGAGCAGCTCAATAGTTGCGCCTCTCTGCGCACACGAGCGCTGACCACTCGCAGGGATCTGCGCGATACGGTGCACACCGCCGGCGCCGGCGTCAGCGCCGTGAGTTATCTGGCCATCCCGCTGCGCCTGAGCTATGGCGCTGAATTTTATCGCGACCACGTGGGCTCCACCCGCCAGGACGGGGTGGGCCCGGACTTCGATATGGTCTCCGCCGACCGGGGAAATTTCGCCGACGGCTCGCGCTACGCCACCATGGGCGGCTACGTCCACGGCGAATATAGCCTGTGGTATTCCGGCGATCACGAAGTCCTGCTCAACGGCGGGGCCCGCGTGGAGCATTTCCGAGCCTTCGCCCCGCAGGTCACCGAGGAGCTGGGCGACGTGGACTTCCAGAATACGGGGCTCGTCGGCGCCCTTGGCGCCAGTTATCTGCTGGGCGCCAACCTCAACCTCTATCTCAACTGGAACCAGGGATTTCGGGCGCCCAACCTCCAGGAGGCCACCGTCCTCGGCGATACGGGCAATTTCTTCGAGGTCCCAAATCCCGATCTGGGCCCGGAGCAAAACGACACATTTGAGCTGGGACTTCGCCTCGATCTGTCGTCGATCGGCCAATTGTCGACGAGCCTGTTCACCAGTTTGATTCGGGACCGAATCACCCGAGGTGACGCCGAATTCGACGGCCAATCCGAGATCGACGGCAAGCCGGTCCAGCAGCGTATCAACGCCGACCTGGCTTATTTTTACGGCGCCGAGGCGGGCTTTCGCTCGGCGAACCACTTTGGCTTCGAGCTCTTCGCAAACCTGGCCTGGATCGACGGCGCCGTCCAATCGGACCAAGAAGATCCCAACTTCGAGGCCGGTCCATTGCACGGTCTTCTGGCCGGCGACGTGAACTGGACCAACCCGCGGCGGCTGCCTCCGCTGCAATTTCTGGCGGGGCTTACCTATCGACCGGACCCGGCCTGGTCGGCCACCTTCTTCGTCGAGGGCGCCGGGCCTCAGACCAAATTGGCCTCGGGCGACTTAAATGATCTGCGAATCTGCGAGCGCGACATCGGCATCCTCTACGACGCCGGCCAGTGCCCGGGCACCCCCGGGTGGGCGACGCTGAATCTTCGCGGCACCTACCGCATCGACGACCTGCTCCACCTCAACCTGGCGGTCACCAATCTGACCGACCAGCGCTACCAACACCACGGCTCCGGCGTCTTCGGCGCAGGATTGCAGGGGATGGCGACGCTGGTGATGCGCAGGTAGGGATCTCACCACACCCATCGATATGTGGCGTGGAGGCTACGGCCGGGCATGGGGCTGTTGAGTCCCCGAACTCGAGAGAGATGATCCCTGTAGGGAGTGTCCAGGAGGTTGGCCAGTCGGACTGTGATGATATGGCTTCCGCCGCCGTGGAATCGAAAGCCCCCCTCGACGTCGACGAGCAAATAGCCCGGGGTGACCTCTTCATTGGGAGCGGTCAGGTTCTGGTCTGAGACACCCCGTAGCCTGGCCATGGACCATAGATTCCGGTCGTTCCAACCCGCCTCCAAACGTGCTCGCAGAGGGGGCATATTGGGAAGATTTTCCAGCTGTGGCGACAGCCGTTGACCTCGTACGTAGTCGACGACGGTGCGCACCTCGATGGCTCGCCAGGGACGAAGGCGAAGGGTCCACTCGCCACCGAAGAGCCGAGCGTCGGCCCCGTCGTATTCGTAGATTGGATAGCCGCTCTCCAGATGATCTTCGCCAGTGGGCTCAAGGACGATAAAACCATCGATATGGTTATAAAATCCGGAGAGCTCGGTCTGGACGATCTCCGTGCCAAATCGGATGAAGGCGTCGCCGCCGTAGCCCACCTCATTTTTAAGGTCGGGATTACCGATCTCGTATTGCCCGGTGCCCAGGTGAGGAGCGTCGGAGTAGAGCTCTTCCACGATCGGTACTCGGTGGGCTCGAGCCAGTTGGGCGCCGAATTCAAGCCCCTCCAGCGGTTCGATATGGAGGCCGACCGAACCGGAGAGCGTTGGCGAAAGGCGTCCCTGGTCGGGCGCATCGAATTGCTCGTTGGCCAGAGGTGTCATGCTATGTAATTCGGGACGAACGCCCATCTGAAGGCGCATCATATCGGAGAGGGGAATCTCCTCGAAAAGATAGATCGCCGCCGAAAATTCGCGGGAATCCGGCGATAGCACTTCGTCACCGCTGAGGGATAGATCGCGAGCTCGGATCTGAATTCCCAGGGCCCCGCGGTCGATGACGCCCAACTCACCATGAGGCAAGGTGAAGCTGGAAGAGACGGCGAAGACGTCATAGCCCAACTCCAGCTCTTCTTCGATAGCTCCCGTGGGGCCGGGCTCCATCTCGATTTCGTCATGGCGATAGTGATTTGCCAGCATACGCCACTCGAGATATTCGAAAAACCCGTCGAGTTCTCGCTCGGCCTGGGTTTGGGCAAAGATTCGCCGGCTTCGAATTTCGACGGATTCATCGGGGTCGTCGATGGCGTCGGGCAGCCCGAACCTCAGATCTTGGACGCCCACCGAAACCCCGTAGAGTCCGGCGTCAGTGCGGCGTGAGCCGCCGACGTCGGCGGTAAGACCGCTTATCCCGGTGTCGGGCAATACACCGTCGGGGGTACGCATATCCCCTGCCAGACGAGATGAAACGCGGCCGCGAATTGCGGCGTCGTCAAAACCATAGCCCACGGTCGCCGCGCCGGCCCCCGTATGCTGACCGGCCTCGCCATAGAGAGCAGCTTCACTGAAAAAGCCGTCGACCCATTCCCGAGGGATGCGCTCGTCCATGATATTGACCACTCCCCCCAGAGCGCTCGACCCATAGAGAAGACTCGCCGGGCCCCTGACCACCTCCACTCGCTCGGCCTCCAGAGGATCGATGGCGATATGGTGATCATGGGCTGTCGACGATACATCACCGGTGCGCTCTCCATTTTGCAATACGAGCACCCTCTCGCCACCGAGCCCACGGATTACAGGGCGCGCCGGAGCGGCGCCAAAGGATCGCATGGTCACCCCTGGACTTCCCTCGAGAATTTGCCCATAGGAGTTGGCGGAACGTCGCTGCAGCTCATCTTTATCCAGCGTCTCCAGAGGCTGGTAATTCACGGGATTTTCCAGTGGCGATGCCGAGGTGGTGTGGACCGTAAATTCCCGGTCCCCTTCCTGATCGACCTGGCGATCCGCCTCTTCATCGATCTGCTCATCGACGTCGGCCATCACCTGGGAGGGGAGAAAGAGGAGCAGCCAGAGACCGACGAATAGGCCCAGGCGAATTGCTAATTTCACGCTGTATTTCTGCGCCGACATGACCATTTATTTCACCTCGATTTCGAATAAAATCCACTAGATTTAGCCTTTCCTAAACTTTTAATTAGGTTTCTAGATTTAAAAAGTCAAGCCCTACCTATTTATTAGCCGTTCGACGGCCTGCCAATATGATTATCTCCCTTTTTGGGATCTCCCCGATTCATGTTATCATCGCCGAGGTCAGCCCCTCCTGATGAGTAGTGGTGCACTGGAAGGAGGGAATTGAGCATGGTTTTAGCAAGAGAAATCCTTGCCCCTGGGCCGCAGAGAGTTTACCATGCGGTTAATTGATTATTCGGCACCGTAATTGCGCCTCTTGGCGGCAGATAGGGTTCGATTTGGGACGTCAAGATACGATGATTGAGCGTCTTATCGACGAGGGGATCATAAGCGCAGAGAGCATTGGCTCTTTGAGTAATGACCACGGTGAAGATCCGATTACGGGCCTCCTCATCGATGGATCACTGCAAGAAGAGGTATTGCTCGAACAATTGGCGGTTCATTACGACATACCGCCGGCGGGCTATCGCAACGGCCTATTCATGGAGCGCGAAGTTCTTCAGCGCCTGGAGCCGGAGCTGATCCGCCGCTACGAAGTTCTGCCCGTTCGCCGCCGAAAAGACGGTCGAATCGACGTGGTCGTCGCCGAGCCGCTCAACGATCTGGCCCATCAGATCGTGGAAGAGAAATTGGGCAAACCGCTGCGCCAATATATCTGGCCGCGACTGCGCTATTTTCAGGCCCGTCATTTTTTCCTGGGTGACGAACTTCCAGAGCAGATTCGCATCTACCTGGGCGACCATCCGGTCCGTCTGGGACATGCCTCCTCCAGGGATGAGGTAGACGTCCTGGAAGCCCTGCAGAGTTCAGTATCCCTGCAGGTGTTGCAGTGGCATCGGCAAGACGTAAAAGACTTTTTTTCATCCTGCTTCGACCGAGACACGTTGCTAAAGGTCTTGCTCGGTTACGCCGGCCATTGGTTGACGAATCGGCTGATCGTCGTCTTCGCCAAAGGGGGCGTGCTTCCCTATTTTATGGAAGAGTGGCCCGAATTATCGGAGCGCTTCGACAATGTAGAAGCCCTTCGCAAAATCTCGGCAGATCTGGCTGATGACGCTCCCCTCAGAGATACGGAAAATTGGCAGAGTGGAAGTGCAGAAGAGCTGGGATTGACGGCTTTGACCGAGGCTCTGGGCGTGGCCGCCCCTTCGTTGTTGGTCTCCCTTCCCGTCGTCATCGGCGGACGAACGGCGATGAGCCTCATCGGCGTGCCCACTGACCGGGAATCGGCCCTTCGCCTCGACGCTATGAGCGATGACTTCGACCTCGAGGGTCTGCCCGATGCCACGCGCTGGGTGGGAGAACAACTGGAGGAGATGATCAAGCGGGCCAAGGCGGGCACTCTGCCGCCGCCGGCCGAGCGGGTGCCGCCCTTTCCCAAACCCCAGATTCAAGTGGGCTTAGGGGTTGAGGAATCTCTGGTGGAGCAGACTCTGGCCCGGCGCCGACAAGGTCAAAAACGACACCGCTGGGAGATCGTCGACATCAGCCAGGTCATCGAGGACTCCTCTTCGGCCTCCGAGGGCGTGGCCGACGAGTCATCGGTCGTCGATGCGGTGGCCAAAGCGCTCAGCGACGTCGAAGAGGACCAGGCCGATACCTCCACAGCGACCGCGGAAATACCTGAACAACAAGCGCCTGAACCTGAACAACAAGCGCCTGAACCTGACTACGAAGACCAGGACACGGGCGCCACCACCTTCGGTATGCCCGCCCTCCAACTCAATGAGGAATCTGGCGAGTTGGTGGAAGCCGAGCAGCCTACTTCGGAACCGGAGCTCGAAGAGAGTTCTGAACTCGAAGAGAGTTCGGAGCTCGAAGAGAGTTCGGGGATCGACGATGAATCCGACGTCGATCGTGGGTGGAGCGATATTCTCACTGAAAAGGAGTTGGGCGCCGAGGGTTCTGACGAGATCGTCCCGGAAGCCCTATCAAGACCAGGGTCGAAGATCGATCCCCGGCAGACCTCGCCAGATGAGGAGATCGCCCCGGCCGTCGAAGAACCGGTAGAGGACAAGCCCACCAGCGATGCTCTGGTCGCCGATTCGTCACCTGACGATGAACAGCCAGACATTTCTGACGACGAGGCCGGGCCCACCACAGGCGAAGAATTCCGCGCCCAACCTTCCCCAGAGAGCGAAGAAGTCTCCGAATCTGAAGAACAACCACCGCAAGAAGAACAGCCCGAAGAAGAACCGTCGAGGTCCGATGGACCATCGGGATTGAATATCCCCACCTCTCGTTCCGGGGTGCCCATGGCTCAGATCTTACGGCGTCCTAGAAAGACTCGGGAGTCGCGACGCCGCACCGGTGTCGCAGAGGTCTCCGAGGCCGGCGCATCTGAAGAATTCGACGCCGAAGAGCCGCCCGTCACCGGCCAGACCATCATGGGCGTTGGCGAGGTGGCTCACCTCAATGAACTTGGTCAGAATCGGGAAGAGGAAAGCGACGCCGCTGACGCCTCTTCATGGCTCGACGAAGTCGAAGCCGACGCCGAGCCCTCCGATCCTTCGGCCCGTCCAAGCGGCACCATGAAGATGAGCGCCCGTGCCAATCAGACCCAGTCCTTCGGCGAATTATTGGAGGATATGGAGTCGGAGTCTCAGGTCGCCGGCAGCTCTGCCAGCGAAGTCAGCGACGCGATCGTCGAAGAACCACCACAGGATGAGAAACCGTCGCTGGCGGTCAAAGAAGATGGTGAAGGGCCTCAGACCATCCCCGTCGAAGCCATCGAAGAGATCTCCGAGGCCGGTCCCCAGGCCGTAGAAATAGAGGAAAGCCTGGCCCTCATCGACAGCCGAGATAAGGACACCGCTTTTGCCGCCGCAGAACACCTGGCGGTAGCCGGTGCGGTGGCCATCAAACCGCTGACCAAATTATTTCCCGGGCGAATCTTCGTAGACCGTTATCAGTTCAACTTAGACTCCATGCCCGCCGTCAGCGAGCACGGCCCCCTCTTGGAAGCTCTGGTGCGCATCGGTGCGCCATCGCTGGCGATCGTCGAAAAGTTCATTGACGACTCCAGTCTTCAGCGCCGGTTCTATGCCACCTATCTGCTCACCGAATTGCCGGCGCAGAATCTGCTCCAGAGTTTGCAAAAGCGCCTCTTTGACCGAGACCAGCAAACCCGAGAAATCGCTGGACATATCGTCCACTCCCACCGTCATCTGACCGATTTTAAAGAGCTGATCGTCGAACCCCTGCGCCAGATTTTGGACAATAGCGACGAGGAATACAAAGTCGAAATCGCCGCCGAGCATCTGCGTCGACTAAAAGATCTGGAGTCGGTGGGACTTCTCATCGACGCTCTTTCAGACCACCCGCCGCGAGTGCGCGATATTATCCACCGCGCCCTCAAAGAGATCACCTTCCAACCCCTGGCTCCTTCCCCCTCGGAGTGGCGCCGCTGGTGGTTTGACGCCTCGGAACAACCGCGATGGAAGTGGCTTGTAGGTGCTATGAATTGCGACGATGAAGAGATCCGCCTGTTGGCCTTTGACGAGATCTCTCAATTGCCGGGCCTGGATTTGAATTACCATCCCGAGCAGCCCAAGAAATTGCGCGCCCGCGCTCAGAACGAACTCACCCGTTATTTTGAGCAGCAGCAATAGATCACTTCTAAGCGTTCAGTCTCCCATTGGCGCGCGGCCAGCTTGGCCGCATAGCGGACTGGCAGTCCGCGCTCCATTGAAAAAAGAGCGGGATCTTCTACAACCGGTATCCAACGCCGATCATGATCTGATGAAATATATCGATCGACTCCGCTGGAAGAGTGATGACCGACGGATCGGGATCGGGATAGTCCTGGTCGATATAGCTGAAGTTATAGAATAGACCGACCAAAAAGGGCTCGAAGAGATTGAGGTGGATCGCTGCTTCGGCGCCGAAGCCGAGCAATCCCTCCGGTGTGCCGTAGGCGCCGCCTGAATTGGAGGATAAGAGGACCGGCAATAAGAGGCCGTCGGCCTGCACAGTGAGCAATCGGCCCACGGAGTGATGAACGCCACCGCCGATGCGCCCCATAAGGTACCCGTGGCCTGTATAATTTTCATTGCCCTCGAGAGCGACGTTGATGGTTTCCACTCCGGCGATGACCCGCAGGCGAGTGTTGGCAGATCGGGCGTTTATATAGCGCCCCTCGGCGCCAAAGCGCATGAACCGGCCGCTCAATTCCCGTTCACCAAAGACGGTGGTAAAGGGAGAAAAGCCGACGACACCGGACGCCTCAAAGGCCGCCGTATCGCGCTCGATGGTGGTGATCAGTGCATCCACACGAGCGCCAAAGCCCATCAGCCCCGTGCGATGATAAATACTGAAACTTCCGTCGGGTTGGTCCATATTCATCGATCGGCGACCGGTCAGCGCACCGGCGTAAATGGCGATATTTCGACTCATATCGCCGTAGCGCTGGCGATGTCCGGCAAGCGCTCTATCTCGCGGTGAGAGTTCGTCGCTCTCTGCCTGGTCCACGTCGGCAGAATCGTCCGATTCTTTAGCGATCTGAAAGTCCTCGTCGCTGATGCTTCCCTCGCTGACCTCTCGTCGAAATCCACGGACCTCGGGGACCAGCGCCGAAAATGCTTCGCGCAGCGTCTCCACCGCCGCCGGTTCGCCCAACGTGCCGTCGTCGAGACTGCGCTCCACCTCGGTGAGCTCCCACCCGCGAGGACCGAAGACCGTGATATAGAGCTGATTTCCCTGGTCTTCGACGCGGTGGATCAGCAATCCCTCCACATTGGAATGCCACATGGCGGCGGCGAAATTATCGACCAACTCCGGCCATCGGCCCCAGTCAGCCAGGACCTCTTCGTCGATTCCCACCTCTCGAGCGGAGCGCAAGAAGTTTCGCTCCCGAATCAGATCGATCTGATCGCTTCCGCTGAGCAACTCCCGGACCGCCTGGTAACTCTCCTGCCCCTCGGATCCGCTGGTATTGACGTAGACCAGACGGAGCGGATCTTCTTGATCCTGGGCCGATACTGCCGCGGGCAGCATCAAAATGCATAGAAGCAAGGAGACAAGTCCCAGGTGAAAGTGAAAGAGCTGGTTCTTCATCTCTAATTCTCGACTTCGGCGTAAGACCATTAAAACGCTGTTGATCGCTCTCTTCTGGCTACCAGATTTCGGGCCTGACAGGAAGGCGGAGGCTCCTTTACTGGAGGAATAAACCATGTCGCGATAGGTTCATACCTCGAAGTAAGCCAGCCGCCATTGCATGACGCCATCCATGTTTGCACTCCTTAAATCACAACGACGGCGCCGCCTATTGGAGCGGCCCATCCCCGAACGCTGGATGGAGGCCGTCACCGATCATCTGCCGATCTTCGAGTTTTTCCCCGACGACCAGGCCCAGCGCTTTTTGTCGCACCTCAAGATCTTCATGTGGGAAAAACTCTGGATCGGCGCCGGCGGCTTCGAACTCGACGAAGAGATGAAAGTCATCATCGCCAGCCAGGCCGCCCGGATGGCCCGGGGCCTGCCCCTGTCAGCCTTTGACCGCCATTGCGAATTCGTGATCTACCCCGACCATTTCGTCAATCCCGACGAAGACGTCTTGCCCGGTCCCTTGCATGGAGAGGCTCATCCCTTCGGCACGGTCGTCTTGAGCTGGCCTGCTGTGCTCTCCGGTCTGGAATATCCATGCAGCGGCTACAGCACGATTCTCCATGAAATGGCCCATATACTCGATATGTCCAGCGGCTATTTCGATGGCACGCCCCTGCTCCACAGGGGCAAGGATTACGGGCCCTGGGCGGTGGCCTGCCAGAAATATTATTCGGCCATGCGCGACCACCCGGAGGAGAGCTTTCTCGATCTCTACGGGGCGGCCGACGAATCGGAGTTTTTCGCCGTCGCCACCGAAGCCTTCTTCGGCCTTCCCGAGATCTTCGCCGATCAGGCGCCCGATCTCTTCGCCGAATTTCGCCGTTATTATGGCGTTGAGCCCCTGATCATCCCCTGTTATTGCGAATCCCACGATCCCCCCGATGACGACGATTACGAGGAGATGGGCTACCCCATCATCCCCCCCCGAGATCCAATGGATAATCCCTTCTTCTGATCCAAGTGCGAGCGCTCGATCAACGGCGCCTCACTTATAGAGCATCGAGCCCCTTCAGGGCTTTTTCCGTCAAGAAGGGGCGGATCAAGCCCACCACTCGACTGGGATCGATTTGCACTTCCCCATGGGATTGTTTGACCTGAGCCAGGATCATATAGGACCCGTAGAATAACCAGGCCGCGTCCAACACGTCCACGTCGTCGACCACATAGCCCATCTCCTGCCATTGGCTGATGGCCTGGGCCATGGCTTTGACCCCTCTTTTCTGAAGGGGCAAATAGATCTGGCGCACGTCTTCTTCGTCGAGCTCGGCGAGGACCAAAAAGATCATCCGCGCCATATTGGGGTTGGACTCCAGGATCGTGACATAATAGTCCACACAGGCGGTGATCGCCTCCAGGGGATCCTCTCCCTTCTCCTCGAGTAACGCCTCCAATCCCCGGGTCAGGCGACTGGCCGTATGGTTGATGGCCTCCGTAAAGATATCCCTCTTACTGCCGAAATACCGATATAATAAGGCCTCCGTGACTCCCGCCTCTTCGGCGATGCTTTTGGTCGTCGAGCCATGGTAGGTGGATCGAGCAAAGACCTTGATCGCGCTCAACAAGATCTGTTTTTTCCGCTTCGCTGCGGGCATGCGCCGTGTCGACAAAACTACAACTCCCTGTGGCCAGACCAATCGAAAGGCTCCAATCGCCGACGACCTTCGCATAATTAGGCCGCCTTCGAAAGGGATTAGTGAACACTTAATTATCAACGGTCTTTAAGCCGTGAGTAGCGTTCAGTGGGGTGACAGTAATCTGCGATGTTCTCTGCTCTCGTATTCCCTGGAGCGCGGACTGCTAGCCCGCATTGCGGCCAAGCTGGCCGCGCTCCATTGGGACTAAACACTTACAGCTTCCCTGGAGCGCGGACTGCTAGTCCGCATTGCGGCCAAGCTGGCCGCGCTCTATTGGGACTGAGTGGGCCCTGTGGAAAGGTCTGTGCAAAACACTGTTGGATCTCTGTTGATGACCTGGTGGTTTTTCTGAGGAAAACGGAGCCGCTTTTCTCGTCACACTCTCGTCACAGACTTTTCCGATCCTAATTGTGGGAAATTAATCGTTGTTTTACAGGTAGTTAAATATGTTTTCCACATTTCCACAGCCCCTATTACTAAGACTATCTAAAATATAAAAACTCCTTTTTTTCTAGTTAACAGTCTTTAGAGGCCTGTGGAAAACTTCTGGGAAACCTGCCTGGTCGCCACGAGACTAAAAGGGACTTGCATCACCGCGCCAGCTATGGTGGATTGGGAGGTCGAAAGCGCTAATAAAAACGCCGTCCCATGTGGAGACGAGGTCCATGAAGATTCGGATTTCCAGTGATGCTCTCAGCCAGGAGCTCTTCAAACTTCAGGGTGTGGTCAGCCATCGAAGCACGCTGGCCATTTTGTCCAATGCCTTGCTCGAGGCCGAGGGCGATACGCTGACTCTGCACGCCACGGACCTCGATATTTCGGTGTCCACCTCCTGCACCTGCGAGGTGTTGGAACCTGGCAAGGTCACCCTCCAGGCGCGAAGCCTCTTCGATATAGTCAAGAATCTGGAGAGCGATACTCTGGAATTGGAGACCGAGGAGAACCACTGGGCCAACCTGAAATCGGGCTCCGTATCGTGTCGAATCGTGGGAACCCACGCCGACGACTTTCCGAATATTCTGGATACGTCGTCAGTGGAGCTCTTTCCCATCGCCACGGAGCGCCTGCTGGACATGATCGACAAGACGATCTTCAGCGTCTCCACCGATGATTCGCGGGCCAACCTGACCGGTGCGTTTTTCAAGGTCACCGACGAGAATAATCTGTTGATGGTCTCCACCGACGGCCACCGACTGTCGAAGATCGAAACGCCCCCCGAGGATTTCGATCCCGAGGCCGATATCCCGGCAGCCCTGACGGAGGGAATCATTATCCCTCGAAAGGGACTGGCCGAGATTCGCCGGATCGTCGACGCCGACGATTCGGAGCTGTCCTTTGGGCTTATCGACAATAACGTGGTCTTCAAGACCGGCCCCATGAGCCTGTCCGTTCGACTGATCGACGGCAGCTTCCCAGACTTCACTCAGGTATTGCCTCGTGAATCGGAGCATCGGGCCATCGCCGAGAAGAGCCTGCTGGACCAATCGCTCAAATTCGTGAGCCTCTTCGCAAGCTCGAAGACTCATAACGTACGGCTGTCGCTGTCCGACGAAGGCCTGGAACTCTACGCCTCCGACCCGGACCGTGGAGAAGCCAAAAAAGTGGTGCCCGTCGAATACGAGGGTCAGCCGGTCAAAGCGGGCTTTAATTTCCGCTATCTCAAAGACGTGCTCGGCGCCATCGAAGGTGATGCGGTCTCGATCGAGATCATCGACACCTTATCGCCGACGCTGATTCGCGATCCGGACCGCGAGGAGATGCTCTTTGTCGTCATGCCCATGCGCCTGTGACGACGCATGCAGCTAGAAGCGATCCGGCTCAGTGATTTTCGAAATTTCGAGCACGTCGAAGTCGTTCCCCACGAGCGCTTCAATATCCTCACCGGCGCCAACGGGCAGGGAAAGACCAACTTTTTGGAGGCCCTCTACCTGTTGAGCGCCGTCAAGAGCTTCCGCAGCCAGGCCACCAACGCCAACCTCATTCGATTCGGGGCCGACGAAGCCCTATTGGAGGCCCGCATCGAGCGCGGCGGCCACGAGCGCAAGGTACGCCTCGAGATCGGCCCTCGGGGAAAAAAGATCTATCTAAATGACCAGGGGGTTCGAAATATCGCCGACTTCTTCGGCACCCTCAATGTGGTGGTCTTCGGCCCCGACGATATCGGTGTGTTGAAGGGTTCGCCATCGCGGCGCCGCGATTTTATCGATCGGGCAATCTTTAACGCCCACCCGGCCTTCGGCACGGAGTCGATGCATTACGACGCCGTGCTCAAGAATCGAAACGCACTGCTCAAAGAGCCCAAGATCGACGGCTCGCTTCTGTCGGTCTACGACGACCAATTTATCGAGTGGGGAGCGCGAATATTGCGGCGCCGCCTGGATTTTACCGAACATTTTCGGCCCGTCTTAGAGCGCACCTTTCACGCCATCTTCAGCCCCGACTATCACGCCGGGTTGACCTATGAGCCGACCTGGATGGAGGGCACCATCGACGTGGAGCGGGCCCTGGAGCAGGACTCCTTCGTCGAGACCCTGCTGGCCGAATCTCTTCGCCGCACAGACGATGAGGAACGCCAGCGGGGGTATACGGTGGTCGGCCCTCACCGCGACGACCTGGTGGCCACCTTAAACGGCCGCGAGGTCCGCGCCTTTGCCAGCCAGGGTCAGACGCGAGCGTTTATCCTGGCCATGAAGATTGCGGAGATCACCTACCTGGAGGAGCGCTACCATTTCGCGCCGATCTTGCTCCTCGACGACGTCTCCAGTGAGCTTGACCGAGAGCGAAACCGCCATCTCTTCGATTTTCTAAAAAACCGCCAATCGGGACAGGTCTTTATCACCACCACCCATCGAGATCATATCCTGCTGGACGACGATCTGAGGGTCTTTCAGGTTCGAGAGGGTAATATATGCTCGATCTAGAGCGGGGTCTTCAAAAGGGCGCAGAGCTCGTCGTCGATATCGAGGGAGTCACCGACCGGGGGCTGGGCCGTGGGCAGGTGGAGGCCATCGTCGGGCCCCAGCGTGAGCATATTACCTATGAGGTCTTCGTGCGAAAGGCCGTGCCCGGAGACCGGGTGCGCGTCGAGGTGGAGCGCATTCGCCGTCGCCGGTGCACCTGTCATATTCTCGAATTTATCGAAAAGTCGCCGATTCGAATCGAGCCCAGATGTCCCCACTTCGGGCGCCGTGAATTGAGCGGCGAGGGGTGTGGGGGGTGTACTTATCAAGAGCTGAGTTATCGCCATCAACTGGCCATCAAAGAGCGGCGCATTAAAGAACATTTCATCGCCGAGGGCCTCGACCCGGGCCTGGTGCTGCCCTTAAAGGGCATGGACCAGCCCTGGTTTTATCGCAATAAGATGGTCTTTAGCTTCGGCGATACGGCGGAGCGCGATTTTGCTCTTGGCCTCCATCCCACGGGGTATAGCTACGAAATCGTCAACCTCGAGACCTGCTATTTGCAATCTGAATTCGTCGCCAAATTCGTTCCTGCCCTGCGGCGATGGGCAATTGAGCGTCAGTTAAAGCCCTGGCGAAATACGTCGCGAGACGGCCTGCTTCTGGAGCTGATGGTCCGGGAGGGAAAGCAGACCGGGGAGCGTATGGTCGAGCTGGTCACCACTGCCGACGAGTCGGTGTCGATGGACGGACAACGGGTGCCGGCCCAGCAGGTGGGTCGGGCATTTTGCGACTTCTCGCTGGCTCAGGCCGAAGCATTGGGCCAGAAAATCACCTCCGTTTATTGGACTCAAAAACTGGCCCGAAAAGGGCAGTCCACCCGGTGGATCGAGCACCATCTCCATGGTCAGGCCGTCCTCCACGAAGAGCTTCATTTGCCCGACGATCGAAGCCTTCGCTTTGCTATTCATCCCCGCGCATTTTTTCAGCCCAATACTCTGGGCGCCCAGATCCTCTATGGGGAGGTCATCGAAAAAGCGGGGCTTGAAAAAGGCCACGGCAAGGTGCTCGACCTCTATAGCGGCACGGGCACCATCGGCCTGTGCCTGGCCCCGTTCTGTCAGGAGGTCTATGGCATCGAGATGCAGACCGATGCCGTGGAAAACGCCCGGCGAAATGCCGAGTATAATGGTATCGACAATATCGAATTTTTCGCCGGTGATGTGGGTGACGTCCTCAAATCGGAGCAATTCTTCCCGATCTGCGATGAGATCGACCTCACCGTCGTCGATCCCCCTCGCGGCGGCCTCCAGCGCTCGGCGATTGAGCAGATCTTAGAAATCGGCGCTCCCCACCTGGTCTATATATCCTGCAATCCGGCCACGCTGGCGCCGAATCTAAGAGATCTCCAAAAAGGGGGCTACCAATTGGAGATCGTCCAGCCCGTCGATATGTTCCCCCAGACCTATCATGTGGAGTGCGTGGCCCTGTTGCGTCGAAGCTGATAGGTTTTATCCCATTCGGAATTTATTAAACCACTATCACTTCTGCGCGAGCAGGCTATGAAAATCCAAGGCCCTTCCCGATCGAAGCCGAGCTTTTTGATCGGTTTTTTGGTGCTCTTTTTCTTCGTCTTCGTCGTCGGCCCCTGCATCGGCTATGCAGTCTTCAGCTATGGCGACGCTCCGCTCTATGTGGTCAACGGATTCGACGAACCGGTCGAGATCGTCATCGATGGCGATGAGGTGGTGCGCGTTGAGCCCTATCAGATGGAGAGCTTCTCTCTGGGATCTGGTGAGTTGAGCCTGGAGAGCCGCTTCGTCGACGGCGATAGGATAGAAACGGTCACCGCCGAATTGCCCGGGTTCAGTCAGAGAATCTTCAATAAATCGGCGGGCACTCTCTATAACATCGCCGGCGTAGGCACCCCCTATCTGGAGACCGTCGTCTATTATGACGAAGCGGAGTTCGAGTACGTCGATGGCGAATTAGTCCATACGGGCAAGATAGACTCCAGAGAGGGAATTGAGCCCCTTGTCGGACATCAGGTCGTCGTTCTGGAGGACGTCCACCGGGTGGACGAGGAGTTCCCGGAATACGTATTCTTTAGGGGTACGGCGCGCACCGGGCTGTATTATGAAGGGGCAAATCTCTCCAATTCCCTGTGGCAAGTGGGTTGGATGCTAGACCTCGAGAACCTTCAATTGGCCCTGTCGAATCTGAGCGAGTTCGCTCCCGATACGCCGGGGCTCTTTTATTTACTCTCCCACATTCCGGAATGGCTCGAGGAACATCAGCAAGAGGAATGGCTCGCCGGACTCGCTCAGATCTCGGCGAATCATCCCGATAATCTGGTGCTCAATATCGCCTATCTTCGAACGATGAAGTCCAGTGGAGCCGGCGCCGCAGTGGCCGATCATTTCGCCAAACTCCATGAGACAAAGGATGCGCGGGCGACCGCATTTTATCTCGCCATTCTCGAAGAGGATGACCACCGGCGTCACAAATTATTGGAACGGGCCGCCGAATTGGAGACGCAGGACGCCTTCTTCCACGAGGAGATGGTCTTTCAATGGAGTCGACTCGGCGCCTGTTCGCGCATCGACGTCCACGTCCGCGCCCTCGCTCAGCGCTGGAGAGACGGCGAAATCGACGGGGTTTTTCACGATATCCCCTACGCCCGCTGTTTGCTCGCCATTGCTGACGACGATGCTCTGGAGGGTCTGGACCGCTTGATGGGCCTTCTGGGACGCAAGGCTTATGAAGGGGTTTATCTGGACTATTCGTTGGTCACCCTTCCCGCCCGTATCGTGGCCTCCCTGGACGACGAATTTCCGCCGAGGGCTTCGGCGATGGATGAGCGCGCGCTGGCCGTCCTGGGGGCCGATTCGTATTACGGAGCCGAACTCTATCTGGTCACGGACGCCGGGTTTTTCCTCGATTCGGAGTACGAGATGCTCCGGGAAGAATCCACGTTGGAAGAGAGGGGATATTTGGTCGAGTTCAATCGCGCCCTCTATCAAGGCCTGGCAACAGATCTCATTCAACACTTCGACGTCGCCATCGACAAGAGTGACGAAGTTGGGATCCCTTATTTTCTCGAGCCCGAATTATTGACCCTCATCGCCGTATTGGGATTGGCCGTGGAGAGATACGACGTATTCGAGATGATCTATGACCGCGGCAGGGAGGAACTCTATTATGAGAATCTCAACTCGGCGGCCCAGCACTACGCTCATTTTTTAGCTTCTCTCGACGACGGAGTTGGCCCGCGCGCCTTCGACGCCGAGCTGTCCAACTATTGGGATCAGGAATACCGGGTGGCATATCTGATAGGCCGCGCCGTGGCCGCTGAAGACGAAGAAACCCGTCGGGAATCCCTGGAAGAGGCGGTGGCCGCCGATCCCCTCTGGAGCCCGGTCAAGGCATTTGCCCGTGCAAAATTAGAAGCGCAAACCGATTAAGCGCTCGCCCCATTGAGCTTTGATTAGCCGAATGAGCGGATGCGCTGCGGAGCCGAATGGGATTCGAAGATCACCTCTTCGTCGTCGGTTTCAACGGTCCCAACTTCGCCGGTCCCAACTTGGTCGACGATTTGACCTTCGATATCTGTGGACTCACCGCTTCGAGCGTCTTCCAGCCGTTGTCTCAGGGGCTGGATTGAAACCGTAGTTAGCCGGCCCTGATCATCGAATTGAATCTGGTCCTCCAGATCGAAGTCGATGAGGATTCCCATACATTCTTTCTCGAAGAATTGGCGATCGAAGCTCTTATGAGCGTCTTCGAAGAGGCTTCGCAATCGCTCGGTCCACATCAGCAGATTGACCTCTTCTTTGTCCTCCTCCAGAGCATCATAGATGGCGTGGGCGAAGGCCCGCCGTGCGTCGCGTTGGACGCCCTGGGTGGCCAGGGCTTTGCTCAAATATCTCGCCGTGGTGACCAGGCATATCGTGCCGATGGCAAATAATAGGGTGGCCACCGAGATAAGCGGTCCCCATTGCCAGATCGGCTCGGCGATTTCGGGAGAGATGCCCAGATTAACGCCCTGGAGTTCGTCTGGCTGGAGGACGCCGAAGACGTATAGGGAGGTCAGATACATGAAGAGAGCGCCGCCCACCACATAATCCCCGGCGCGGAGGTGGACGTATTTTAAGCCCACCATATTGACCGGCAATTTGTCGGTGGGCTGAAATTCCTCGCGGCGCAATTGATTGGGCAGGCGGCCAAGGCGGTCGAGAAATTCGTAGATCGGCCCCCTGGGGAGTTCGAGATCTTTGAGCATATGGAGATCGAAATGAAAGAGGAGCTCCCCGCCTTCGGAGATCGCGATCTTCCCGCCAAATCGCCGGCATAGAAGAGCACCCACCTCGGCGACCTCTGCCGGGTCCAGGGCTTCGCTGAGCGCGATATCGAGGGCCGAAACAGTGCCCCCTCGTTCGATGGCCAACTCCAGGATCCGCCCCGCCATTTGAAGATCGCCGGGCCGCCGCCGCCGAAGTGCCCGTCGAATCGCTCGCGCCATACGGGAGATCAGGTCATTGGTGGGCAAAAAGCGCTCGTACCAGTCGGCGCCGTCTACCAATCGCACCCACTCGGCGGGCCCGAATTTCTCGGTTTTGTCGTCGCGGCCCGTGATCGCGCGATAGAGGCCCCGAAGCCAGACATAGATCGTAAATAGGCAGGCCAATATGAGGACGATGAAAAATAGGATGAAGATCACGTGAAGCGCGCCGCCTGCGCCACCGCCACCGCCACCACCGCCACCGCCGCCACCGCCGCCACCGCCGCCACCGCCGCCGCCCTTATCCTTTTCCTGTGCTTCGCGGCGCAGCATTGCCGAAAAGCCGCTGTCCATATGACCGTATTGAGAATTTAAGGTGGTGGTCGATACATAGGCGGTGGTGCCGCCCCAGCGGAAAAACCCGGCTTCACCGCGAACCTGGCGCTCGAGCTTGAGCTCCTCTTTGAGCACCTTTCGTTGGATCTTGTCGTGAGCATAGTCCAGGCGGGGAGCCCTGATGAGAGGCGTCAAAAAGAATCGGATCAACAATCCACCGAGCCAGGCAGCCAGAACCACTGCACCCACGATTGCCACACCGGCAAATCCGTAGGGTAGAGCCATATCGGTGGGCATCCCCAATAGGATGTCCAGGCTGATCACGGCCACCATGAGGACCATCAATACAGGCCAGATGGCGCTGATATTGGCCATGGCGGCCAATCCAAATAAGAAGAGTCGAAAGGGAAGATTTCTTCTTCCACGGCGGCGCAATTCATCGAGATCCTGGGCCGCAAAATCATGGAGCAATTCGCCGGATCGGGTCACCCGGATGCGACAGGGAATCTCCTGGCGCATTCGCTCCAATGCGGCTTCGACGACGCCCGGATATTCACCGATGATTTTGGCCAGCCGGTCTGCGCGAGCTCCCTTGACGTCTCCCTGAAAATGATCGAGCAATTTTTGCTCTGCCCGGCTTATATTGTCTCGCCAGCGCTGGGCGGCGTCACCTTTGGGATCATCTCGAGCTTCCAGCGCGGGCATGACCTCCCGTCCACGACCGGACTGGCAATGGCTGAACTTCGAGAGGCGAAAACCCACCCAATGGGCCGTGCCCAGGGCGACGATGATTCCCACCAGGCCAAAGATAACTAGAGACATAAATGAACCGCAGAATTGAATGATCTGGTGGAGAGACTCTACGGTAGCTTCAGCATCTGACAAAGGGGAGAGAGCAAAAAAATTGCCCCACCGCGATGAACCGCTAGGCTACTGATTGCGGCAAGGCAAATTGGAATTCCCCAGGACCAAGGATGGTCATTATGCTTAGTTTTCCGAATCTCAACGACGATCGCAGGACACGACGCTCCGACGACCCCTCCCTGGCGATCGGCTTTCAGCTCGAGCAGGTGGTGCGGGACTTCGGCCTCGATTGTTGCGTCCTCGTCGATGAAGGCGGCCAGGTGATCGCTCTGTCTCCCGATTCACCGACACCCCTGATGGAAGGCCTGGCACGACTGGCGCCCATGATGGCCATGGCTCCCGAACACCGGGGCAGCCATATGGCGCCTCTTCGACGGCATCGCCCCGACCTCGGTATTGATGAAGTGACGTGCTGCGTATTTCGCGCCGGCGGTCGCCGTATGTTCATCGCCGCCGTGGGAAAAGAGGCGGTGATGAATGAAGTGGCGATTATGCGCGCCATTTCGGGTACCCGGAGAATCAAGGGCTAAAAAAAAGCTCCCCGCAAGCGGGGAGCTTCTTCGATCAGTGATCAGTTGTCAGTGGTCAGTGAATCGACGTTTCTTTGGAGACGCCGTCGCCGCTACCGGGCGCCGACTTTCCACCGTCGAGCAAGATATCCGGCGGCAGAAGGGGCTGCTCGAGCCGCTCTTTGAAGGCATCTGGGTCGTCCAGGGTCAAAGCCCGGGCCAGGACCTGGTCCATATGCTCCGCCCACAACACGTCGACCTCGTTGCGCACCTTCTCGGGGATGTCGTCCCAATCCTTCTTATTTTCCTTGGGGGCGATCACCATTTTGATACCACCGCGGTGGGCGGCGATGACCTTTTCTTTGAGTCCGCCCACAGGGAGCACACGGCCGCGGAGGGTGATCTCGCCGGTCATGGCCACGTTGTGGCGTACGGGGATGCGGGTCAGGGCGCTGACGATGCTGCAGGCCATGGTGATACCTGCTGAGGGCCCGTCTTTGGGAAGCGCCCCTTCCGGGAAGTGAATATGGAGGTCCACTTTCTGATGGAAATCGGGGCTCAAGCCCAGATTCATCGCCCGGGAGCGCACATAACTCATGGCCGCTTGTGCCGACTCCTGCATCACGTCGCCCAATTTACCGGTGATGATGAATTTGCCCTTACCGGGCATCACCGTGACCTCGCTGACGAGCATGACGCCGCCGTATTGAGTCCAGGCCACGCCGTTGGTCATGCCGATGGCGTCGCCCTCTTCGATGCGGCCCTGGGTGTATTTTTGCTTGCCCAGGTAGTCGGGCACCGTCTTCTGGGTGACCTTGAAGGTCTGGTCTTTGCCCTCTTTGACGACCTGACGGGCGATCTTTCGGCAGATCGTGCCCAGTTCACGCTCCAGGCTACGCACACCGGCTTCCCGGGTATAGTGGTTGATGGTGCGCTTGATGGCGCCGTCCGTAAAGGAGACCTCTACGTCGTCGATGCCGTTATTCTTCTTTTGCTTGGGCACCAGGTAGTGACGGGCGATCTGGAGCTTTTCAAAGTCCGTATAGCCCGGGATGCGGATGATCTCCATCCGGTCGCGAAGGGGGGCCGGGATCTCCTGGAGATTGTTGGCGGTGCACAAAAACATCACGTTCGACAGATCGTAGTCCAGATCCAGATAGTGGTCGTTGAACGTGGAGTTTTGCTCCGGGTCCAGCACTTCCAGCAGGGCGCTCGAGGGATCGCCTCTAAAATCAGTGGACATCTTGTCCACCTCGTCGAGAAGCATCACCGGATTATTGCTGCCCGCTTTGCGAAGCTGCTGGATGATCTTACCCGGCAGGGCGCCGATATAGGTTCTGCGGTGACCGCGGACTTCCGCTTCGTCACGGACGCCGCCGAGGCTCAATCGCACGAATTTTCGGTTCAGCGCCCGGGCCACCGATCGTCCCAGCGAGGTCTTACCGACCCCGGGAGGGCCGACCAGGCATAGGATGGGTCCCCGGGGCTTTTTGATCAGCGCTTTGACCGCCAGGTATTCCAGAATTCGCTCTTTCGGTTCTTTTAGGCCGTAGTGATCGGCCTCCAGGACTTCCTCGGCCCGTTCGACGTCGAGGCGATCCTCGGTCATCTCCGTCCAGGGAAGGGAGAGCACCCAGTCGATATAATTTCGCACCACCGTGGCTTCGGCGCTCATGGGGCTCATCATCTTGAGCTTCTTGAGCTCCCGCTCCAGGCGCTCTTTGGCCTCTTCGGACATCTCCTTTTCTTCGATCTGCTCGGCGAGCTCGTCGATTTCGTTTTTGAACTCGTTCTGGCCACCGCCTCCTTTGTCTTTCATCGAGTTCTGCATGTCCTTGAGGTAATAGTCGTTTTGGGTGCGCTCCATCTGCTTTTTGACGCGGGAGCGGATCTTCTTTTCAACCTTGAGCAGTTCGATCTCCTCTTGCATCAACTCGTAGAGAGAGTTGAGCCGTTCGGCGACGTCGAGGGTCTCCAAGATGATCTGCTTGTCCGCCAATTTAAGGGCCAGTTGGGCGACGATCGTATCTGCCAGCAAAGAGGGATCTTCAATGCGGCCGATCTCCTCAACCATATCGGAGGGGATGCGCTTGTTGAGCTTGACGTAATCCCCAAATGAGGAGCGCAGAGTCTTGAGCAGAGCTTCCAATTCGGAGTCCTGCTCCAGTGGATCGTCGTCCAGCAGGTCGTAGCGCACCTGGAAGTAGGGGTCGTGCTCCAGATACTCCTTCAGCTCCACGCGCTGTTCGCCCACCACCCGAACTTTGACCGTTCCGTCGGGGAGCCGAAATAGCTGATCGATGGTGGCCAGGGTGGCCACCTCGTAGATATCATCGGCGCCGGGGTCGTTGGTCTTGGCCTTTTTCTGGGCGGCCAACAGAATCTTTCGATCGAGCTTCATCGCCCGATCGAGGGCGGCGATACTCTTTTCTCGGCCCACGAAAAGGGGCACCTTCATGGCCGGGAAGACCAGAATATCGCGAAGGGGAAGCAGGGGCAGAACCTGCTTGGTCGTGGTCGGTTCGGAGGAGTCGTTCGATGCCATAGGGATGGTCTCGCGAAGCTGGGAGTCGTCAATAAAGGGTGATGAACGCCTGGTCGTATGGAGCAGACGCTCAGCATGCTGCGTTTATGCGGACTCTGCGGTGGACAGATCGAGTTGGATCGATGCGCCTTCGGCGCTGTTGACCATATCGTCGGTGATGCGCACGTCCGAGATATCCTCTCGGTCGGGCAATTCATACATAAGATCCATCATCAATCGTTCCAGAATCGAACGAAGCCCCCGGGCCCCCGTTTTGTGGGCCAGTGCTGCTCGGGCTACCGAACGAAGTGCTTCTTCCTCGAAGGTAAGCTCCACGCCGTCGACGCGGAATAATTTACGATATTGCTTTATCAATGCATTTTTGGGCAACGTCAAAATCTTGACCAGGTCGTCTTCGCTCAATTCCTCGAGGGTGGCGATGACGGGTACGCGGCCCACGAATTCGGGGATGAGCCCAAAGCGCATCAGATCTTCCGGTTGAAGTTCGTTGAGCAGCTCGCTGGTGCTCCGATCTTCGGCCTTTCCAATCTCCCCACCAAAGCCCATGCGTTTGTCGCCCACCCGCCTGGCGATCACCGATTCCAGGCCGGAAAACGCACCACCACAGATGAATAGAATATTGGTGGTGTCGATATGCAAAAAGTCTTGCTGGGGGTGCTTTCGGCCTCCCTTGGGGGGGACGGAAGCCACAGTGCCCTCAATGATCTTGAGCAGGGCCTGCTGGACCCCTTCACCGGAGACGTCACGGGTGATCGATGGATTTTCACCTTTACGGGAGACCTTGTCGATCTCGTCGATATAGATGATGCCCCGGCTGGCCTTTTCCACGTCGCCGTCGGCGGCCTGCAGGAGGTTGACGATGATATTCTCCACGTCTTCGCCCACATAGCCCGCTTCGGTGAGGCTCGTGGCGTCGGCGATGGAGAAGGGCACGTCCAGAATTCTCGCCAGAGTCTGAGCCAATAAGGTCTTGCCGCTGCCCGTGGGACCGATGAGGAGGATATTCGATTTTTGGAGCTCCACTTCGTCTTCACCGACGTGGCTGTCGATGCGCTTATAGTGGTTGTGCACCGCCACCGACAGCACTCGTTTGGCCATCTCCTGGCCGATGACGTACTGGTCGAGCACTTCCTTGATCTCTACCGGGGTGGGCACGTGGGCCAGACCGCTGGCCCGGTTTTCACGCTCCACCTCGTCGTCGATGATATCACCGCATAATCCGATACACTCGTCGCAGATATAGACCGTGGGGCCTGCGATTAATTTCTGAACGTCACGCTGGCTCTTGCCGCAAAACGAACAGCACAGGTTGGCGTGACCTCCGCTGTTGCCTTTTTTCGCCATGAGAAAATCCTGGGGTTATGCGTACTCTGTTGGCCTCTCGTTAAATCCGGCCCCCTCTGGCGCCGGGTGAAGGTTCCAACGTTCATCGACAAAACGATGTGGCAGCCGACCTTATTTCAGCACACCTGCCGTAGTCAGCTTCGACCATAGCAGAGTGGGCGTCACGGCTAAACTAATTCCCGCTGCCGGCCAGAGCTCAGTCTGACTTGGCACGCGGCGAGATAACCTCGTCGATCAAACCATAATCGCGAGCGTCTTCGGCGCTCATGAAAAAATCGCGATCCGTATCTTTTTTGATCCGATCGATATCCTGGCCGGTAGAATCAGCCAGAATCTGGTTGAGGGTCTGGCGAAGCTCGAGGATCTCTTTGGCCTGGATGTCGATATCCGTGGCCTGACCGCTCAATCCGCCCATCATGGGCTGATGGATCAAGATCCGCGAGTTGGGCAGGCTGAATCGCTTGCCCTTCTCGCCGGCGGCCAAGAGCACGGCCCCCATCGACGCCGCCTGTCCCAGGCAGATCGTGGTCACCGGGGCCTGGATATATTTCATCGTATCGTAGATCGCCAACCCGGCGGTGACGCTGCCGCCGGGGGAGTTGATATAAAGAGAGATCTCTTTTTCCGGATCTTCGCTCTCCAAAAAGAGGAGCTGAGCGATGATCGAGTTGGCGATCTGATCATTGACGCCGGTGCCCAGGAAAATGATCCGATCTTTGAGCAGGCGGCTGAAGATGTCCCAGCCGCGCTCGCCACGATGTGTTTCCTCGACGACGCTTGGGATAAAACCCATGGATTCCTCCAAATAGACAGGCAGTTACGATTTATCTTCGTCAGATTCTTCCGATTCTTCAGACTCATCAGACGTTTCGTCGTCGGCCGCCGAATCCTCTTCGGTCGGCTCTTCATCGGAACCATCGGCGGCCTCTTCTTCTTCCGCCGGCTCCTCTTCAGGCTCTTCCTCTTCGGGCCATTCCACGTCGGTGATCGTCGCCTCGTCGAGAAGATGGGACTTCGTTTTTTCGAGCAAAACCGTGGCGTTAGCCTGGCGCATGGCATCCTGGTTCTGGCCGACGAAGGCCATATATTGCTGGACCGGCACGCCCATCCGTTCGGCCTGGCCTTCGAAGAAATTGAGGAGATCTTCCTCGTTGACCTCGATCTTTTCCTTTCGGGCGATCTCGACCAACAAGAATTCGGTCTTGATCTGACGGGTCACGTCTTCGGCCATCTGCTCTTTGAAGGCGCCGATATCGATGCCCAGCTCGTCGAGGTCGAGGCCTTGACCGCTCAACATCTGGAGACGCTGCTTGGCGGTGCGCTCCAATTGCTGGTCCAAAAATTGAGGGGGCAGCTCGAAATCGTGCTTTTCGAGCAGGCTGTTGATCATGGACTCTGTGGCGTGACGGCGGGCTTCTTCCTCGCGGGCCTCTTCCAGCTGTTTGCGGATATTTCCGCGAAGCTCCAACAGGGTCTCACCTTCGCCGGTCTTGAGCGCGAAATCGTCGTCGATCTCGGGCAGGACTCGGCGCTCTACCTTTTTGACGTCGAGCTGAATGGGCACGTCCGTGCCGCGCAACTCCTCGACGGGAAAATCTTCGCCGAGCTCGATCTCCGACTCCACCGTGGCGTCCAGGTCGGCGCCCTCCAGAGCCTCGTCGATACCGGGCAGGGCCTGACCGCTGCCGATTTCGATCTCAACGTCTTCGCCCTTCATCTGCTCCAGCTCGGGATGATCGCTGAGCGCTTTGAAGTCGACGGTGACGATATCGCCGCTGGCGATGACCTCCCGAGTGACCACGGGCTGCTTGTCGGCGTGCTCCTGGCGCAGAGACTCAAGGTATTCGTCGATATCGTCGCCGCCGATCTCGACCTTCGGCTTTTCGACGTCCATTCCCAAAAAGCCGATGGGATCGATCTCGGGGCGAAGCTCGAGGTCGACGCTGAAGATCAGCTCCGCCTCCTCACCGGTGGGCACCTGCGTGACCTGAGGGGTGCCCAGGTAGAGCACGTTGTCCACATCATCGAGGAGCTCGTTGATATTGTCGTTGACGATCTCTTCGACGACGTCGCGGGTCACGGCCGCCCCGTAGCGCTGGCGCATCACCGGAAGGGGCACCTTCCCCTTTCGGAAACCCTTGAGGTTGACGTTCTTCGACAATTTTCGAAGGGCCTTGTTGATCCGCTTTTCAAAATCTTCTTGCGGCACCGTCACCGTGGCGGTTCTCGTCAATTCACCGGTTTCTTCAAGCTCATATGGCATCTATCAATTCTCCTCATCAAGTCGACATAAGGGACGGTTCAAATAGGTCTGGCGATGCGAGAGGAGGGACTCGAACCCTCACGGGAGTTACCCCACTGGAACCTAAATCCAGCGCGTCTGCCAATTCCGCCACTCTCGCCCACTGCTTCGATAGCCTCTGCACGCTCGCAGAGCAAGGGAAAACGGGTGGTGGGTGGTGGGTAGTGGGTGGTGGGAAAGGCAACGGCGGAACGGCAACGGCCACGGCGGAACGGCGGGACGACACAGAAAAGGCGGAAAGGCAACGGCGGAGCGGCAACGGCGGGACGACAAAGGCGATACTGCACTGCGGACGGCGGAACGACAGGGCAACACGGCGGCTTTGGGCTGGGAATCGCGACGGTCTTGGTCTTGGCGATCCGTTACTGTGACGAAGGAGTAACATTGATTGATCCCCTGTTGCATTGGAGATGACAGGCCAGCCATTATATTTACCTTGAGCTGTTGTCGCGCAGTATTGCCGTTGCCGTACCGAAGTTGTTGTGTAGTTCCGCCGTTAGCAGTGCATTACCGCCGTTAGCAGTTGCCGTACCGCCGTTGCCCTGTCGCACCGCCGTTAGCAGTGCAGTTGCAGTACCGCCGTTCCCACTACCCACCACCCACCACCCACCGTGATCCTAATCATTGAAGACGAAGCGGACCTCGTAAAAAATCTGGAGTATAATCTTCAGAACGAGGGTTATGAGACCCGTGCCGCGCTCACCGGCCAGGCCGCGCTCGACATCCTCGGCGAGGGGATTATCCCTGATCTGGTGATCCTGGACCGAATGCTGCCGGACCTGTCGGGCATCGAATTATGCCGTCATATTCGAAATGAGGCCGCTACCTGCAAGGTACCGGTGCTGATGCTCACCGCTCGTGGCGAGGAGATGGACAGGATCACTGGGCTGGAAGCTGGGGCCGATGATTACGTCGTCAAGCCCTTTAGTGTGCGCGAGCTCAAATTGCGCATCCGCGCTATCCTGCGCCGTAGCGACGATGATGGAGACTTGGAATTTGGAAATCCCGTTAAATTTGGACCGCTTACCATAGATATCCCGGGACACCATCTGCTCATCGGCGAGGAACCGGCCGGTCTGACGGCCCTCGAGTTTCGTCTGTTCAAGATCCTCTTTCTCCGTCGCGGCCAGGTCCAGTCGCGAAAAGATCTATTGCGCGATGTCTGGGATATCGAAGCCGAGGTGGTCACCCGCACGGTGGACACTCATGTGAAGCGATTGCGCAAGAAACTCGGTGATTGCGACCACTATATCGAGACCGTCCGCGGCGTGGGCTACCGTTTTGCTTCCCGGCCCTGACGCGTTGTAGGCGAGGGCTATGTTTTTTTCTTTTCGAGCAAAACTATTTGCGATCTCCGTGGCCCTGTTGGCTGTATTTATGGTCATCACCGGGTTGTACGTACACGAGACGCTGCGCGGTTGGACGGAGTCGCGGATCGAGCACAATCTGCAGGAGCAGGCCGAGCTCTACGTGGATCTGATGGAGTTGTCGGAGCCCCCGTTCAGCGACGAGTTCATCGAAGTGTTGGGGGACCGGGAGAATCCGAGGATTACCCTTATCGACGCCGACGGGGTGGTGGTCCTCGACACCTACGTGAAAGAGGGTGGCGTCGACGCCCTGGATAATCATGCCGATCGGCCCGAGGTTCAGGCCGCAGTGGCCGAGGGATATGGGCTGGCCAGGCGGTATAGTATGTCCGTGAACCGGGATATGCTCTACGTGGCTTCGTCGCCGGCCGATTCCAACGCCGTGGTTCGCCTGGCCGCACCATTGAGCGACGTCGACGAAGCGCTGGCACATCTTCGGTTCTTATTATTGGTGGCCGGTATATTCGGGCTCTTCGCGGCGATCTTGATGAGCAGTCTGGCCAGCAAGTTGATGTCGCGCACCTTGCAGGACCTGCTCCATCGGGCCAGGCTCCGGGAAAGACCAGAGATGGAGCGCTCTAGCGAAGGCCACGGGTCGCTGCGCGATCTAACCAGGACTCTCGAGAAGACCCTGGAGTTGCTGGCCGACGAACGGGACAGATTTCGCGCCGTCGTCGACGGGATGAGCGATGGTCTGGTGGCCACCGATGAAGAGCTGCGGGTGACGCTGAGCAACCGCAATATGGCGGGTCTCATCGAGGTCGACGCCGAATTGGAGGGGATGTCGATGGAGGAGCTCATCCCCGCCGAGATCGTCGAGCGCCTGGTGGCCGCACCGGCGGAAGGCGTCGAATTCGACCTGGACGGCCAGAAGCCGCGGCGGGTCCACGTGCGCGCTACACCTCGATCGGAGTCGGGAGGTTTTATCTTCGTCTTCCACGACGTCACCGCCCTTCGCCAACTCCAGACGATTCGCCGCGATTTTGTGGCCAATATTTCCCACGAATTGCGCACCCCCGTGGCGGTGATTCAGGCCAACGCCGAGACCCTTCTCGACGGCGCTCTGCAGGCCCCCGAGCATGCGCGGTCCTTTACGGAGGGGATCGAGCGAAATAGCCGGCGCCTGGCTCGGCTGGTCGACGAGCTGCTCGAGCTGTCTCGGATCGAGGCCGGGGAACGCCACTTCGACCTTCAGCCCATTAAATTGGCCCAACTGGTCGACCGGGTGCTCTCGGACGCCCCTCAATTCGACGAGGCCCAGGTTGCGCTCAGTCAGTCGGTCGACCGAGATATCGAGGTGGTCGCCGATCTGGATGCCCTGGAACAGGTGTTGGTCAATCTATTGCACAACGCCCGAAAATACGGCGCCGCCGACGGCGGCTGTGTCGAGGTAAGTGCGCGCTGCGAAGATGACCAGATCGTCGTCGAGGTCCGCGACGACGGCCCGGGCATCGCCGAAGAACACCGCCAGCGCGTCTTCGAACGCTTCTACCGCGTCGACGAATCCCGGGCCGCCCACCGAAGCGGTGTGGGCCTGGGGCTGTCCATCGTCAAACACCTGGTCACCTCCATGGGGGGCGCCGTGGGCTATCGACCCGCCGAGGGCGGCGGATCTGTGTTCTGGTTTCGACTCAACCGTGGTTAGCAAGCAGAGCCGGGGGCAAACCTCATCTCTCGACAATCATTCCTTAGATCGCTAAGGTCTGCGCCATATCATCTCTTGAGCTGGCGCTGAATCTCATCGAGTAGGAGTGACAAATGATCGCGAGACCGGAAATAAAACTGCTGAAAAGTCGATGGGTTGCACTATTTGCCCTCCTTGTTGTGACCAGTCTCTTCGCGGCCTGCGGGTCTGAGGACACCGGCGATGGGGAATATTATTATCTGGCCGGCACCGTCGAGGGGCTTCAGGGCGAGGGGCTGATCCTTCAGAATAATGGGGACCACGACCTGAGCGTCGACGAGGACGGCGAGTTCTGGTTCGACGTCACCTTTCCCGACGGCCACGAATATAATGTGACCGTCCTGGCCGTGCCGGCCCAGCAAAATTGCCATGTCAATAACGGCTCCGGTGTCATCGACGGGGCCAACGTGGTGGACCTCGACGTTCAGTGCAGCGAGGCCTCCTCCAATGATCCGGCCCATTTCTCGGTGTCCATCGACGCCGGCCAGAGCACGCTCAATGTGCAGGACGGCGATCTGGTGACCATCGTGGCCACCATCGAAAATACGGGGGATCGCTCCGACGTTCAGGACGTCACCCTCCGGGTCGACGGCGAGCTGGCCGATACCCACTCCAACGTCGATCTGTCGGGCGGACAGAGCGAGACCGTGACCCTGGAATGGCAGTCCGAACCGGGTGAATTTGGCACCTACAACGCCGTCGTAGCCAGCGGCGACGCCAGCGATTCGGCCACCATCAACGTCGGCCCCGAGTCGGGCTCGCCATATTTTCGACTCCTGGTCAACGAGGACGTCAGCGATCTGGACGTCATCGAAGGCGAAGCGGTCAGGGTGCGCACCACGGTCCACAATATCGGCGACGTTCAGGGCGAACAGGACGTCACCTTGTCCATGGATGGTCAGGTGGTGGCCACCCGCACGGTCGACCTGGTCGCCGGCAATACGGATTCCTTTTTTCTGGAGTGGTTTACCGGCGACGGCGATGCCGGAAGTTATACCGCCCAGGTGGCCACCGCTGACGACAGCGTGACCATGGACGTCAACGTCGAGATCCCGCCGGATCCGCCCTTCTTCGAGGTCGCCATCGACACTGACACAAGCGTGGTGGCCGTCGAGGTAGAAGAGACTCTCTTCATCGACGTCTTCGTCGAAAATACGGGGGAGGTCACGGATACCCAGGATCTGGTGCTCACCATCGGCGACGATATCGAGCTCGTCGAGAGTGACTTGACCCTTGGCGAGTCGGAGAGCCAGACCGTGACCTTCGAGTGGGAGACCACCGCTGCAGATATTGGAAATCACCAGGCTCATGTCTCGAGCAACGACACCAGCGACTCCGTGCCGGTCGTGGTCTATCCCTTGCCGGGAACGGCATTTTTTGATGTCGCTATCGATGATGAGGACAGCGATCTGGTCGTCGAACACGGAGAGCCGGTGACCGTGGTGGTGGACATCGAAAACCTCGGTGATACGGCGGATACGCAGAACCTGGTCCTGGAGATCGACGGCGTCGAAGAAGACAGCGTCACCGACGTCGAGATCGAAGGCGGCGAAACCTCGACGGCCACCCTTGAGTGGCAGACCGAAGAGGGCGACGCTGGCTTTTATACGGCCACCGTCTACAGCGACGATTCCAGCGCTTCGGCGACGATCACCGTCATCGACCCCAACGTCATCTCCGTGACCGGCCACGTCATCGACGCCCAGGGCCTGGAAAGCCTGGAGGGCGTAGAGGTGGTACTCATCGACGTCGACACCGGTGAAGAGGCGGCGTCCACCACATTAGACGCCGACGGCTTCTACTGGGTCGAAGTCCAGGAGCCCGGTGACTACCAGCTGATCTTGAGCGCCCCGGGTCTCGAGCCCAATTATGAGGTCGCCCAGGTGGCCGACGGCAATGAGATCATCTTGAGCCTCCAGCCGGGCCCGGCACTTCAAGATATGACCATCGACTGGAAGCGCGCCACCGACCTGGTCTTCCAGGGCGGGGTCTTCGATCTCCAGCATGAGCCGGGGCAGCAGGGCAGCGTCTCCTTTAACGTCCCCGGGTGCACGGAGCAGCCCAACGGCACCTGGGAGTCCGACGGCGGCGACGGCGGCGCCACCTTCGATCCCGAAGAGCGCTGCTTCCAGATAAAAGACGTGGCCATCGATCTCCTCACGGGTGCGCTGGACCTGGACGTCGACGATATCGACTTTCCCAATGTCGTCATCGAGCCCGGCGGCGACGGCGGCGGCGGTGACTTTGATTTCGATTTTGACCTGATTATGGTCGAAGAGCTCGAGCTGCACTGGCATTTCGATGCCATCGCCGGCGTCGTGGACTTCACCGACGGCTCGATGAATATCGACCTCGAGCTTCGTATCCTACTCGGCGGGACGGCCAGCGCCATGGGCGGATTTTTCGGCGAAGACGTTGATTTTGGCGCCCGTGCTGGAGAGATGGATTGCCAGCTCACCGGTGCCTGGGGAGGCGATATCGAAGAGCCTCAGCCGGACACCGATGGTGTCCAGGTCGGTGACTACCTACACGATCCGATTCAGATGCAGTTGACCACCGGACCCACGGGCCCGCTTGGCGCTGAGGGCACGCTCTTCGATGCCGCTACCCGTACCTGGGTGGTGGCCGACAACGCCATGACCATCGGCGCCATGTCCGAGGATTCCAACCCGGGCGGGTCGGCCTGTGGTGAAATCGACATTATGGGTATGGTCGAAGATATCACCCCGGAAATCAACGGATTGCTCGGCCTTCCCGGCAGCGGCGGCTCTTTCCTCGGCGAGTTTGAAGTGCTTATGCCCTGATCGATGGGAGGTATACGTGGTTTCGAGACCGGGTCGTCGCAACTCTGTGATGGCTCGGTCTCGCACTATCAGCACCCCTTAAATCGCAGTCCGCGCCGCCCTTTAAGGCGTCCCAAATAACGATGGTGGGAAAAGCCCGACCGTTGATATCGAATCTCCGAAGTCTCGGATATGCGTTATGTCGCGGCAGCGCCGTGAATAGCTTTCCTCCCGAACGAAGGCGCTCCGGATAGATGGGTTGACTGTCATCGGGACGGTTTGAGCCGAAGACCGGAGCAGAACCGGCGGCGGGCACCTCGCTCGCCATCAGACAAGACGGGAGGTATCCCCATGGTCAGCAAAAATATCGAAAACAATATTCGCCAGGCCGCCAAAATAATGACCACCGGCGATTTCTCCAGCTACGACCAGATTATGGCCGAAGACGCCACGTATCGAACCGGGCTGGGAGACAAATTCCAGGGGCTGGAAGATCTAAAAAAACTTCGGGAATTATACGCCGATGCATTTGATGACTTTACGATCGAACCCCAGCATATCTTTGGCGAGGGCAATAGAGCGGTGGTCATCTACAAGCAAAGCGGCACCCACGTCGGTGAGTTTATGGGCATCGAAGCGAGCCACAATCGGTGGGAGCAGCTCGGCTGCAATATCGTTACCCTCGATGACGACGGAAAATTAGTCGATGTCTTTGATATCTTCGATAACCTCGAATTATTGAAACAGCTCGACGCCGTGCCGAAGGAGATGAGCGAACTCGTCGGCGGCGTGACCGGAACCCGGCCGGGAGCCTGATACCCTGTCGCCACAAAAAGGGCCCGACAAGCGCTTGCCCAGCAGGCCGAGCGCCTGTCGAGCCCGGATCGACGCGAGGTCGGACCAAAAAGCCCGGTCTACTTCAACCCGGTGATCGCTCTGTCGATGGTGTCGACCCGGTCGGGGTAGGTCTGCTTCAACGGGATGAGGTGATCGACGATTGCCCGCTCCAGGGGGACGGTCAGGATCGGCTGCTCCCGGGCCTGAGTATTGCCCAGTGAATTTTCGGCCTCGGCGATGCTGTGGGCCGCGTCTACCAGCTCCCCGTCGATGATCAGACTAATGGCCAGCACCATATGGGGTAGATATTGGTGGCGCCGTGGTTCCAGCAGGCCCACGGAGCGCATGGCCGAGCGCTGGGCCCGGTCGGGCTCGCCGAGATATAATTCCACCAGGGCCTGACGGGCGCAGCCCGTGGGTGATTCGCCGTCACAGCCGCGCTGGGCATAGTCCAGGGCCTGGCGAAGGTGTCGGTTATTTTCCCGGTCCTCCAGGTAGAGCTGGAGATAATATTCGGACAGGTTGGCGCAGCCCAGGGCGATACCCCGCTCGCAGGCCTGGCGGGCGCCCCATTGGGCCAGCTCGGGATCGACCTCTCTGGCAACACCCCATAGATAGGCGCAGGCCAGGCCGGCGCCGGCGCGACAATTGGTGTGCCGGGCTTCTGTGGCCGCTTCGAAGTCGCCGCCCTCGATGGCCCGCTCGGCGCGAATGTCGTGAAAGAGGATATATCCCGGCCAGGCAAAGACGATTCCCGGCACGACGATCATCGCGAAGGTGACCCAGAACCAGGGACTATTTGTCCAGTTGACCACCGGCCATTGGGATATCGGTGGCAGTCCACGACGGGCAGGTTCGCCGGCAACGGCGGAGTCAGGAGCCTGGAGAGACTGCGGCGGCTGGTCAGGTTCCGGCGATGAGCTCCGCTGTTCGGCGTTGAGCCTGCGAAGCGCTCTCTGGGCGCGCACGGCGTTGGGGAAGCGTTCGTCGGCCTCGAAGGCCGTGAGTTTTTTGATAAATAGTAGAAATTCCGGTGAGATATCGACGGCCTTTTCAAACTCCTCGTGCCACCGTGAGCCGGGGATGCCCGGCGGCGGCCGGCGGCTCATCAGGTGCATCGCCGTCGCCCCCAGGGCGTAGAGGTCGGTGCTCATATCAAAGTCTTCACCGACCTGATCAAGGGGCGTATAGCCCGCCCGTCCGACGACGGCGGGCCCTTTTTGATGGGCGGCGATCTCGAACCAGAGGGCGCTAAAATCAATGAGGGCCAGGGAGTCATCGGGGCGCAAGATCACCGACGACGGGGTGATATTAGCGTGAATCACCGGCGGTGATAGCCCCTGAAGGTCGACGAGGATCTCCAGCATATCCTCGACGAATTGTCGGGTTGTGTCCTCGTCGAAGGAAAACCCCTCGTCCAATAAGGAGCCAAAATTCTGGC
>SLJM01000367.1 GCA_007135085.1 Myxococcales bacterium
AAAGCGACGTAACTCGGCCTGAACGTTCATCAGAGGACGGAATGAAAAAACTCACCAAAGAGATGATGCGTTGGTTTATCGCCGTAGCTGCGGTGGCACTATTTTTTGCCGTCGACGGCGGACAGCAGTCGGCGATGGCCATGGATCTGCAGGCTGACGACGACGAGATCGCCTCCCTGGAAGAGGGACCGATCGTGCGCCGGCGACTGCTCTATCGTTCGGGTCGTCTCGAGATCGAGCCGAAGGTCACGTTTACCACCAATGATGCGCTGATCCGCAATATCTTGCCCGGCGTGGCGCTCAACTACTACCTCAATAATGCCTTCGGGATCGGCGCCAGCTTCGGCTTCGGCGCGCTCCATATGGACACCAGCCTCAAGCGGAGCATGGAGGATACGTTGACCCGGGAACGCCTGGAGGACACCTCCTATTCCCGCATCGGCTGGGCCAGTGATGTGAGCATTATTTACGTGCCCCTATTCGGTAAATTTTCGCTCATGAATAGCGTCATCACCCACTACGACCTGCACCTCTTCGGGGGCATGTCTATCGTCAACGAGGTCGCCCTATCGGCCCTGGGTGATGATGGCAACGAGCCCGACCCAGTCCTGGGAGGAATTCGTCCCGGCGGTATGTTCGGAGCGGGGATGCGGTTTTTCATGAACGATAGCTTGGCCCTCAACTTTCAGGTGCGCAATAATCTCTTTCCCCGTGCCCAGCTAAGCCAGGGCAGCGCCGAACCGGGGCTCAAGAATACGGTCATGGTCTCCGTGGGAGTGGGAATTTTCCTGCCCGGTGAAGTCCAGATCTCGCGCTGATGCCTTCGCAAGGAGGGCAGCGCCTATCCCGCGCGACGATCCGCCGGTGACGCTGGAGTTGTTCGCCACGGGAGTCAAGCAATATGGATTTTCTCCGACGCGCCGAGAACGCTCTGGAGCGTGGGGACCCGGCACAGGCGCTGGTGTTGTTGTCCAACGGTCTGAGGCGTCATCCCGAACGCGATGACGCTCTAGATCTTCTGATCTTTTTATATACCCATCATTTCCGACAACCTGGGTTGGAGTCCGATCTGTTTCGAGCGCTGGAGCACCGCCGCGATCGCTCCCTATTGCTGCGCCTCATCATCGTCGAGCTCGAAGATGGACAGCGATCGGAGATGGCCAGGGCGATCGAAGACCGGGCCCTCGATCGAGGGGTGGAGATCGTCGACGAATTACCTGTCGAAGACCTCGAGGAGGAAGTCGAAGAGGCAGTCGAAATTTTAGAAGAAGGAGCAGAGGCGTCCGAATCTGACCTTTCGGAACCTGGCCCTCCCGAAATGGAAGAGGAGGTTCCGGTTCCTGCCCCAGAAGATGACAGCTCCCCTCGCCATTCGAGGCGACGGGCCAGCGGTGCGGGGATTGAGATCACCACCGACGGCGACACCGGGGCTGAGCAAGAGGCAAAGCCCGAGGCCAGACAAAAACCGAAACGAGAATCGAATCGCCCTCGCAAAAGAGGAGTTTTTTTTATCGCCCTCGTGGCCCTGGGGGTCGTCGTGGCAGGAAGTATTGCCATCGTGGGATTGCAGCATGCCCAGGATGTACGCCAGTTGCGGGCTGTTGACGCCGCACTTTTCGCCCTCGACCCGCTGGAGCCCCGGCCGGTCTTCGAGGTGATCGAGGAAGCTCAGTCGCCGGGGACCTTCCGGCGAAGCGATGAGATTGGCGACCGGCGTCGTTTCGTCGACGCACTGCTGGCCCTGGAGACCGGCCTGGTCGTGGAAATGCGGGAGGAGCCAGCCTTCGATGAACCGGAGACAGCTTGGGGCATGGCTGGGGCAGCGCTGGAAGCCACGACACGGCGGGATTGGGAAGAGGCGATGCGCTATTCCCACCAGTTGGACCGAGCCTACGGCGACGGCCTGCCCGCCTTCTTTGTGCGGGCACGAATCTGCGAGGCTCGCGGTCAGTGGGAATGTGCCATATCTCGCTATAGCCGGGTGCAGCAGCATTTTGGCGAATTTCTCCCGGCCACGCTGGGGGCCATCCGTATCGCCGCCTATCGTTTTGACCAGGAGAGTTGGCAACGGGAGAAGCGGCGCCTCGGCGAACTGACAGACGATCACCCCTATGGCCAATTGCCGTGGCACGATCCCTTCGCCAGCGAGGAAGATAATGTAGGGCTGGAGAAGGCGACAGGGGATCGATTTCTCGAGGCCTGGGCTGTCACGGACGAGGCGTTGGCCGAACTGCAGGCCCGGCGTTGGGATGCCCTTGAGGAACGTTGCGACGACGCCCCGGAATTGCTCGATGAGAAGATGCCGGCCTTTGCAGTTACCTGTGCCTATGGCGCCGCGGGTCGTCTCGACGTGGAGGAACTCCATGTGCGGTTAAGTCGGCTCACCGCTGATGGGGGAAGGTCGGAGAGGCTGGAGCGATTGATTCAAGCTCATTTTCCACCGCTATTGACTGCCCTTGGGCGGGCCGATCTGGCTCTGTCTATATCGATTCCCTTCGACGACGAACCCATCGACCAATCAGAGCTGACAGGTGAGGAGGAACTGGCAGAGGAGTGGCTCCACAGTGGGCCCGCTCATTTTCGTCCCCCCAGTGAGCCCCCCACAGAGCTGGAAGGGCGGGCATTATTGATGCGCGCACAGGCGCTGGTAGCCCTGGGAGCGACTTCCCGGGCACGACGAGTTCTCTCGCCCCTATTGAACAGGGAAGACACGGAGGAGCAGGCCCGACTGGAGATGGTCATCTCCTATCTCGTCGAGGGCGATCGGGTCAGCGCTCGGCGCAGTATAGGCCAGCTCGAAGAGGGGCGGATTCGTGAAGGGGCCAAGGCCTATCTGGCTTACCTGGAGGGTCGCCACGACGAGGCCCATCGCTTTTCCTGGCAGCCCGGAGACGACCCGCGGCTGCTGCGGGTCAAGGCCCTGGCATTTCTGGCCGACGGACGAGGCCGCGAGGGGTTGACCTCATTGGACGCAGCGGACCAGGGGTGGGATGGCCTGGTCCTGGTCACGGTCTATCAGCGGCTGTTGGCTCGAAGTGGCGAACGCACCGCCCTAAAGGCTCTGCGTGAAGAGGTGCCCGATGCTGAGAAGTTGCGCACCATCGACCATCTCATCGATTTTGGAGCAGCCTCGTTTTGGCGCCGCGATCTCGAGCAGGCTCAGGCTCGGCTGGAGAAAGCCCTGGAGATGGCCCCCGATCATCCCGAGGTGCATTGGAAACTAGGATTATTGCGTCGTGTCCAGGGCGACGACCGTCTGGCGCGGGCCCATTTTCGAAAAGCCTGGCGAGGTGATCAGGACGCGATTCATTTGCTCGTCGAATCGGGGCGGGTCCATCTGGAATACGGGCGTTATGACCAGGCGCGGCGGGTTTTTTTGCGGGCTGTGTTTAGAGAGCGTCAGAATTTGGACGCCATCGCCGGG
>SLJM01000497.1 GCA_007135085.1 Myxococcales bacterium
AGTCGGGGCGACTGGATTTGAACCAGCGACCTCTTGCTCCCGAAGCAAGCGCGCTACCAGGCTGCGCTACGCCCCGATTGGGTGGCGGTTTATACGAGGGGAAAACGGGTGTGTCAAGATGGCTATTCCGAATCCTGTCGCTCCACGGCGCCGATGTCGATGGCGTCGCCGACGATTCGTGGGTTCCCCCACAGGTCGATGGGGTCGCCCTCTTCGTCGGTGAGAAAGGGCAGGGGATTGAAGGTGTCGAAGTCGGTGGGGTCGACCCCGGCGTCGACGGCGGGTGAACTGGCAGATGGCTCGTAGGTAGTGCCGGCGAGTTGGGGGTTATTCTCGTCCGGGGGGATTTCTTCGGAGCGGATGATATTGAAGTCCCACGCATCTTCATGAAGATCGACGTTGACCAATTGGCCGTGATCAGTGCCCCAGATAATGGTGTTGACCAGTTGGATCTGCGAGGTGTTGTGAGCACGAATTGCATTTCCGTTAGTGGCCGTGTTGTTGATGACCGTATTGTTGAGCAAGGAGAGACTACAGTCGGTTGCGCAGTTGATGGCTCCACCGATCGAGCCGGAGGAATTGTCGTTGAGCAATCCGTTAATTATCGTCACCGAAGTATTGACGATTTGGAGGACTCCGCCCCGTTGGTTGGCATGGTTGTCGGTGAAAATTGAATTCAGGGCGGTCATGGTCGCGGCATCGGTTGATTCTTCAAATTCGATATTAATCGCACCGCCGCGACTATCGGCAGAGTTCTCTTCGAAACGGGAATGACGGACCTCGAAGGACGAGTCCGTGGCGAAGATGGCTCCACCGTGTCCGACGTCTTGGCCGCTTTCGGAAAGGGCTGAGTTGTCGAGAAATTCGGAGTTTAGTATCTCCACCGATTCTGTCTCTGTGAGATATAAGGCCCCGCCAAGGTGGGCCTCATTATTATGGAACTCCACATTGTCGAGGATGAAGTCTTGAACAGGTCCGCTGATCGCCAGCCCGCCGCCGCGTCGGGAGGAATTTTCCTCAAACCGACTATCGGCGATGTGCACCGTCGAATTGCCATTCGTTGTGAATGAAGCGCCTCCTCCACGATTGTTGGCTTGATTGTCGCGAAAGAGAATATCTTCAAAGGTATAATGCGAGTTGGCTGCATTCACGCGAAGCCCGCCACCAAGGGTAAAGTGGGCTACATTGTCGCGGAATTCGAGGTTCGCGTAGATCCCGTTGCCACCACGATCAATATCGAGACCCGCACCGGAGCGGGCGTGTCCGTTTGCAATGGTGAAGCCATCGATGCGAATTTCTTCAATATCCCGGGGCTGGTATAGAACTCGGTCCGATTCTTGTCCGTCGAGGATGGTCTCGTTCGAATCGAGATCGCGCTGGCTCAAGAGTGTTTCATTGCCTTCGAACCCACCGTAGAGTCGAATATTAGAATCAAGTTCAAAGGCGCCATCGGGACCATCACCCGGGGTAAAATAGGTCCCGGACTGGACCCATACCTCACAGTGTGGTGTCAGGGGGTTGGAGGCCTCGAAGGCGGCCAGATCGATGGCGACCTGCAGGTCGGTCAGGGCCGACTGCCAGGTGAGTCCGTCGAGGTCATTGGAATCTTCGTCCTCGTCTTCGGGTCGAACGTAGACGGTACAAATATCGCAGTCCTCGCCGGTAAAGCCGGGATCGCAGAGACATCGACCGTTTTGACAACTGCGCTGTTCGCCGCATTCGGAGCCATCCGGTCGGTTTGACCACCGGGAGTCGTCCTGGGAAGTATTACAGGCCAAGCAGGTGTTGTCGGGAGAGATTTCGTCTTCCTCGAAGCATTGCCCTTCGATCTCACATCCCGCACAGGTCGTTCCACCGTCGTCGGCATCGGCGTCGTTGGCATCGACGTCGTCGGCATCGACGTCTCCCGTATGGCCCGCGTCGTCATCGACGGTAGGCGTATATTGATCGAGATCGTCGAAAAGGGCCGTACAACCTATCAGTACGGCCATAGATATGACGGCGATTAGCGCCCATAAGACACGATTCATTGGAGATCCTGGCAGAGCATTCCCGTTTATCATGGCATCAAGTGGTCAATCTAATGAACCATGGAAGGCGAAGCAATACTACTGCTCAAGGCGTTATAGTGGAGCGAGGACTAAGCGGGCCGCGCGCCGATGGGGGGCTGAGCGCATGGGGAGCGCCGTCATTTCTTCGGCGAAGCGTTCGGCCGTTGGTCATCGCCGCGGCGGACCCACTGAAGGCCCACCAGGGCGACGTGGACGATCGTGGCGGCGGCGAGGGTCATGAAGGCCCAGGTGCGGGAGGGAAGTTGGCGGGGGTCGACGTCGTCGAGTTCCAAAAGCTGTGCCACTTCGGGCAGGCCTCTTTGTTGGAAGAGTGAGTCCAGGCCGGCCAGGGCGCAGAGGGCGGCGATGAGGGCGACCAGCATCAGTGCGGACAGAGTGGTCAGGCGCAGAGCGCCGCCGGGGAAGATGAGCAATACGGGGCGAATTACCCCGGGGGCCATCCTGCCGACCATGGCGGCGAGGAGCATCAGGATGAGCAGCGCTGCCGCCGGAATCAGGGCGTAGGCCAGGCTGATAGTCCGGGGGAGTTCCCAGGTCTGGGGCTCTTCTTTTATCATGGCCGCCATGGCCACCAGGTCGGGCATCCGGCCCTGGTGGAGGAGGTCCCATTTTTGTTCTTCTGCCTCCAGATAGGCGGCGTCGGCCAATAGGCGCACCACGGCGATGCGCTCGGGCAGGGGCTCGCCGGCGGCGGCGGCCTGGCGCTCGGCCATGAAGGCCGTCAAAAATTGACGGACTGCCGGATCGTCGGCCATATCGAATAATTTCTGGCGCGCCTCGGGGCTGTCCGGGTGTTGTTGGAGCTCGGTGATCGGCAGGTCGATAAAACTCTGGGCCACATGAGCGTGGGGCATGGCCAGGTAGGGAATGGCCAGCAGACCGACGAATAAGAGCAGGGGCGCCAGGGCGTCGCCGACGCGGAGCCTTCGCGTGGCGCCGATGCGGAGGCCCGCCAACAGGACAAGCAAGAGCAGGGCGATAAGGGCCGCCGCGAAGAGCAGCATCAACCGGTCGAGATCGACGGCCGCCTCTTCGACGATCTCGTAGGCGGCGCGTTTATTATCGTCGATGAGCTGCTGCCATTCGGCGGAGACGTTGGCCAATTCGGGGAGGGTGTCCGCAAAGCCGAGCGCCCGCCGGTATGCCTCGGCGAAATCGCCGTCTTCGACGGCGCTGATGATCTGATCGATCTCGTCGCGGGAGCCCAGAGCCATGGCGGCCATGGGCAAGAAGGTGAGCAGATCCTCCTCGCCGATGCCGAAGGCCTCCATTTGTCGAATGCCCTGCTGGAGTGCGTTCTCGGCCTGGTCGTGGGCGCCCAATTCGTCGAGGTTCGACGAC
>SLJM01000200.1 GCA_007135085.1 Myxococcales bacterium
CTCATGCCGATCATCACCTGCGTGATAAACGGCAGGGCTTCGCCCTGATCTTCGAAGATGGCCGTCACCTTGGGCATGACGAAGGCCATGATGAAGATGATGACGCAGAAGCCGAAGACCATGATCAACACCGGGTAGAACATGGCGGCGACCACTTTTCCCTTGGTCTCCAATTCGGCGTCCAAAAAGCCCGTCAATCGAGTCAGGACGATGTCCAGATTACCGGAGTTCTCCCCGGCTTTGACCATATTGACATAGAGGCTGGAGAAATATTTGGGGTGGTCCGCCAGCGCCTTGGCCAGACTGGAGCCCTCGTTCACTTTCCGGCGGATATCGGAGAGAATTCTCTTTAATTCTTCTTTTTCGGCCTGATCAGACAGGGCCGTCAACGACTCCACCAGGGGAATGCCGGCGCCGAGCAAGGTGGCGAGCTGGCGAGTCATGACCGCGATATCGCCGGTGCCCACAAACTCGAACATTTTTGAGAAATCCACGTCCGTCGACGAGCGCTGGCTTGCGCCGCCCTCGAAGACGTCGGTGATAAACACGCCCTTGGCCTGCAACATCTGTCGCAATGCCTGGCGGTTCTCGGCGGTCTCGATCCCCTTGACCTTCTTGCCCGCCTTATTTTTTCCTCTGTATTCGTAAACCGGCATTTTTCGCCTTAGTCAAACGCCACGCAGTTGTTCTGCTTATGCCACCACGTCTTCCTGGGTCACCCGCAGCACCTCTTCGATGCTGGTCGAGCCCATCAGAACCTTTAGCGCCCCGTCCTGTCGCAGATTACGCATCCCCTGTCGGTCCGCCGCCTTCTTGATCTCCGAGGTGTCGGCCCGGTTCATAATCAGACTACGTATCGTATCGCCGATGCTCAAAATTTCATAAATCCCCATCCGGCCCTTATAGCCGAGCCCCAGACAGGTCTCACAATTGGGCACTTCTCCGGGCTTGAAGATCATGCCCCCCGCCTGATGATCCACGTCCTGCAGGGTGAGGCCAATCTCCGCCAATTCCTCCTCCGAGGGGCGGTAAGCCTGGCGGCAATCGGAACAGAGCGTCCTGACCAGGCGCTGGGCCATGGAACAGATCACCGTAGAGCTGACCAAAAAGGGCTCCACCCCCATATCGGTCAGACGGGTGAACGCGCCGGCGGCGTCGTTGGTGTGCAGCGTGGAGAAGACGAGGTGACCCGTCAAAGAGGCCTGAATGGCCATCTCGGCGGTCTCCACGTCGCGAATCTCACCGACCATGATCACGTCCGGATCGTGGCGCAGATAGCTTCGCAGTCCCCGCGCAAAATCGAGGCCGATCTTCTGGCTGACCTGCATCTGGCTGATCCCGTCGAGCTGGTATTCCACGGGATCTTCGATGGTCAGAATATTTTTATCCGGGCTGTTGATCTCGCTCAGCGACGAGTACAGGGTCGTCGTCTTACCGCTACCGGTGGGGCCCGTGACCAGGATGATGCCGTGGGGATTGAAGATCAGGTCGAGCATCAACTCGAGATGATCTTCGGCCATCCCGATATCGCGCAGGTTCAACAACACCGCCGACTTGTCGAGCAGACGCATCGTGATGCGCTCGCCATGGACCGCAGGCGCCGTGGCGACACGGATATCGATATCCTTGCCGGCCATCTTGATGCGAATTCGCCCGGCCTGGGGCAGCCGCTTTTCAGCGATATTGAGGCCGGCCATGATCTTGATACGGGTGATGATGCTCGAGTGAAAGCGCTTGGGCGGGTTGGCCACCTCTTTGAGGACGCCGTCGATGCGAAATCGCACGGTGATCTCTTTTTCGCCGGCCTCGATATGAATATCGCTGGCCCGCTCGCGCACGGCCTGCACAAATAGGCTGTTGACGAAGCGAATGACCGGCGCCTCGTCGTCGTCGCTGGCGTCGAGGAGGTCGTTGATATCGAGGGTAGCCTCTTCGGCGTGGGGGTTTTCCTCTTCGTCGAGCTCGTCGAGCCCGCCGCCGAGCTGCCGACTCTTTCGATCGAAGGCGGAGTTGATCGCCGACTGCAGCTTCGTCGTCGGCACCACCACGGGCATGATCTCCGTGCCCGACAACAGGCGCACCTCGTCGAGGACCTCCACCTCCAGGGGGTCGTCGGTGGCCACCAGGACATAACCGTTTCGCTTGTCATAGGGCAGCACGCCGTGGTCGCGGGCCCAGCCCAGCTGCATTCGCTCCAACAGGCTCAGATCGATTTCGTCGGCGTCGATGCTCATCTCACAGGGGTAGTCGAGCTGACGGGCCAGTGCTCTCGTGACGTCCTCCTCAGAGATAAGACCCAGCTGGACCAGCACTTCCCCTATCCGCCCACCCTTCTCGAGCTGAACTGACAGCCCCCGATCGAGACCGCCCGGGTCGAGCTTTCCCATCTCGATTAAGATTTCGCCTAATTTCTGGCGGTTATACATATCTCACTCCCCGCCTTCTTCGGCTTCGTCTTCTTCCTGCTCCACTTCTTCCTCATCGAGCTCCTGCTGGCGCTGCTGGCGACGTCGTCCCTGGCCGTCACCGCGCTGCTGACCGCCGCCCAGGATCTGATAGCGCGGTCCATCCTGCTCGAATTGTTCCAGCGCCTCCCGTCGGGCCTCCGCTTCAGCGTCGGCCTCCGATATTTCGCGGCGCATGCGCTCCAACAATCCGCTCTTCTTATGGAAATTGACGGTTTTGATATATTCCAGGTCCCGCTGGGCGAACAAACGGGTCAACTCCCGACGCTCTTCCATCTTTCGCTCATGAATCTTCGAAAGATCTTGTTCCCCTTCGATGATGTAGGGGGTGAGCATGAGCACCAGGTTCTGTTTGGTGGTCATCGTTCGCGTATTGCGAAACAACATCCCGATGACCGGGATATCCCCCAAAAAGGGAACCTTCTCCACCGTCTCGTTCTCCACATCCCGCATCAGGCCGCCTATGACGATCGTCGACTGATCGCGCACGAGCACCGTGGTCTGGGCGTTTCGGCGAGTTCGAATGACCCCCAATTCACCGCCGGCGCCTTTGACGTCGCTGACCTCCTGGTCGACCTCGAGGCGCACATAATCGCTCTCGTTGATCTGGGGCAGAATTCGCAGGGTGATGCCCACGTCTTCGTAATCGATGGGGGTATAGAGCCCTCCCCCAATTCCCCCTAAGCCGCCCAGGCCGCCGAGGGCGCCCAGACCGCCGAGAAGGCCGGTCATATCTTGCTGGTTTGCTCCTGTTTGTTGCTGACCTCCCAGGGCACCGAGAAGCCCGAGGCTGCCCAACCCGCCACCACCACCGCCGCCGATGGCGCGGGGGATGGGAATTCTCTCACCGACCTCGATGACCGCCTCCTCATTATCGAGGGTCAGGATCGACGGGGTGGACAATACGTTGATCGAGTTATCGGTCTGCACGGCCTGCA
>SLJM01000336.1 GCA_007135085.1 Myxococcales bacterium
AACTCAATTCGGAGGGGACGAAGGTAGGCGGCTCGGACTTTGCCTTCGACGCCGAAGGCCGGTTGGTGGCTACTTTTTTCGAGCGTGCCGCCGACGGATTCGGCTATCTCTACGTCGAGCGCTGGGATGAGAACCAGTGGACCACCCTGGGCTCTGGGAGCATTAATCACCAGATCTCGGACTCCAATCTATTCTCCGTAGCCCGGATTGTGACCAACGACGACGGTGAGCTCTTCGCGATGTGGACGGAGGGCACGCAGAGTCTGTTTATGAAGCGCTGGTCAGGGAACTCCTGGGAGGCCCTGGGAGGGATATTAAACGCCGACGTCGATCAGGAATTGATCGCTCCCCAACTCATTATTGATGGCGACGGACATCCCCTGCTCAGTTGGAAAGAGACCACCGAGGGCCAGGACTTCACTCTCCCCGTCAAGCGCTGGGACGGCGCGCAGATGCAGACCCTGAGCGAAGGTCTGTTTATGGGTGGATCGCTCTTTCGGAAGCGTCTTCTGACCACCGCCGAAGACGAGCCCCTGGTGGTGCATAATACGGCCAATAGTCCCAATGAGCTGCACGCCGTAAGGTGGGACGAAGAGGCCGGCGAATTCGTCTCTCTCGGCTCTGGGAGCGGCGGGCTCAATATCGACTCTGGGGCCGACGCCAGGGGGTTCGTGGCGGAGATGAATGACGATGGCCAGCTCTTTGTGGTGTGGCATGAGCGAAGCGACGGGTCGACGCACCGCCTCTATGCCCGGCGGTGGGACGGCTCTCAGATGAGCCCCATGGGATCGGGGCCGCTCAACCAGGACCTGGACGTCGAGCTCTACGGCACGTTGGCTGCCGAGATGGAGATGGTCATCGACAGCCAGGGCTATCCCCTGGTGGCCTGGGGAGAGGGGAGTCGCCTCGATGACAACACCGACTCTCATTGGTACGTCAAGCGCTGGACCGGCTCGAGCTGGGAGCTCGTCGGCGGCGCCCCGTTTCAGACCGAGCCGGCCCGCACTCGCCTTCACCATCTATCGCTGGCCAAAAACGACCAGCCCCTGGTGGTGACCACCGTGGAGTCCGACGGGGGCAGCGCCCTTTATATCCATCATTTCGACGGTGCCTCCTGGCGACCCCTGGGCGATGGAGACAGGCCGATTCTAGAAGATGAGAGGGTTCGATTTCGAGATCTGGTCTTGCTCCCCGACGGCGCGCCCGTGCTCTTCGCCGAGGTGGGCCCGGCCCATGACGAGACCACCATCAGAGCCCTGGAGTGGTGGAACGCCCAGTGGCACGATCTAGGTGATCCGTCGCTACAGCACGACTCGTCGCGGCGCGGGAATTTTCACCGCATCAAGCTCGACCCGGGCGGGCTTCCCGTCATGGGCTGGAGTGAGGGAGAAGACGGCGATTTCCAGGGGGATCTCTATTTTATGAAGCTCAATCGAATGCCGGCCTCGCCATAACCCCTCGACAATGTTGGGGCTCATTAACTACCCTCGGCAAGACTCCAAGAGGGACCGAAAATGAAGCAATTTTCCAAAGCCTGTGAGCGAAACGAAGAGCCCATCGCCGAGGTGCTCCAAGAGCTGTTGGCCGATATCGAGAGGCCCTTGGTATTGGAGGTGGGAAGCGGCACCGGGCAACATGGGGCGGCGTTTGCCCGTCGATTTCCTCACCTTATGTGGCAGCCCACCAACCCGCCGGGGCAGCTCGACAGCGTCAGGGCCTGGCGACGGGAGGCTGGTCTGGACAACCTGCTCGAGCCCCTGGAGTTCGACCTCTTCGACGAGGCCCCGCCAGTGGAACGGGCCGATATGGTGGTGGCGGTCAATGTGATTCATATCGCCCCCTTCGAGGCCGCGGAGCAGCTCTTCGCCCATGGGGCCAGAATTCTCGACGAGGGGGCGCTCATTTTCTTATACGGACCCTATCGCTACGAGGGGCGCGAGCTCGAGCCTTCGAACGAGCGGTTCGATCAGTTTTTGCGTGCCCGCGATCCCCGAAGCGGTATTCGACTCTTCGAAGAGGTCGACGCCATCGCTCAGTCCCATGGGTTTGACCACGTCGAGACCAGGCGGCTCCCCGCCAATAACGACGCCCATTGGTGGGCGCGGCGTAAAGAAAAATAGGAAGTCTCGATGGATCCCAAGAAGTTTAGAAAGGCGGCGCATCGGCTCGTCGATTGGATGGCGGATTACCTCGAAGATCCCGGCGAATATCCAGTGCTGCCCGATGTGGAACCTGGTGAGGTGCGGGCTCAGATCGACGATGAGGCGCCAGGGCAGGGGGAGGATTTCGAAGCCATATTTTCGGATTTTGAGAATCTGGTCGTGCCGGGAATGACCCACTGGAATCACCCCGGGTTTTTCGCCTATTTTCCGGCCAATCACAGCCCGCCGTCGGTGTTGGCGGAGATGCTCACAGCCACTCTGGGGGCGCAGTGCATGTCCTGGGAGACCTCGCCGGCGGCCACGGAATTAGAAGAGGCGATGATGGAGTGGTTGGCGGACCTCATCGATCTTCCCCGGGGATTTACGGGGGTGATTCAGGATACGGCGTCGTCGGCGACGTTGGTGTCGCTGCTGACGGCTCGTGAGGCGGCGGCCGACGGGGAGGTGGGTCGAAAGGGGATGGCCAAAGGTGGGAGGGATTGGGTCATCTACACGTCGACCGAAGCCCATTCGTCGGTGGATAAGGCGGTCAAGCTGGCCGGATTCGGCCTGGAAAATCTACGAAAAGTCGGGGTCGATGAGGATTTCGCCATGTGCCCCGACGGGCTGGCCGAAGCGGTGGTCGCCGATCGTGAGGCGGGCAAAGTGCCGCTGGCAGTGGTGGCCACCGTGGGCACCACGTCGTCGACGGCGGTGGATCCGTTGAGGGAGATCGGCGCCGTCGCCGAGCGTGAAGATCTGTGGTTGCACGTCGACGCCGCCTACGCCGGGTCGGCGGCGATTCTACCGGAGAAGCGCTGGATCTTCGACGGCATAGAATACGCGGATACGATGGTGTTTAATCCCCACAAATGGCTGCTCACCAATTTCGATTGCTCTGCCTATTTCACAAAAGACGTGGACGCACTGATCTCGACCTTTCAGGCCTCGCCGGAATATCTGAAGACCCGCCACGATCGAGAGGTCTCCAATTTTCGGGATTGGGGAATCCCCCTGGGGCGAAGGTTTCGAGCCCTCAAATTATGGTTCGTCCTGCGCAGCTACGGGGCCGACGGGCTGCGAGCCATCTTGCGCCGTCATATCGAGCTGGCCCGGTGGTTTCGAGGAGCCGTCGACGACCACCCCGATTTTGAGATCCTGGCGCCCTCGCCATTTGGGTTGGTCTGCTTTCGCTACACCCCTGAGGGGGTGGGCGAGGCAGAGTTGGACGAGATGAATCAGGAGGTCTTGAGTCGGCTGCGCGATGAAAAATCCCTCCACCTGACCCATACCAGGCTGGGCGAAAAGTTCTGTCTGCGCATGAGCATCGGCCAATGGCAGACGGAGGGTCATCACGTGGAGCGGGCCTGGGAGATCATCACCGGAGTTGTTGAGGAACTCCGGCGATGATCCCATGGCTCAGCTCAATGGGTCAGATCATCAGATCAGGCGATAGACTTCCCAGCGGTGGCTTCCGGAGACGATATTGGGCTCCAGCTCTTTGCTCCACTGTTTGTGGGCGTCCATCTTGGACAATTTATTCCAGGCGTTGTCGAGCTCGGTCATGCTGTCGAGCTCGATCTCCATGGCGATCGTCGACTCCCGTGCGCCCACGGATCCGGTCATGATCCGGACCTTGTCCATGCTCCAGCCGATCTGGTTTCCGATCTCGTGATGCCACTTTTTGATGGAATCCATGACCTGCGGTTTGTGTCCAAAGCGTGCGTCGATTTGCCAGCGTGCGATAATCATAAGAAAATCCTTTGCAGAAGTCAGAGGTGGTCGGGATCGCGCCACTTCTTTACTTCGAGCGCTGACTGCTGTCCCGCACGGTATTGTTTACGGCGTGGCAAGAGGTATAAGTGCCGTCCTGGAGGGGACAAGCATTTTTTGCGTTTTTTATTGGTCGGCGGCGACTTCGACCCAGAAAAAGCCCCGTAGATCGCCGGGTTCATAGCCGGTGGCCTGGTCTTCGGGATAGTGGGCGTCCAGGGCTTCGGCGACGCCGTCGGCCAGTTGATCTTCTGTGCCGTGGCAATTGGCGCAGGCCTCGGCCAGACGGATCGGCGCTACACCCCGGAGTTCGCCGGCCGGGCCCTCGGCGAAGTGGGGTCCTTCGGTGGCCTGGTCGGCCAATTCGTCGAACCAGTCGGGGGCGGTGTTGTCCTGGTTTCGAAGGCGATCGGAGGTTCGGCCCAATTCGACGTCATGGCGTTGGGCGGCCTCTTCGGTCAGTGGGATGGCCTCGTCGCGACAGACGTGGACCGCCGCCTCGTAGCTCTCCTCGGTGGCCACTTCCATGACCCTGCCCATCAGGGTATCGCGCAAGTCGAAGATGGCCGCCATGGCCTGTTGCTGGCGTGGATCTTCGGCGGCTTCTTCTGGCTCGTCTTCATCGGGCTCCGGCACCTCTTCGGCGGGCTCTTCTTCGGCCGGCGGTTCCTCCGTATCCGGCGTCTCTTGTTCACAGGCGGCGAGGGCGATGAGGGAGATGGCGAGCAAAAGGGTGAGGTATTTTCTCATTCTCTGTTTTCTCCATGCAGTTAGATTGCCAGCGCCGCCAGGGAAATTGGAGGGCATTAAATCCCGCTCAACATAAAGGCGCTGCGCCCCTTGGCAAGTTGGCCGACGATCTTGGAGTCCACGTCGACGACCCAGACGGTTTGACTGTAGACGAAGACCACGGAGTTGCAGGATTCAGTGAAAAATGCCTGGTCGATGGTGGGGAGGTAGTCGTGAAAGCCCCGCTCTCGGCCCTCGATGCCGACCAATTCCTCGGTTCGTTCTTCGTCGGGAAAGTAGAGGTGGATGCCGCTGTCGAAGGTCTTCAATTCGACGCCTGTGGCCTCACATATTCTGGGGCTCTTGCGGGTTCTCTCGGCGAGCTGGTCGGGGCGGCTGTCGACCCGGGTGCGCTCTTTGGAGTCGAGATCGAGGATGAAGTTTTCCTGGTTTTCCAATTCCAGGTAGAGCGATTCGCCGTCGTCGAGCCAGTATATGAAGTGGACCCATTGGTCGGTCCAATTGTCGATAATTTCTACTTCGTGAGTGTCGGGGTCGACGAGGTAGACCGTATCGTCGACGGTGGCGGCCTGTTGGCTCTGGGGCAGGCTGAAGTCGGCGTGGAGGGTCACGGCGATGGTCTGGCCGTCGGGAGAGATCTGGGCTTCGCTGACGCGGCCGTCGAAAAATTCAACTCGTCGCGGCTCTTCGCCCGGGGATTGGATCGTATAGAGCTGGTTGTCCGGATCGCCGAGAGCCCAGAGGGAGGCGTCGGCGGTGACGTCGCGAACGCGCACCGAATCGGGCACGTATTCCACGGCGTCGCTGCCGTCGATATTGATCCGGACCACGCCCTGGTTGTTGACGCCGGAGTTGTAGAAGAGGACCTGCTCGTCGTCGACGAAGCTCAGGTCCTCACTGATCTCATTGGTGATCTCACCCATCGAGCCGGCCGGGCAACCCGTAAATACAAAGAGGGCAGTGGCGAGGAGGACGGTGGTCGTCGATCGGTTCATCATTTTTCTCTCTTGGTCAATATCTACTCCGGCAGTGGCGAAGAGTTCTACCAGAGACTCGCAGTAGTCGTGCAGTTTAGCAGTAGCAGTGCCGTAATGCAGTAGTCGTGCCGTAATGCAGTAGCAGTGTCGTTGCAGTTCCCACCACCCACCACCTATTTCTTCCTCTTTTCCTCGATCATCTTCTTTCGAAACTCGCCGCCGCCGAGGAAGAAATGGCCGGCCACGGCGGTGGCGATGGCGACGAAGCCGATGGTCATGACGTCGTCGGAGACGTCGAGCCAGGCGGTGGCGGCGAAGCTAAAGACCACGACCACAAGGGATACGACGGTGAGGATAAAGCCGGCTTTTCCGTTTTCGATCATGGCGTCTTACGGGTCGAAAGGATGGCTAATCGGCCAGGCGATACAGGCCGGATGGAGAGTAGAGGTCGGTCTGGGACTGAGCAAGTCGATTTGACATTCGAAATCTCAGGATTACCTTCGGCGCCAATGCAACGCAATGCGGCGACAATGGGATTTTATAACAGGCTTATGAGCTGATTATTTTGATTGGGGTTAATTTATGAAGTGTGTTTTCGTGGTTCTTGTCCTGTTGTGGCTGACTCCGGCAACGGTCTTTGCCTGTCCCCCGCCGGATTGCGAGCGACTGGGATATTTTGGTGTCGACGACGACCAGGAGGTGCCGCCCAATCTGGCCTCCATTCCCTGGGCGCCGGACAGCGCCGAAGGGCCGAGTTATCCCGCTCCCGAAGAACAGCATTATCGCCTCCTTCGCGATCCCGACGGGGAGGCTGAAGAAGTGGCGGTGACCATTGAAGGGCTCGACGATTTCCCCTGGCAGGTCGTACCTGACGACGGCTTTGAAGAAGGTCAGGTCTACCAATTGGAGACCGCCTGTCCTCGCTATGAGGTTCAGGAATTTACGGAGAGTGTGCGATTTAGCACGAGCGCAGAGAGTGCTGAATCACCACAAGAGTTGGGCGAGTTAAGGGTGGTCGAGCAGGGCATGACGAGCGCCACCGTGGCGTCTAGTCCGGCCTGTTCAGTGGAGGCCCAGCTCTATGGCGCTCGGGTGGAAGTAGAACTCAGCGAGGGAGCCTCGCCATGGGCGGGAGCGCTCCAATTCGAGACCTTCGTCACCGCCGCCGGTGGCGATGAGCCTCAGCGTTGGCGTCCCTCTCAAGTGCTGGCTCGAGAAGTGGCGCCGGGGGCGAGCTGGGTGGGCCGGGGCACGGACCTGCTCTATACGGTATGTGAGTCCCTGGATGCGCCGTCTACTCAGCTCGAGCCGGGCACCTACGAGGTCTATATGACGGCCAGTCTCCCCGGTGAGGACTGGCGTTTGGAGACCAATCGGGTCGAAATTGAGCTGGAATGTGCCGATGAGGGGGGAGATGACGTCGGCGATCCAGGGGCCGACGCCGGAGAAGGAGATACGGGGACCACGAACGACAACGATGAAGGGCGGCCCGAAGATGGCGAACCGGCGGCGGGCTGCGGCTGTGGCACCACGGAGGGGACGGCGCCGGGGCTGGCCCTGATATTGGCTGGATTGCTGTTTGGGGGCGCAAAAATAAGAGCAGTTTGAAGGACTTCGAACGAATCGCTCGGTTTGATAGCTAATTTAATCTGGGGAAGAGATATGAATGACTCGATGATTCAGGACAGGTGGTCTGACGTGATGAGGCGGACCACGCTGGTCGCCGTGTCGATCTTTATTATGATCGTCGTCTCCGGTGGTTGCGGGGATCCCGAAGATGGCGTCGACGATGAGGATATCGTCAGATGTCCCGACGGACAGGCTCTGGTCGAAGTGGAGGGGGAAAAGATATGTCGCGATATCTGCGATACCATCGATGATTGTGAGGACGGCCAGGAGTGTGCCGAGATCGATGGCGAGCAGGTGTGCACCACGGCGACACCGGTCGATGGACGAGAGCCCACCGGTGGAGATACGCCTCGGGCCGATGAGCCGGAACCACTGCCGGAAGTGGTCGAGGCAGTAGAGCGGTTCCAGGACCAAGACCCAGATGCGTCGTTTAGCTATTTCAACGGTCATGTCGATAACTTCGCGACCAGCCCCAAAGAAGAGATCCCCGACTATGCCCTGCCGGTGCTCGAGCAACACGAATTGTCTACCCAGGCCCGCCCCCCTCGTGGGCTGCCGGAGTTGACCCATGCCGACGACCAGCCTCGGCGGGCCCGTGATCTGGACGCCACGCCCGAGATGGAGGTTCCCTTCGTCGGAGAGGAGCCCGTCGATGATGTGGGTGATCCCGGCGAAGGTGACGATGATGAAGCGGAGGAGAGCGATGAGGTTCCGGAGACCTTTTCTAGAAGTGAGCCCGCGGAGCGACCGAAGGAATTTGTTGAATGGGAGCGGCCCACAGACGAGCTCATTGCTCAGCAGCGCGAGGTCGTGGCCCCCATCCTTCAGGGCTTTCTCGATCAATATGAAGAGGTCTTCGACGTTGGCGAGCGATTCGTCGCCGAGTCGATGATCCTCAGCGACTATCACGTCGGTGCCTACGGGCGAATGGCCAGCTTTACTCAGGCTTATGCCGGCGAAGAGCCGCTGGTCTACGGCAAGACGGTGGTCTCTTTTGACGTCAATTGGAATGTCATCGGCGTCTCCCGGATGTTGGCAACGCCGGAAAAACTCGAGATTCCAGAGCTGAGCGATCAGGCCGTCGATCCCCACCATATTCCCAGTCTGACTCGTTCTTCGCTGGAGCGAGAGACGGGGGAACATTACGAGATGTGGATGCCCGTCAACGGCCCGACTCTGAGCATCGATCCCGTACGACGAAAGCGCGTGTGGGATGTGGAGATGGTCACATGGAACGGCGAAGAGCACTACCGTGTGTTATTGGATGCCGAGTCGGGGGAATTGCTCAATATCACGGACCTGGTCAGCCAGAATCCCAGGGCCAAGGTCAATCGGTGGCGTTTTCCCGGGGGCGATCAATTTGAGCCCCGGCAGGTGGTCTCCGACAATATCTACACCCGTGGATCGCGCACCCTGGAGCACGACTTCTTTTATGTGATGAGCGATCATCGCTGTGAGGGCAATCCCAAGCAGAGCTGCACCAATACCTCGCCGACATCGACCTGGTGTGCCGGGGCCTACGGGACGGAGTCGGGAAGCTCCCAGATCCGCGCCACGAGGCGCACGAATCTCGACTTTGACCGATATTATCCCTCCGGGGCATCCCAGACCTTCTATGAGACCCACAGCTATTATTGGGCCCGGTGGTATTCGCAGTGGCTCAAGCCGGCGCTGGATGCATTGGGGAAATTGCCCTCCAATGCTGCCAATTTTGACCGGGTGCTCATCGTGACCAACGCCTGTCAGAGCGGATCGAGTCATAGCAGGAATCTGTCGATGACCACCGTCGGCGGCAAGGGCCAGGGTATCAACGTTATTCGCCTGGCCAATCGCTCCGGCTCCAGCACTCACAACGCGGCCTGTGAGTCGGGCCATTGCTTTGATAATCCGAATAATATCGCCCACGAGCTCAATCACTTCTTTTTGTGGGAGTATTTCGACGTCAGCTCTGACCTGGACTGCGACGCAGGTGTGGAGTTGCAATTTACCCACGAGGGAGCTCTGGGTACGGTGACCCCCCACGCCTTCTGGCATCGGTTCTACAATGTGGGATATGAGCCGGACAGCACGCGGAAACTCTATTTTTCGCATAGCAATATCGGCCGTGTTCATACGCGGGAGAGCAATAATATGACGGTCTTCGATTATAAGTGCAGTGATTATGACGACGATCCCTATCGAGCGGGTCGTGTGGTCGGGCAGGCGCTGTGGGAGATCTATCACGGCCATAAAATCGAGGGGTCTTCGGGGAGCGGGACCTGGTATCCCACCACGGATCGAGGTTTCAATGTGATCATTCACTGGGCCTCGGAATTACAGGCCGGTTCGACCTACAAGGATCGCTGGGAGCTGGCCAATCGAGTCATGGAGATCATGGACAAGCACAGTAATCTACCGAGCGAGGGCAAATCTGATTGGTGTGAAATATTTGAACACCACGAGCTTCGGTGGTTTATCAATGAGGACTATTGTGAGTAGCACCGTGGTGATTAACTGAGCGATGTGGAGTGAGGATGTCTTTTTCGTGGAAGAGTTTTGGAGCAGCCCGTGAGGTGACCGGGTCCTGTCACCTCATCGAATATGGCGATAGCCGTGTGTTGATCGATTGCGGTGTATTTCAGGGAAAGGGGTCGAGTCGTCGAAATGAGCCCCCCTTTCCCTTCGATCCGGAGTCCATCGACTTCGTGGTGGTCACCCACGCTCATCTGGATCATATCGGTCGACTGCCCCTGCTGGTGCGCGAGGGATTTAAGGGGCAGATCTTGTCGACGCGAGCGACCTACGAGTTGGCTCGGCTGAGCCTGGCTGACTCGGTGTCGATCATGGCCCACGACGCCAGGCGGGAGAATCGGCGTCGCCGAGAGCAGGGGGAGACGGAGATGGTGGAGCCTCTCTTCGACGAAGAGGATATGTTCGAGACCATCGATCGGTGGGACGCCAATCTCCAATATGGGCAGACGCGCAGCCTTGCACGGGGAATTGAGTTAACGCCACAGGATGCAGGGCATATCTTAGGCTCGGCGTCGTTGCTCTTTGATCTCAGCGGTCACGGAGAGTCCACGCGGATCGCGGTCTCCGGCGATATCGGCGACGACGGGCGCCCTCTGGCCTGCGATCCGGCGCCGGGGCCGAAGGCCGATCTGGCGGTGATCGAGAGCACCTACGGCGATCGGGATCACCGTTCCCAGAAGGAGAGTATCGCCGAGCTGGAGGCGGTGATTCGCGACACCTTCGAGCGCGACGGCAACGTGATCATCCCTACCTTTGCGCTGGAGCGCTCCCAGGAGCTCTTATATACGCTGCACGACGCCTGGTCGGCGGGGCGAATCCCCGAAAAAGTTCGGATCTTTTTGGACAGCCCCATGGCGATCAACGCCACCGGGATCTACAGGCGTCATCTCCATCTGTTGAATGATGAGGCCCGCTCAAAATTCGGTGGCAGCTACGATCCCTTTGCGTTTCGGGCGCTGGAATATACGCGGAGCACCCGGGAGTCGATGGTCATCAACGCCATCGACTCCGGCGCGGTCATACTCGCCGGAAGCGGGATGGTCACCGGCGGGCGTGTGTTGGACCACTTGCGCCACAACCTGGGTCGCCCGGAGTGCAGCGTGGTCTTTGTGGGCTATCAAGCCGAGGGCACCACGGGGCGCCAGATCGTCGACGGCGAAGAGAGGGTGCGCATCCACGGACGGCCCATCAATGTGGGAGCCCAGATCCACACCATCGGCGGGTTCTCCGCCCACGCCGGTCAGGCCAAGCTGGTGGAGTGGGTGGAGCAGACCGGCGCCGACGAGGCCTATCTGGTCCATGGTGAGGAGCGGGCCATGGAGCCGCTGGCCGAGAAGTTAGAGGAGAAGGGGATCACCGTCACCCTGCCTCAGGGTAGCACGAATGGCATGGGTGCGGAGTGATTGTCGGCGTACCAGGCGTCGAGGGCGGTGTGGAGATCGACCAGTTGTTGAAAGGTCAGGTCGCCGTCGATGGCGACCAGGAAGGCCGGAGGTCGTCGAAAGCTCAGGCCGTCGAGGTGAGCGCCGAGATCGGTGAGCTCCACCGACTGGCCGTCGACGTCGATCTGGGAGGGGTCGTCGCCGACGGTGATCGTCACCTCCTGGGAGGGGATTTCCCGGAGCCGTTCGTGGGGGAGCATGAGGATCACCGGTAATCGCCGGTCGTCCCGTTCTGCCGCATCATGTTGAGCTCCGTCGTCGACGGCGAAGCCCACCCAGATGGGTCCTCTCTCCAGGGAGAGGCCCGTCGAAGATAGGGCGTTCTGGAGCTCCCAGTGATCGCGGTAGCTATTGGCCTGGAGGATCGACCGGGCCATCTGGGCCGAGACCTCTGGGTCGATGGACACCAAAAAGGCGCCCAGGCCCTGGCCCGGAGTGGTTTCGACGAGACCGGGGGGCATCGGCCCGGCCACTTTATGTCCGAAGTCCTCGTCGTCTTCGATGGCGAGGAGTCGAAGGGTTGTCGCTGAGAAGAGCGAGGATTGCAGGGCATAGAAGCCCTCCCGGCTCAGCCGGGGGAGGAATTTATCGGGTTTGATGACCTCGAATCGGGCGGCGTCGACTGCCGCGAGTGCGACGCTATCGCTCAGGGAGGTCAGGCTATCTTGCTGCTCGCAGGCAGCGCTCGAGCCGAAGCGGCAGGATTCTTCAAAGAGCTGGGACGCCCGTTGATAGTCGCCGTAGACGACCAATTGATTGCCCAGGGCCAACAGCCAGTGGCCGTAGATCCGCTGAGCCCTGTCGGCCTGGGCGCCCTGGCAATCAGCGGCGGCTTCTTCCAGGGGCTCCAGGTTGTCCTCGATGAATGGGTCGGCTTCAGCGGCGTTAAGGCGCTCAAAATTTCTCAAGATGGTGTGCGATTGTTGGCGCACTGCCACCAGACAACCGGAAGGGGCGACTTCGGGGGCGGCGAGTTCAAAATCGGTGGATGGCAAGATCACCGATGGAGACGGTTGGTCGCCAAAGGAAAAGGCCCCCAGCACTGCCTGGTCGGTGCGCTCGTAGTTGAGCTTTCCCCGCTCCAGGTTGGTCAGGAGGTCGAGGAAGGTGGCGATCTGAGGATGTTGGCTCATCGGCGTGTTGCGCAGGGCCTGCTCGAGCTGTGTGGTGCGGACCTGAAATTCGAGATGGCCCGCGTCGAGCTCAACGGTCTCGGTGGTGGATTCGAATTGGCCAAGTTGAACTGTGTAGAGGAGGTCGTCGCCGAGGCGCTCCTCGTCGAGCTGAAGCCCCTCGGTGGTGAGATCGCGCATGGTGCCGACCATGCGGTTGATATTCCGTCGAAGGGCAGGGGTGTCGTGAAAGCGGACCACCAGGTGGCCCTGGAGGTCGCCCCCTAAGGGGGAGGCGTCGTTGGTCACCCACCTGAGGGAGGCGGCGGCGAAGCGGACGCCGTCGAAGTTGGTCATCGGACCCGGAATTTGACCGATCATGGGAAAGCTCTCCAGCCCCTTGAGGAACGCCCGGGGATAGCTGGTCTGGACGATATAGTAGGGCCAGCTTCCGGAGCTTCGAAAGAACTCCGCCAGGTGGGCTTCTGGAGATTCCTGGTGGAGCAATTCGGTCATCCATCGGGGGGGGGCCACCGCCTCTTCGGGGAGATCGCCGGCGTCATTCCAGATGAAGTCGATCAGG
>SLJM01000485.1 GCA_007135085.1 Myxococcales bacterium
AAGCCGGGCAGATCGTAGGCCCTGGCGTCGATGGTCACCCTGACCTGCCGGTCCTCGTCGGTCAGGTTTGCGAGAAAGACGGGCAATCGCACCTCGTCACCGTCGGTCAAATGGCGAGGGAAGGTGGTCTGCACCGTGAGCGGATCGCGGACCAGCACGTCCGCCTGGGCAGAGCCCACTTTTTGGTCGCTGAATACGGAGGTCATCACCCGCAAGCGGCCCCGATAATTGGGCACGTCAAACTCCACAAAGGCTCGCCCCCCCTCGTCGATCTCCACCGGTCCCGACCACAGCGCCACGGGCCGAAATGGCATGATCCGGCTCTCGCTATTCTGGGGCTCCTCGGCATAAGCCCCGCCGCCGGTGCGCGACGTGGCCGTCATGGGCGGTAATTGAGTGGCCCAGCCGATGGTGTCGAAGGTCTCCACCCCCGCCGTGCGGGGCGTCCAGAAAGCGGCCACCGGATCAGGGGTGGCGTAATTGGTGAGCTGTAAGATGCCCTCGTCGACGGCGGCGATCGTCGCCCGCGCCGGCCCTTCGAGATGACCCGCCGAGACCTGGATTCGCAATTTCTGGCCAGGCCGCACCTCCTCGGGGGTGACCAGCTCCACGTCGGCCGTAATGGGACTGCTGTCCACGTTGAGCGAGACGTTGCCAAAGGCCCGCTCCGGAGCGAAGGCATTTTGCATCTGCTCTCGCGGATCGCGAACGATCATGACCGACGCATAGACATTGGGCTCCTCGCCATCGACGGTGACCGACCACTGGTTGACCCCCTCCTGGGCGTCCACCCATTGCTGGTCGACGACCCGATCGGTCTCCACCGTCAACAGGGCTCGCCCGGCAAATGGCGCGTCGTATTCGATGGTCGTGGGCTGGCCGATATAGGCTCTGTCGGGTACGTCGATATCGACCCTCCCCGGTCGCCTGGCCCGTGGCGTGGCGTCCTGATTGCGATTGCGGCTCCACGACCACATTCGCCCTCGTCGGTCGATACGCAAGTCCGTGCTCATATCGCCGTAGCGGGCGCGCACCAGGTAGGCGTATTGGACATGGGCGGCTGTGGTCTCCACGGCAAATCGACCATCTTTGACCTGTACGTCGCCCACGCGCTCCAGGGTGAACTCGTAGTTGTAGGTGATGCTAGAACGACGGGTGTGACGATCCCAATTCCAGTTGGTATGGCGGCGCACATTGTAGAACTCCAGGGTAACCTGGCCCTCTTCGCCGGCGGCAAATTCACCGTCCAGATCGACGAGCACGCCCTCGACGACGAAGGTGTCCCCCTCGCTCAGATCGTCGACGTCGGTCTTGAGTCCGATCTCGAAGGGGCCGGGGTGAACCTCGGCGGTGGCCGACGCCCGGGTGGTGCGACCGCTTCCCCCTTCGGCCACGGCCACCGTGGCCTCCACGCGCATCGGCCCGTCCAGGCCGGTCTCCGACTTCGGACAGGCCATCTCCACCGTATCGTCTTCGCCGATGACGCCGTTTCGAGTGGGAAGATCGATGACCTTTCGGCCCTCGTCGATCTCGGCGGGACCGAAGCTATAATCATTGCCCTCGCCGGCTCTGGAGGCCACGGGCACGAGCCGACAGTCGATCTCCACGGCGCTGCCGGCCGCGCTGGCGCCGAAGAGATAGCGGGCCTCCACCTCGAAGGTGGGCTCCTCATCGGCCACAAAATGGGGCTTTGTGGCCATCGCCGCCACCTCCAGCCGCTCCGGCACGAACTCCTCGACGTGAAAGGAGTAGGTCTCGAGCCGGCGCTTACCCACCGTCAGCTCCGCCTCCCATCGCCCCGTGGGCGCCACCTCGCTGATGGGAAAACTCAGATCGATGAGCCCCGCCCCGTCGGTGCGCAGAGTCTCCTCGACCACGATCTTGCGCTGGGGATCGCGGACGACTACCTCCGCCGGGATATCGGCGCCGGCCGAGCTATAATCGTCGTCGCGAAGGGCGCCCACCAGATGGAAGGTGTCGCCCGGGCGATAGAGATCGCGGTCGCCGTAGAGGGTGGCCAGATAGGTCCGATCTTCGAGATAGGCAGGGCCGTCGATGACCTGAACCTCCGACTCGGTGCGCACCTCATCGAATTTTAGATAGGTCAGATCCCGGCCCTCTTCGGCGATGATCGCCATCGGCGGCGCCGGGTCGGTCTCGTCTTCGGAAAGCTCGATACGGCAATGGCCCTGGCGATTTGTGCGGCAGCGACCCATGACGGCGCCGCTTGGCTTGATGGCCCGCATATTGACGCCACTCATTGGCTGAGTGCTCTCCATATGGACCGCCCAGAGATCGATATTATCCTCCCACTTGCGATCGGGATGGGCCTCGTGTCGCTTGGCGATGAGGTTGATATCCGTGACCTGCAGACGGCTCACCGCCCGGGTGCTGCCCGAGGTGACCTGAAGTTGATATAACCCCGGCGCCGGCTCACCGAGGAGTTCGGAGACGGACATCACCGTGGTCAACGACCGGTCTTCCTCGTTTCGAAGGGCAACTTCTGTGGCCGCCACCTGATTGGATGTGCGCTGGTCCACGCTCTCCGAGGTGGCCGAAATCCAGAAGGGCAGGTTCTGCTGAGGGATGTGGCGCACCTCCAGATCCATTTCGTCCACGTTTCGATGCTCGATGGTCAGCTCCTCCCAGGCCGAGCGCGGCAGGTAGCGCCCGGCAGCCGTAAAGGCCAGCGACGGCGACAGGGCGGGCATGGTGATCGACGCCTCGTATTCCTCCTTGAGCACCGCCCCTCGATCGGTGCGAAGGCCGGCGGCGATGCTCACCTCATAAGAGCCGCGCTCGAAATCGCCGAGGATTCGAAATCCCCTGGGCGTGGGCGCGATCCGATAGCTGACACGAGGCTCGATCGTGACGGCCCGCACCGCCGTGGTCAGATCGACGTCGCAGCGCTCGCTGATCCTGCTGCCCCCGATCCAACGCCAGTCCAGCGTTTCTTGCGGGTCGTGACAGGTCACCTCCAGATAATGGGCGTCGCTTCCCTCCTGGCGCCGAAATTGACGAATCTCCAGGCTCGGCGCATCTTTATCGACCACCAACTGCACCGAATGGTCCACCTCATCGGCGGATAGCGTCTGGCGCTCGACCTCCCGCTCCCCCTCACCCAACTGGAGCTCCTCGTCGCCATCGACCTCCACATCGGGCATCTCCCTGCCCACCCCGAAGAGCCAATCCACCTCGCTCAGGGGCAACCGAACCCCGCCACCGCCGTCGACCTCCTCCCCGTCCACCCCGACGTCGGCCTCGTCGACGCCATCCACGCCGTCTGCATCCATCTCCCCCACACACCCGCCGCTCAGATAGGCGGGAATGACCAGAACCATCACGGCTATTATTCTTATCAGCATCGACATTTTCCTCTCCT
>SLJM01000045.1 GCA_007135085.1 Myxococcales bacterium
GATTTCGCAAAGCGAACGGTGTTCATCTCGCATGAAACTTATACGCCGGCTCGCGGCGGAAGCGCGGCGGCCGAGATCGCCGCCCTTCGAAGCGCCTTCGGCGACGAGGCCAATGAGGTGGTCATCGCCAATACCAAGGGCTTTACGGGACACGCCATGGGCGCCGGCATCGAAGACGTGCTGGCCATGAAAGTGCTCCAGCATGAGCGGGTGCCGCCGATCGCCAACTTCAAAGAGCCCGACCCCGACCTGGGCGATCTGCGGCTGAGCCAGGGCGGCGACTATCAGGTGGACTACGCTCTTCGACTGGCCGCCGGCTTCGGAAGCCAACTTGCGCTGGCGCTATTTAGACACCGCGCCCGCGGTGAAGACAGGGTCTTCGACGCCGCGGCCTACGGCCAGTGGTTGTCAGACGTGAGCGGTTTCTCCTGTCCGGAGTTGACCGTCGAGGATCGAGTCCTTCGCCTTCGGCAGGGACAGCCCGATGACCGGCCTCCCGGAGGTGGCGTGCGCCCCGAGCAGCAGCCCGAGCCGCTGCCCCAGGCCGAGCCCAATCCCTTCGAATACCAGCCCGTGACGGTTCGCGCCTCCAACGCGGCCACGGCAGATCTCGAGGGATTGTCCGAGCGACTTGGCGGCAAAAATATCGCCGTCATCGCCGGACCGACGTCGATCACCGCTCTTATGGAGGGCACGGTCAAGCGGGTGGGGGCGAATTTGCTGAGCCTCAGACCGGGAACAGGAGAGCTCCTCGACGAAGACTACCTGCGTCGGCAATTGGAGCAATTTGGCGGTGTCGACGGCGTGATCAATCTGCTCGGCTTCGACGGTGAGAACGCCACGGCTGACGACCTCTACCTGTCGGCGCGGCGCACCTTCCATATCGCCCGCGCCTTCGCCGAACAATTCGACGACGAGCCGGGAGACGAGCAATTCTTCATTACCGTCACAGGTCAAGGCGGACGCCTGGGCTTCGGCGACGGCGACTCGCCAACGCCTCAATCGGGGGCCGTCGGCGGGTTGACCAAGGCCCTGGCTCAGGAGTGGAAAGAGGCCTCGGTGCGCACCATCGATGTCCCTCGGGACGGTCATTATCCCGAGCTGGGCCTGCAGATTCTGAGCGCCGGATTCGCCGAGAGCCGATGGCCCGAAGTGGGTATCAGCGACGGCCTGTGCTACGAGCCGATTTTCCGAAAATTGGAGGATGTCGTCGACGACGAGGCCGGCTTTGCGCCGACCAGAAACGACGTGATCGTCGTCACCGGCGGCGCCAAGGGAATCACCGCCGAGGTCTGCGTCGACCTGGCGAAGCGCTTCGGCTGCACGTTGGCGCTCGTCGGACGAAGTGAGTTGACCCACGACGACCCCCTGTCGGTCGATATGGACCGCGAAAAAGAGCGGGTCAAAGCACAACTCCAGAGCCGCCATGACCGGGTCACGCCCGTCATGATTCGCGACGCCATGTGGGGCCTGAAATCGCAGCGAAAGATCGCCACCAATATGGAGCGTATGCGACGCGCCGGAAGCGACGTGGAGTATTTCTCCTGTGACGTCGCCGATGAAGAGAGCGTGCGTGGGCTCTTCGAGCAGGTGCGCCGTCGGTTTGGCTCGGTGACGGGCGTCATCCACGGCGCCGGCGTGGAGGAGAGCAAGTTCTTGCGCGACAAAGACGTGGCCGGCTTCGACCGGGTCTATCGCGGTAAAGCGCTTGGCGGCTTACATCTGTGGAACGAGGTGCGCGGCGACAGGCCGGCGTTCTTCGTGGCTTTCTCCAGCGTGGCCGGTCGCTTCGGAAACGAAGGGCAGGTCGATTATAGCGCCGCCAACGAGACCCTCTCCAAATTGGTGGGCCATATCAACGCCACCACCGACACTCGCGGGCTGTCCGTGGATTGGACCGCCTGGGGCGGCGTGGGAATGGCCGTGGCCGGCTCGATGCAGACCATCCTGGAAGCTCGGGGCGTGGAGTTTCTGCCCGCCCATATCGGGGCGCCCATGGTCGGCGACGCCCTGGAAAATGGCCTGGTCGGCGAAGCCCTGGTGGCCGGAGAACTCGGCGAGATGGGCGGCGGATTGCTCGTCGAGGAGCCCGTAGAGGTTGGGCCGGCGGCGAGTTTGCCAGACGATTTTGCCCTGGTCGACGCCGTCGTCGAGCGCGGTGATGGCCGCATCGTCGTGGAGCGTGTCTTCGACGCAGAGCACGATCTCTTTATCGACGACCACGTCTATGAGGGAACGGCGATTTTGCCCGGCGTGATGGGCTTTGAGCTCATGGCCGACGCGGCGCAGATCCTCACCGGCAAGCCCATGGCCGAGGTGCGAGAGGCCAAATTCGAGCGGGCGATTAAGCTCCACAATGGCGAGCCCGTAAGGCTCTCGGCAGAAGCGGTCGACGTCGGCGCCAACGGTGACGGACGAACCCGCGTAGAAGTGGTGGTGCGCTCCCATCGCAGGAGCAAGACCGGTCGGAGCCTGGAGAAGGAGCATTTCCGAAGCGTCGTGGTCTGCGGCGAATGCGACCGGGCCGTGACCGCCGGATTTGCCATCGACCCCGCCGGCGCACTTCGGCGCGGACCGAAGCGCGACGAGATCTACCGCTGCTTCTTCCACACCGGCACATTCCGGGTGCTCCAGGAGGTGTCGGCCATCGGCGACGATTTCGTCGTCGGCCAGGGCCGCGTCCCCGGCGCTCCTCTGGTGGACGGCACCCGACGCGGCGGCTTCGCCACAGACCCCCTGGTGCGGGAGATGGCGCTCCAGACCGCCGGGCTGTGGGGGATGGTCGAAAACGGCCTGAGCTACCTGCCCCTTGGAATCGGCCGCACCGTTCAACTGCGGCGCACCGTAGCTGGCGAGTCGCTGAGCATTCGCTGCCGACGTCGCGACGACGCTTCGGAATATGCCATCGCCTTCGACATAGAAATTCGCGACGAAGATGGCCAGTTGGTGCAATGGATGGAAAAAGTGGAGCTCATCGGCCACCAGAAATTGCGCGACGGTCAGGGATTTTCGGCCTTCGGCGAGCTCACCCTGATGACCGTGAGGCTCGGCCAATGGGAGGCCCGTCAATGGATGGCGAAGCGAGGCTTGAGCGTCGAGGAGTTACTCACCGACGAGGAGTTTCGGGCCTATGAGCGACTGCGAAGCCAGGATCGGCGCGCCGAGTTTTTGGCCGCCCGTGTGGCCGCCAGAATCGTGGGAAGTCGCTATGTGCGCGACTTCTTCGGCGACGAAATCACTCCCCTGAACTTCGCCGTCACCAAGGCCGAAAGTGGCGAGCCCTCGCTTGAGATATTGGCCGATCTTAACCGACCGGGAGGGCTGATCCTTCCCAACCTGACGCTCAGCCATTCGGCGGGTGTGGC
>SLJM01000064.1 GCA_007135085.1 Myxococcales bacterium
AAGAGCTTGTCCTCGCTGCGCACCTCCGAATGGGTCAAGGCGTTGAGCAGAGTGGACTTTCCGGCGTTGGTATAACCGACGATGCTCACGATGGGGATGCGGTTATTGGAGCGGCGCTTTCGTCGAATCTGACGCTGCTTGCTCAGCTCCTCGATATCTTTTTCCAGGGAGCGAATGCGGTCGCGGGCTCGTCGCCGGTTGATCTCGAGCTTGGTCTCACCAGGGCCTCGTCCGCCGATCCCGCCAGCGAGTCGGCTCATGCCCGTATTCTGTTGATGAAGTCGGGGCAGGTTGTATTTTAACTGCGCCAACTCGACCTGGACCTTACCGTCTCGAGAGGTGGCCCGCTGGGCGAAGATATCCAGGATGAGCTGGGTGCGATCCACCACCTTCAGATCGGTCTCGTCCGTGATGCCCCGCATCTGGCGAGGCTCCAGATCCTGGCCGAAGACGATGAGATCCACGTCGAGCTGCAGCGCCCGAAGGGTCAACTCCTCGATCTTCCCCTTACCCATGGCATATTTGGGATGCATCCGGGTGCGGCGCTGGACCATGGTGTCCACGATCTCCACGCCGGCGGTGCGGCACAACTCGAGCATCTCCGCGATCTCCACCTCTTCGTCTCGCCCCTCATAGGTGGAGACGTAGGCCAGCAGCGCCGGCTTGCCACCGGTGGTGACCACCTCAGCGGCCTTGCGCTGAAATTCGCTCTCCAGCTCATTGATGAAATAGGTAAAGCTCAGATCGATCTCGGCCGGGTTGGGGGCCTTTTCGATCTGCCACATCTGGTTTTCTGGATTTTCCGGGATCAGATAGGCATAGGCCACCTGTCCGGGATAGTGATCGCCGTCGACGCCGATGGACACCACCAGGTCGAGCTGCAATTTCGACAGGTCCGTCAGGTCGTCGCGGGTCAACTCCACGTCCCGTCCGTCGCCCTTTAGATAGGTGCGGATCAGACGGATGCCGCGAAAGCGACTCTGCCCACCACGTTGTCGGCCAATGTCGGGTAGATAGACCCGGCGATCGTCACCGACCATGACATGCATGATCTTTCCCTGGCGGTCGGCCAACACGGCGACCACCCGGTTGAGCTCGCCGGAGATGGCGGTCATATGGGTGGCAAATTCCTGAGTGACCGCGTCGAAGCCGTCGAGTTTACGGCGATATAATTTTTCCAGGGCCCGGCGCTGGCTGCTCTTCAGGCCGCTCAGATCACCGTGAATGTCGCGTGCGATAGGAGTACCTCCGAAGTAACTGATTTGTCGTCGCACAGGGGAGCTGATCTAAAAACATAGCGACCAGGCCGAACATTTCGACCCCGCCGCTGCCCGGTGCTCTACCCCATGAAAACCGCGCTCAATCACAACCCAGGTTGTCCATCTGATTTTGGACGGGGCCGGGATTGCTGGGATTGGTCGCCAGATATTGAGAGAAGTGGCTGCAGGCGTTGACCGTATCGTCTAGACGGGTGTAGGCCAGCCCCATGATCCGATGACAGGGGGTATGCCCTGCGCGCAGCGCTTGGCCGCAGATATTGATCGCCTCTCGGGGGTTGCCGCCGGCAAATTCTCGTCCCGCCTGTCGATATTTTTCAGCCGCTTCTTCAGCAGTCAGGCTCGGTGACGGAGTGGGAGTAGGAGTGGGCCGCCGATTGCCCGGGTCGGAGGAGTCGCCGCGCACGGCCACGGCTGCCTCGCGCCGCTCTTGTCGCTCGGCGCGGGCGATGGCGATCTGCTCTTCGGCGTCGTCGATATCGACCAACAGATCGGTGGCCGGACCGTAATCACCATCGACCATCAAGATCTCGTCAGCCAACTCCCGTGCCTCATCAAACCGCTCCTCGTCGAGAGCGCTATAGCCCAGCTCCAGAAGGGCATCGAAGATCTGGTCCAGGGTGCCGTCATCGCGCATTCGCTGATGAAATAAGGAGTGGGGCGGGATGGCCGAGGCCTCGTCGAGGGCCGCCAGAACATCTCCGCTTCCCAACTCGGACAGGGCGTCTTCGTAGGTGCGCTGGAAGGGGATCTCGTTTTGAGCCGTCCTCAACAGATCTTGGATTTCGTCCTCTTGGGCGGCCGATATATCGTCTCGGGCATCCAGGATCCCTTCGAGCCAGCCGATGGTTCGCTGCAGTTGGCCGTCTTCAATGCGGGCCCGCGCCTCTTCAATGGTCTCGTCCAGATCGGAGCCGGTGTCGATCTCAATGGGCTCGTCGTCGACGGCGACCACCTCGGTCTGGCCAGTGTTGACCTCTTCTGTGTCATCGCCGGACAGAATCATGATGCCCACCCCCACCACGACGACCACGGCGACCACGGCGCCGAGGAGGAGCCCCATCTTCTGGGTGTCCATGCCACCGCTTTTGGGCGCCTCGGGGATGGCCATGCTCATCGTGGCATCGGGAGACTGGCTCTGGGGCTGGAAGACGTAATTTTCGCCGGGCTCGACGAATCGGAATTTCACGTGTCCCAACTCTACGACGTCGCCCCGCTTGAGGTGGGTGGCTCGGTAGGAATCGCCGCTGACCTTGACCCCGTTTTTGCTATTCAGATCGACGATCTTGTAGGTCGTATTGTCCTCGCGCACGATCTTGGCGTGCTTTTGCGAGATCGAGCGGTGATCGATGATAATATGGCAATCGTCGCCGCGGCCGATGACCATTTCCCGGTGACTGAGGGGGAACTCCTCACCGGCGAAATTGCTGGAGACTACCACCAGCTTGGCGGGCATGGCCTGGACGATCTGGGTGGTCTCACGCTGATTGTCGCTGAAATCATCGTCCAGCCTGGGCGCCGACTTCGGTTTGGGCAATCCCTTCTTGGAGGACTTTGCATCGGCCCCCTTTTTCTTGCCCTTGGTCTCAGCGCGCAGAGTGAGCCGATAATCGCCGATGAGGACGACGTCGCCCTCCTGGAGCTCAGCGCGCTCGTCGATGCGTTTGCCATTTTTCTTGATGCCGTAGCGAGCCGCCACGTCTTCGATGAAGACTTTGTCATCTTCACGAACGATACGACCATGGCGACGGGAGACGTTGCGGTCGGTCAGGCGGATGGTATTGCCCTCTTTCCGCCCGATCGTTATCTCGTCACGAATGAGGGATACCGCCGTTTTACCACCCTCATCATCTTCGATCAGGAGCTTGTACATGCACGCGTCCTTCCAGCAACTGTGGGCTCACCAGTTTCGGGCATCTCTTCGCCTATGTCTACTGCCCGATCAAAATGCCAGGCATTTAAGGGTAAAACATAGAATAGACCCGACGTCCATGGGCTCTCCGTATTGGGTCTACAGCAGAGGCGGTGAATTTTTTCAACAGTGCGTTTCGTCCCTGACCCGCCTCGTCTTCCCGGCACACCGGGAGCACGTATGGAGATACCAACTTCCATAGTTACCACAGCCCCCCCGTTTCTTCAATTTGACCGTGAAGAACGATCAAGATCGTCAGCCGCTGCCTCTCAAGAGCTCTTTTCGGGCTCCTCCGAGGAGGACTCCGAATCGAGATCTGCAGCCAGGGCCCGCTTTTCTCGCCATCCCTCCACGGAGTTGTAGATGACGGGGATGATCACCAGCGAGATCGCACCGGAGACAAAGAGGCCGCCAATGACCGCCCGGGCCAGCGGTGCCTGGGTGTCGCCCCCCTCACCGAGCCCCAGCGCCACAGGACTCAAGGCGAGCATGGTGGTGGCGGTGGTCATCAAGATCGGCCGCAGGCGACGGCGGGCGCTTGTGGCCACGGCGTCGATGACCTTCATGCCATGCTCCACACGCATGAGGTTGATATAGTCCACCAATACGATGGCGTTATTGACCACGATCCCCGTAAGGACGATGCAGCCCATGAAGGATTGAATATTGAAGGTGGTCCCCGTGACCAGGAGCATGAGGATCACGCCGATGGCGGCCACGGGAATGGACAGCATGATATAAAGGGGCTGTAAAAAACTCTCGAATTGGCTGGCCATGACCATATAGACCAGCATACAGGCCAGAATAATGCCGATGAGAAGACCGCCGAAGGTCTCCTCTTGTTCTTCCGTTTCGCCGCGCACGAGGATGCTAAATTCGTCGGAGACCTCCATCTGGGCGATCTCGGCGCGCAGCTCGCGGGTGATCTCTCCCAGCGCCCGTTCACCGGACAAAAATCCACGGACGTTGATGACCCGACTCTGGTTTTCGCGTTCGATGGTCAGCGGCCCCTCGCGCTGCTCCACGGTGGCCACGTCGCCGAGCATGGTGGTGCCCACGCCGGGGATGACCACCGGCAGGTCGAGCAATTGCTCGATGCCCAGTCGCTCCTGGCGGGGCAGGCGCACGATGACGTCGTATTCCTCGCCGTCGGCGCGCAAGACCGTGGCGCGCGTGCCCTGAATATAGGTCTGGATCTGATTGGCCACCACCGACGGGGCGATGCCCATGGATCCCAACTTTTCCCGATCGGGGACGATATGCAATTCCTGGCCGCCCATCTCGACGCTCGTATTGGCGCGCATGACACCGTCGAGAGATTCCATGATCTCCTGGACCTCGTCGGCCAGACGGGACCCCTCTTCCATATCATAGCCCCGGACCTGAACCTCCAGGCGCTCGCCACCGCCCTGGAGGACGCGCAAGATCCACAATCCGCCACCGGCGCGCACGAAGACATCGGCGCCGGGCACCACATTTTGTAGATGAGGCGACAGCGCGGCGGCGACCTCCTCGCTGGAGCGATCGCGCTGGTTCTCCGGCACCAGTTGGATGGTCATACTCGCCGACTCAGAGCCGGAAGTGGACCAGAATCCGGGGGTTCCCACCACGGTCTGCATGACCTCTATTTCGGGAACCTGCTCGGGGATGATGGCCTCTAATTGCTGAACCGCCTGCTCCGTGCGCTCAATGCGGGTGCCCTCGGGCATGCTCAGGTTGACACGGACCTCGCCCTGGTCGTCTTCAGGCAATAATTCGGTGCCCAGTTGAGGAGCCAGCGACAGAGCGCCGACCAACATCAAGGCCGTCACTCCCAGGGTGATCACCGGATGATCCAGACACCAGTCGACGAGGTTTCCGTAGGTCTTCTCCAGGGCATCCAAAAACCGCCCGATCGTGCCCTCTTCACCTTTGTCGGCGATGGCCTGAGCATCCAAAAACCGAGAGGCCAGCATGGGAATGAGGGTCAACGCCACCGCCAACGAGCAGAGGAGCGCGAAGCTGACCACAAATGCCATCTGCCCGAAGAAGATCGCTGCAAAGCCGGTCAAAAAGATGACCGGGACGAAGACCACCAGGGTGGTCGTCGTCGACGCCACGATGGCAGAGCCCACCTCCCGGGATCCCTCAATGGCGGCAAAGGAGGGGTCTTCACCCTCCTCTAATTTGCGGTAGATATTCTCCAGGATGACGATCGCGTTATCGACCAGCAGGCCCACCCCCAGGGCGACGCCACCGAAGCTGACCAGGTTTAAGGTGATCCCGAAATAATACATCAAGGTGAAGATGCCGATGATCGAGATCGGAATCGCCACGCCGATAATGATCGTCGAGCGCAGGCTCCTCAAAAAGAAGAGCAACACGAAGATCGCCAGGATCGCCCCGGCCAACACCGCCCCCTGCACGTTGGCGATGGAGTCCTCGATATATTCGGAGACATCGGTGACCACCGTCAGCTCGGCACGGCCTTCGTAGTCGCGGTTGATGCGTTCGATCTCGGCGCGCACCGCTTCGGCGACCTCCACCGTATTGGTGCCCGACTGGTTGGTCACGGACAGGCGAATGCCGGGCTCACCATTGATGCGTACGATATTGGAGGTGTCCTCGAAGGTGTCGAGGACCTCGGCCACATCGTGGAGATAGATCGGCACGTTGGTGCCCGAGCCATCGCTTCGAGTGCCGACGACGATGGACTGCAGATCGCGAACGGACTGAGACTCGCCCAACACTCGGACCAGAAGAGTCTGATCGAAGCTCTCGATCTGGCCGGCGGGTACGTTGCGATTCTCCCGGCGCAATGCATCGACGACCTCCATTGGCGACAGGTCGAAGGCCCGCAGCCTTTCGGTGTCCATGACCACCTGGAATTGTCGGCGCAACCCACCGCGAACCGTCACGGCCGCCACGCCCTCCACCCGCTCCAGACGGGGCTCGAGATGCTGCTCCGACAATTGGCGAAGCTGGGGTTCGGACATCTCACCAGATAGAGAGATCTGGAGGATGGGAAAGCTGCTCATATTGAAGCGAAAGACCACGGGATCGTTGGCGTCGTCGGGCAGCTGGGCCTTGGTGCGCTCGATGGTGGAGCGCACGTCGTTCATCGCCGAGTCCAGGTTGGTACCCCAGACAAAGCGAAGGGCCACCCGGCTTCTCCCCTCGGTGGAAAAGCTCTCGATGCGATCGATGCCCTCCACCGTCCCCAACGCCTCTTCGATGGGCCGGGTGATCAGAGTTTCGATCTCTTCTGGGCCGGCGCCGTCATAGGTGGTGTTGACCGAAATCGACGGGAAGTCGATATCGGGCAACAGATCGACCTGGAGACGCGAAAAGGACACCACTCCCAGGAGCATGACCCCCACGAAGACCATGGTGGTCATAACCGGGCGGCCAACGGCCAGCTTCGGCAGGCTCATGAGTCCTCCTGCTCGTCGGAGGACGCCTGGTCGTCACGGGCACGGAGATCGCGGATCTTGGTGCCCTCCTCGAGCTTTTCATGGCCCCGAAGGACGACGGGCTCGCCATCGGCTAGACCATCGACGATCTCGCTTCGATCGCGGCCGACCAATCCCAGAGTGAGGCTTCGCCGTTCGGCGCGGTCGTCGACGACGGTCCAGGCGTAGGGCTCGCCATCGGTGCCCCGCAAGATAGCCTGATTACTGATGTGGAGGGCGTCGTCGCGCTCGCCGAGCTCCAGGCGAAGCCGGGCATACATCCCCGGTCGAAGGGCTACCTCCACTTCGTCTTCGTCGACAATTACGTCGACCCTCAGGGTGCGCGTCGCCGGATCGAGGGACGGCGAGATTCGATGAATTCGCCCCGGCATGGGCTCGCTGCCCACGGCGCCGACGCGGACCGTGACCGGCGTGTCCAGGTGCACCCGCGGGGCCTGGCGCTCCGAGACGTTGACCGTCACGTAGAGATCGCCGTCGTCGACCAGGTGAAACAGCGCCTGGCCGGGGCTGACGTGGGCCCCTCGATCGACGTAGCGGGCGCCGATCTTGCCGTCGAAGGGGGCGCGAATCTCAGTATTTCGCAAGTCTTCTCGTGCTGAGGCCAGACGGGCCTGGTTCTGCTCGATGCTGGCCTGGGCGACGGCCACTCGCTGTTCGGCGCCGCGGATTCGGCTCTCCAGCTCCTCGATCTCTCGTTCCGTGATCGCCTGGCGAGCCAGGAGGGGCTGCTTTCGCTGAAGCTCGGACTCCAGATTTCGAAGTTCGACCTGAGCTTCGACCAAACTGGCCTGCGAGACGGTGACCGTGGCCTGCAACTCGCGCACCGTCTGGCGAAGTCTGCTGTCGTCGATGCGCGCCAGCACCTGTCCCTCGTGGACGGTGTCGCCTAGATGAGCCGACAATTCCGTGACCCGTCCCTGGACCTCCGCCGATAATTCGGTCATCCCCTCGGAGCGAAATTCGCCGGCGAAATCACCGGTGACTCGAAAATGTCCCCGCTCGGCATCGACGGTCTCCACCGAGACCTCCACTTCGCTGCCTCCGCCCATACCACCCGGCGGACCTCCGGGACGACCTCCGCCCTCATCGTCGTCGCAGGCTGCCACCATGGCGAGCATGGCCACCATGGCTATGGTCTTCAGAAAGAATCGTTTCATAATTTTGCCGTCATCCGAAACTCTGTGATCCACCGAAGGTAACCTCAGGGATCGACATTCCTATTTCATTAACCCACAGCGCCAGCTCCCTACTCATCATCTATCTCGAGGTAGCGATAGCGCACCTCGGCCAGCCGTGCCTGCAGGCGGATCTGATTGAGCCGAAGCTCGGCGTTGAGAAGTTCCTGGGTGGCGTCGCTGACCTCGATGCTGGTGGCCAGCCCCGACTCAAAACGGGCCATGGTCTGCTCGTAGACCTCTTGTGCCAATTCGACCTGCTGGGTGGCCACCTCGATTCGGGCCGCCGTCGAACGCCACTGGCGCAGGGCCGAGACCAACTCGGCGTCGGCGTCGCGCAGATCGCGCTGTAATTCAAGCTCCAATTGTCGCACTTCGGCCTGGGCGGCGTCGGCCCGGGCATAGCGGGCGCCGCCGTCATAGAGATTCCAGGTCGCCGCCAGGGTGAGCGACCAATTATGGCGCTCGGGATTAAAATCAGTGGTCTGGCCCCAGGTGTTGTTGAGGCGCAACTCCAGTCGCGGAGCCAGGCTCCACCAGATGCCGCGGCGCCCCAATTCGGCGGCCTCGATCTGAGAGACCCGGCCCGCAAAATCAGCACGGGTGACGTCGACGGCCATAGCTTCGTCGGGAAATTCGACCTCCACCTGGGCGGGATCGAAATCAGCGCGAAGCTGGCCGGCGGCCTCTCGGCCCAACAAAGTAGCCAGCGCATCGGCGGCGTCGCCCAGAGCAGCCTCGGCCTCCAGCCTTGTCTGCTCGGCCTCCAGAACCTGCGTGCGCGCTCGGCTGATATCGACGGTCACCGCCAGGCCCGCTTCCACCAGGGCCTCGGCCTGCTCCACATATTGGCGACTCTGCTCGATGGCGCTCTCAGCGATCTCCACCTCTCGCTGGGCCGAGGCGAGGGTAAAAAAAGCGACCTCTCCCTCGAGCAAAAGCATCTTGCGCTGCCACATCGCCGATTGCTCGGTGAACTCGACCATGGCCTCTGAACGCCAATACTCGAAATAAGCAGGGCCGTCGAAGAGGGCGATAGAAGCCACGGACCCCACGCTCCAATCGTAGCGCTCACGAAATGTCTGACCACCGATCTCAACCTCCTCACCACCATGACGGGTCACGTTGGCCGAGGCGTTGAGCTGGGGCAGCAGCGCCGCCAGGGCCTGCCGCTGCATGGCCCGGCTCTGACGGATCTGGAGCTCCGTGATCTCCTGCGTTTCGTGACGCTCCGGGATGGCCTGGCGCACCTCATCGAGGGTCACCAATTCCTCTCCCACAACGTCGGTGGGCATGATGAGCAGAACCAATGCCAGCACAGGGGCGATGGCGGGCGACACCTTCTTTATTACATCATACACCATGGATTATATCGCCTGCTTAAACTTATGGTTACCCATCAACCCGGAATCTGGGAGCTTGTCCGGAGATCGACGAGGCGATACCTTATCCTCGTCGGTTCCGATGTCTGGCGGGTTACCATGAGATCAGTTCGCTCATTATTCAAGAAATATCATATCCGGGCAGCGGCCTGTTTACTCGGCGGTCTGGTCCTGGGATGGTCTGCGCCGGCGGTGGCGGCCGGTTTTTTTCTTCCCACCCGCGGGGTGGAGTCCACGGCCCGCGGCGGCGCCAGCTTTGCGCCCCATCGTGCCGATCTGGACGCTCTATGGCATAACCCGGCGGGGCTGACCCACCTGGAGAACCTCCAGTTGACCGTCGATCTGGCGGCGGTCCACGTTCATGTATCGCACCAACGGGTGCCGCGCCAGATGGACGACGGATCGACCCGAACTTACGATAGCGTTGCCAACGCAGCACCGCCCAATACCATTCCCACCATTTTGATCGGCGGCCCTACACCCCACCCCGATATTAGCTGGGCTGCCGGCGCCTATACCCACTATGCGGCGGGCGCCCGCTATCCCGAAGAGGGGCCTCAGCGCTATGTGCTCATCGACAACACGGACTCGGCGATGGGCTACCTCCACGGCGCCATCAGCTGGCAGCTCACCGAGGAATTGGCCATCGGCGCCGGCCTCCAGAATTTCATGGGCACCTTTCAGATCTACTCCCGAGGCTCGGCCTATTCGGGCATGTTCGGCGATCCGGAAGACGAAGATCTGGACATCATGTCCCTCTTCGAGATGAGCAGCTTTTTTACCCCCACCGCCAATCTGGGGGCCCTGTACCACATCAACGATCGCCTCCTGGGCGGACTGTCGATTCAGATGCCCCATCTGATGCGCGACCGAAGCGCTACCTTGCAAACCCGCTGGCCCGACCACCCGAGCTTTGACAACGCCCAGACCTCGGGCGACGAAGTCGACGTGGCCATCCCCTTTCCCTTCTATATTCGCGGCGGCCTTCGCTATGTGGGCAACCGTTTCGACGTGGAAGCGGCCCTGGTCTACCAACATTGGTCCATCGTCGACGAGGTGATCATCACCCCCGACGACGTGGAGGTCACAGGCCTTCCCGGCGTAGGCTCGCTGCCCGTGGAGGCCTTCGCCGTGCCCCAGAATTTCCGCAACACCTTCTCGATCCACCTTGGCGGGGAGTTCACCGTCATGGACACCCTCGACCTTCGTGGCGGCTACGTCTTCGAGCGCGGCGCCGTACCCGACGAAAATTATAGCGTCTTTGCCCTGGACCCGGACAAACATCAATTTTCGGCGGGAGCCAGCTACCACTTCGGGGCCTGGTCGGTGGACGCCATGGCCGGGGCGATCGTCATGCCCTCCAAAGAGATCACCAACTCCGAGGTGCGCCAGATAAACCCCTCCGACCCGGACGACGAATATACCCTCATCGTCGGCAACGGCACCTACGATCACTTCGGATATTTAGGCGGACTGGCCCTGCGCTACGACTGGTAGCGCGCAGCGTAGCGCGCCTGTTGACCGTCGAGACCGGTCGCGATAGCCTTCGGCTGACCCCCGGTATTTCCCGCCTTACCCGCCGCTTACTCGGACGCGAATGAAGCCTCCACACGCCACCGAATCGCCCCGTTATATCGTCATCGAAGGCCCGATCGGCGTGGGCAAGACCACACTGGTCAACCGCTTCGCCAACCGGTTTAACGCCAATACGGTGCTCGAGATCTTCGAAGAGAATCCCTTCCTGGCAAAATTCTACGAAGATCGGGATCGCTTCGCCTTTCAAACGGAGATGTTCTTTTTGCTCAGCCGCTATCGCCAGCAAGAAGAATTTGCCCAGACCGATCTCTTCGGCCGCATGTCGGTGAGCGATTACCTCTTCGTCAAATGCAGGCTCTTTGCCAGCCTGACCCTGTCGGACCACGAGCTCAACCTCTACGATCGGATGTACACCATCCTGACCACCCAGGTGCCCAAGCCGGATGTAGTGGTCCACCTCCACGCCCCGCTCGATATTCTGCTATCGCGCATCAAAAAGCGGGGTCGATCCTACGAAAAGGATATCGATCCCGACTATATTGCCCGCCTCCGTCGTCTGTACCACAACTTCTTTTCCCACTACGACGACACGCCGCTTATTGAGGTGGACACCTCACAGGTCAATTTCTGCGACGACGATCAGGCCGTGGACAACCTGATGGAGCAGATCAAGATCTGCCATCAACAGGCCACCGCCCCCGCCCCGGCCGTCGAATTCTAGCATATTGATACCCAATCGAGGCCGCTCAACCTCGATGCTCCCATCGGCTCAGCGCCAGGCCTCTAATTCCATATTGCCCCGCCTCTCGACGAGCTCGTAGAAGCGCTCCAGCCCGTGACGATCGTCGGCGATCCACTGGGCGATGCCACGCAGCGCGGCCTCCCGGGCCTGCCTTGTGAGCGGCCCGTCAGCTGTGGGCGTGGGGCTAAAATAGCGGATAAGTAGATCCGCGAGCACCGGCCAGGAGGAGGGATCGACCTCCCCGGGGCGAGCACCGCGGGCCAGGATATCCATCCCCCAGCCCTGAGAGTCGACCTGGGGGATATTGGCCAGCAGATGGGCGATGAGGGTGCCGTTTGGGAGATCTCGATGGGGCCCGAAGTCGGGAGCTTCCCCGTCGGGGTCGAGGGCACCGATCAGGAAGCGACCGGCCGGCATCAGAGCTTCCATATCGAAGAGCTGGACGATCATGGCGTAGATGGCCAATCCCAATCGGTCGGCGCGAATTCCGGTCTCGGCGAAATGGCCGGGGAATTCCATGAGCATTCGTCGGCCCTCCTCGTCGGCGTGCAGAGCGTCGACGAGATCGACGAAGGCGTAAAACCCGCGAGACGAATAGAAGTCCTTCATCGCCGCCGGGACGTCCTCCATCAGCCAGGGATCGAGCTCGCCACGTTCGTCCATCTCCCGAGCGCGCTGCGCCATATAGCGAAGGCTGTGGACGGTCAGGGCCACCACTCCCTCCTCTCGAAAGACGTGGTCTCCGTCGGGAGTCTCATCGGCGGCCAGGACCACTTCGAAAAAAGCCTCCACGGCGCTGGTCATATGATCGATGATCTGCTGGTCGTCCTCAACCCGGTCGACCATGGCGGCGAATCGGTCGAAGATGACCTCCATGCGGCTGAGCTGGTCGAGCTGTCGACCGTCGTTGAGTTCGATGATGTAGGGCTCGGTCAACGGCTGGTATCCCTCGTCATTTCTCACCCATTGATAGACCAGCTGGCGAAGGCGCTCGTCGATGGACACCCCCTCGTCGTCGCTCAGGTTCTCCGTGGACATCGCCATATGACGAAGGGCCCTGAAGATCTCTCCCTCATCGAAGATCTGGAGCAGCGCCGGCTCCACGCTGACCAGGTTCGATGCTTTCATCGGCGACAGCTCTCCATGGACGTCGCGATAGAGATCGTCGCGGCTCGAATAATGATCGTGGATCACCATAAATAATTGGGTGAGCAATTCTTCTCGATCGTGTCGAGCAAAGGCGACAGTCAAGGGATGGAGGACGTCGATAAGACCGCTGGCCTCGGCGGCGTAAAGCCCGTCGGCGTGGTGCTCGGCCATGACGAATCCATCTTTGCACACCGGGTTGGAGACATCGATGATTACCCCCTCTTCGGGAAAATCGGCTCTCAGATCGGGTTGGTTGAACAGACGGGTGATCTGGTCCGGCGTGGGCTCCGGATCGAGTCGGGCGCCGAAGAGCTCGCTGGCCACGCTGAGCACCTGTGCCACCGAGCTATCGTCGACGGCGCCGCCGGTGATGCTCTCCAGCAGCTCGATAAGCGACCCCAATGCACCGTCGGTGAACTCACTGGAGATATAGTCCGAGATGTGCAACTTGCCGGCCACGCTTCGCACAAAGGCCTCGGCCGCCCCGGGAAGAGATACGATCGGGGGAAAGGTGTCGGCATCCAGCTCCAGCCAGGGCTGCTCCAACTCCTCCAATTCCAGCACGTATTCTACGCCCGCCGTATCACGCAACAGGTGGAACAACCTCTGAAACCGGCTGCGATTGCTCTTCGATTCGGGAGCCGAGAAATCCATCTCGTCGACGAAGAGCTCATCCATGGGACAGCTTCGGATACAGTCGAATCGCTGATCGGTGCCGATCTGGTGATCGTCTCGGCAATTTTGGAAGCATTGGTCGTAGGGCCCGTCGGCTTCGGGCACGGAGACGGCGTCGCGGTACCGCAACAAGGTGCCCATGGCCTCACCGCTGCGGTCGAGGATGGGATCGCGAAGAGCCTCCATGACGTCCGCCCACAACTGAGGATCGGCGGCGATCTCGCGCAGAATATCGAGCACGTCGAAGAGCAGAGTCTGATTGGAATAGATATCGGCGCCGGGCTGATCGACGACGGTGTCCGCCGTCTCGCCGACCACATGAGAGAGGTAGGCCAACTCGTCGATGCTGCGGCTGATATAGCGGGCCGTCAGCTCCATGACCTCCGGCAATTCACTATGAGCCAATCCGCTGACCACGGCGTCGACGATATCGACCAGCGGGTGGTCGTCGGGGTAGCCCAGATAGGCCCCCCGCGCGTCCTGGCGCGGCACCGGCGGTCCCAACATATCACGGCTGGCCGCCGAGAAATGATAAAACGCCCCTTCCCTGGCCAACTCACCGGTCATGCGCACCAGATAGGGAATGGCCGTATCGCTTAAGTCGAGGTATTCAAAGACGTATTGACCGGGGCTGGTCTCCACACGTCCGTAGATGTCGCGGGAAAAGGCGGGATGATCGATGGGATCCGCTGCCAGCGGCGGAAGGGACACCCGCTGGCCGTCGTCGAGGATAAACTTGCCGTCGCCGTCGACGTCGGCCAGCCCGTCGCCGTCATTGTCGACGAAAGGCGGGCGCACCTGATCGGTGTCGTCGAGGCGCAACTTGGGAAGTCCCCGGTCGTCGAAGAGAGCCACATAACTTCTGCGCGGATCGGGCTCGATGCGAAATCGATTATCGGCAACGATGAATAGATCGCGAAGCGCCACGGCCAGGCGATCGCTCGATTGCTCTTTGGGCTCTTTCTGGGCAGCATCGGCCAATGCCCGCAATAAATCGGCGTAGGAAGAGGGCACCTCCAGATCGCGCTGACCTTCCCCGTCGAGCCCGTCGTGAGCGATGGCCACCTCTCCCAGATGTCCCAACAGAGCGGGCAGATCCTGGTAGGCCGTCGCTTCCTCCAGGGCTCGCCCCTTTTGTCGATGGGTCACAAAATCGACGGCCCCATATTGAGGCGGGTCCGCCAGGCTATCCATCAGCGCCTGGTCGGCCAGCGCTTCCTCGACCAAGGCGGGAACCCGGCGGGTGAGCGCCGGGAAATAGCCGGCTTCGATGACCGGCAAAAAATTGATCAGAAAGCGATCCAATTGGTAGACCTTGCCCGGCGGCACGGCGCGATCGACGGCGGTGATAAATTCTTCGCGATGGGCCTCCAGCAAGGCCGTGCGCTCGTCGGGTAAAGTCGCTCCCCGGGCCGTGTCCTTGAGCCAGATTTCGTAGAGCTCTTCACCGAGGGTCCCCCGTTCGAATTGGGGCCGCTCCAGATCGTATTCCTCGGCGCAGCCCATCAGGACCGTCACTGCCGCCACCAGCGCTGCCGTTCTCCAAAATCGCTCGCCAATCCATCCCATAGTGCTTATCCTCGACTGCGGTTTCGCATTTCGGCACCGGTTGTCATTGAATCAGTTGCATCAGAAGGTAACAAAATCTGCGCTGCACCGCACGTATGTTGACCGCTTAATCAACGCTCTGATAACCTCCGGCAGTGTTCGATCGATAATCAAGGTTTCTGTCGAAGTTCACAAAATACCGCGTCCTCATACCCATAGGTTTCGCAATGCCCGAAGTTCGGGGAACCCTTAGCCCCTCTTTGATTTTCTGCCTGGCCGCTCTGGTCTTCGCGCTGACTGGCTGCGAGGAGACTCCAGAGATTCACTCCGGCGCCCAACCGGTGACCGCCGGCGGCGTACAATTCGAGCTGGGCGACTACCATATTCGCTATCTGGAATTGACCGGTGAAGGTGGGGAGGTCATCGAATACCCGGCGCCCGTGCTGGCCATCGAATTGACCGTGACCAATGTGGGCGAAGATCAGCTGGTCTATAATCCGACCCATGGCGAGTCGGTGCTCTCCGAGCGCTCCACGCCCCTGCTCTATCCGGCCCCACAGGACACGGAGATCGACTGGGAGACCTTTAAGCCCGAGCCCATCGAAGGGGTGCTGCTCCACCGGGGCAGATGGGAGGATCAACAACAGGAATCGGTGACCCTTTCTCCCAACGACAGCGTCAGCGATCTCTTCTTATTTCAAGTCCCCCAGCAGGGCCAAAACGACCTGGTCTTCAGCGTCCCCCCGGCCATGCACCGCGGCGAACTGCCGGTTATGCTTCGCTTCGATTATCAACCCACCCCCCCGCTGGGTCCCACCCTCTACGAGGTGGGCGATGAGATCGACTTTGACGGGGTGGTCTTCTCGATCACCGACGTGGAGCAGGTCTATCTCAAGCTCGAGGACGCCTCTCAGGGAGAGGGCTATACCGCGGAGCCGATCCTCAAGATCAGCTACAGCCTTCAAAACAACTCGGACGAGACGATCACCTTCGACCCGGCGCACCGAAATATGTCGGGCGACCAGGGGGCGGTGCTGGAGTCGCAGCAGGTCGACTTTCGACGCTATCTCTTCCCGTCGACGGCCCAACCCGAGGAGCAGCAAAGGGGCCGCGTCGACATCGAGCCCGGAGAATCCATCGAGGATTTCACCGCTTTTGAGCGTCCCCGCAATTCTGCTGACTCAGTGACCTTTATTCTCCCCGCCAGCCACTTCGATCGCAGCGGCAGGGTGCGCGTGGGCTTCTCCTACTCCCCGGAAGACGTGGAAGTTCCAGAAGAGCTCAAGGAAGACGACTGATCGCAGCGGGGTGCAGGCAGGGAACGGGGAAATGGTTATCCACCGTAAGCTGTTCTATAAGATCCATCGCCCGTTCTTCTCGCCGCCACGATGACGACGTCTGCTGAAGATGAGTTCCAAAAAGAAAGACAACCCCCTGGCCAATCAGCTCTCGAAGCTCGATCTCGATCTTCCCAAGGGCCCCGACGCACCTCGTCGAAAACCTGAAAAAAGTGGGGACAAACCACAGCAAGAAACTCCCCGGGAACAAGCTCCCCTTAAAGAGGAGCATCTGAGCGACGAGGAGCTCTTCTTGCGCGCCGTCGACCAGATAGATCCGGCCAGGCTCTACGACGGCAAATTCCGCGGTGAAGCCGGGGCGTCTCTTCCCGAACCGCCGCCCCCGGAGGACAGTCCGGTACCGTCGAACGATCAGAATTCATCGCAGCCCACTCAGATCAGCGAAGATGAGGCGAGAGAACAGGTCGGCCGAGTCCGTGACGCCGCGTTTTTCGAGAAGATGGTCGGCCCTGTCACGCCCCTGGAAGATCGGGATAAATACCACCACGGCCGCATCCGACGCTCACCGCCGGAAGATGATGACGACCAGGATGGCCATCGCGACGCCGCGGCCAAGCTGAGTACGCCCCTTCTTCCACGGCAGGGCCCGGGATTAAATCAAGTTCCGCCCCTGGACCAGACGCAATATGAGCTGTTGCAGCGCTATAAGAGAGCCACAAAATCCATCCCAGCCCCGGAGCTCCATATTCGGGGAGACAAGCGAGACGACGCCATCGTCTCATTGGCCCGGTTTACGGCCGCTCATTATCGAAAAAATACCCCCTTCATTCGAATCATTCACGGTCGGGGCCTGCGCTCTGAGGGCGAGCCGGTTTTAAAGCCGGCGGTATTAGCCTGGCTAGAAGGGCCGGGGTTGGAGATGATCTGTGGCTACGTGCCGGAGATCACCCGCGGTGGTGATTATGGGGCTTTGATCGTGGAACTAGAAACATAAGAGGAGAGCACGATTTCTCGTACTCTCCTCGAACTTCATCGTCATCGGCTCCGCCGTCCTATTCCTCTTCGGCAGGCTCATCGTCGGCAGGGGGCGTGACGTCGAAGGGACCGTGAGAGACGCTCTCATCGCTGACGCGGGGGTCATCGTTGGCGGTCACGGTGGTGGTCACATCTTCGGCCTGGTCGTTGAAGGTGAGCTCGACGCTGGCCTCACCATATTCATCGGTGACCAACGTGGCCGGTACGGTGCCGTCGACGATCTCGGGATGGGAGATCTCGAAGTCGAGCTCCACGCCTTCGCGGGCCACGGCCTCGCCGCCGGCCTCGGTGATGCTCACGACGAACTCCGCGGTACTGCCAACTTCATATTCGGCGTATCCCTCGTCGGCGGCCAGGACGAGGAGATCCACACTGGCCGTGAGATCGAAGGATGCGCTCTCCACACCCTCGCCGAAGACGGTGAAGGTATATTCTTTCTCAACGATGCTTCCCGGGAAGTTGTCGTCCACGCAGGTCAAGCTATCGTCGCAATCATCGAGATCTTCGCTCACCCCGTCGGCGGTGGCGCTCCACTGGTAGTGAACGTCGCCATAGGCGCGCTGACCGGTGGCTTCGCCGGGCTCGCTGAGCTGGCCGCCGGCAGTGGTGGCGCGCACGGCAAAATCGTATTCGTCGGCGTCGATGATCGTGGGCTCCTCGGTGGCCAGGGCCAGCCAATCCCAGCCGCTTCCGGTGACATCGATCGTCGCCCCGTCGACGGTGGCCATATCGGCGTCGTCGACAAATAGAGAGGTCTCCGTTCCCTGGTCGACCCATTCGCCCTGGTTGATGGACAATTCAAAGCCCTCGACATCGCTGCCTCGGTATCCCTCAGCTCCATCGGAGCGTCCCGACGTTCCTTCGGGATACATGATCTCCACCTGGTAGGTGTGGGTCGGGGCGTCACCTGCTTCGGCATGCCAGGTCACCTCGATGCCGTCAGTCAGGTCCGTCGACGCCGTGACCACCACTTCCTCGGGGGCGCCGGCGGCGTCGGCCTCGGTGTCCAGATAGGAGAGAGTTCCCGCCGCCAGGTTGGCGATCTGGGCGCCGTCTCGATACACCCGGTAGCCCGTGGCCCAGACACTTCCGTGCCAGGTCACGCGCACGCCGTCGCTGCGGCTTCCCTGGGTGGCGTTGACGTTGGTGATCTCCGGACAGCCCGGATCTTCGGCACAGATCACGGCGTTGCCGCCGTCACATTGATAATGGCCCAGGCCACAGTCGCCGCAGGCATCCCCCGGCGCCGCCGGCAACGATTGGTTTCCGCCACAGTCATTGCTAAAGGTCACCTGGCATTGGACCGCTTCCTGACCATCACATTGCCATTGGCCCATATCGCCGCCGTCGACGCATTGAGCTCCCGGCGCGCCGTCGAGCTCGTCACAGCCTCCGCAGGCATTCTCCGGTTCCGGGTCGTGGCAACGCAACCCGCCCTCGGCGCTGTCGTCACAGGTGACGATGCCTCGATCGCAGGGACCGCAGGCCTCGCCAGGATCGGCCTCTTCGCCGTCCAGGCTCAGCTCGCCGACATCCCCGCATTCATTAAAGACCAACACTTCACGATCGTCGTCACCGCATCCGACGAAGAGCATCGCGCTCGACGCCGCCAGCACGACGGTTTTTGCTAGCCAACCTATTTTCAAACTCATCTGGGCAACCCTTGTGCACAACCCAATGTTATCAACTCTTTAGAAAACTCTGTCGGCACTTTACGACAGCAGAAGCGATTCGCAAACCTAAATTTGGACGAGGGACATGATCCACCTCGATCGGTAGTTCTTATTCTGAGGTGCATCGAATCCTTTGGAATCTTCTGGTCTCGAGTCCTGGGTCGTGGGTCTTGAACGGCACAAGGATCAACCGCAACACCCGGTGCGCCCGCAACGGGCGGCCACGTCGGGGCGGAAATGGTCGGCCAAAAACTCCTGGCTAAACGTCTCCTCCGCCAATTGAGGCTCCACCTCCATGGCCCGCTTGAGCCAGTATTGGACGATCGGCGCCTCGCTTCGAAGGGCAGCGGCCACCATCAGGGCCAATGCCGCCTCGCGATGGTATTCCTGCCACAACGTACCGATGGTCTGATCCCACAGGTTGGGGTGCTTTTTCTCGGGCTCCTCTTCGACGGCTGCCACGATTCCGGCGACCTCCCCGGTCTTTCGAGCCTTGTTCATCGCCGCCTTGAGGCGGCTCGGGCTGAGCACTCGAAATAAGACGACCAATCCAATCGCTGCGGCGATAACCCACCAGAATTCGAGCATACTCGTTCTCCTTATTTTGCGACGACCAACTTGGTGACTTCTTGTCGAGGAGTCCCCTGGGCGCAGTCCAAGACCCACAACTCAACACTCACGGTGCTATTTATGATTCCACGTCAGCCTCTTCGGTCCAATATACCACGTTGCCCCGATAGATGACCGCCTCGGCGTGGGACTGGCCGAAATGATAAGGGATATACCGGTAGTGGGGGACGCCAAAGCAGGCGATATCGGCCCGGGCACCGGCACGCAGACCGCCAATATCATCGCGGCGAAGCGCTTTTGCCGCCCCGGCCGTGATCGAACGCAGCGCCTCGCCAGGGGTCAATTTATAGAGAGTGCATCCCAGGGTCAGAATTGTTCCCAGGTCCTGGGTCATGGCGCTGCCCGGGTTGAAGTCCGTGGCCAGAGCGACCTCGCAATCGGCGTTCAACAGCTTTCTCGCCGGAGCCAGGTCGTCGAGGGTCCCCAAGAAAAGGTTAACCGCCGGCATGAGCACGCCAACCACACCGGCCCGGGCCATGGCGGCGATCCCTTCGTCGTTGGTATGCTCCAGGTGGTCGGCGCTGGCCGCTCCAACCCGGGCGGCCACGGCTGCGGCCCCGGCGTCGGTGATCTCGTCGGCGTGGATGCGGGGAATCAAATCATGCTCTTTTCCCACCTCCAGAATCCGCTCCGCTTCCTCGGCTGTAAACGCCCCGCGATCACAGAAGACATCGCAATAATTGGCCAGCCCGGCCTCGGCCACGGCGGGGATCATCTCCTGGCAGACCAGGTCGACGTAATCCTCGCGGCGATCGGCGAAATTGCGTGGCACGGCGTGAGCCCCGAGAAAACAGGGGACCAATTCGCAGGGCACCTCTTCTTGCGCCCCGGCGACGGCCCGCAGGCTCTTGATCTCGTCCGTGGTGGTCAACCCGTAGCCGCTCTTGACCTCCAGCGTCGTCACCCCCTGGCGCACAGACTGGAAGACCCGCTGTATCAACCGCAGCTGCAGCTCCGCCGTCGACGCCTGCCTCAGGGCATCGACAGTATTTAAAATCCCCCCGCCGGATTCCAAGATCTCCACATATTCTCGCCCCGCATTTCGCCACATAAACTCGTCGGAGCGCTCGCCAGCAAAGACGGCATGGGTATGACAATCGATCCACCCCGGCATGGCCACGTCGGTATGCAATACACCGCCCTCGGGATCGCGCGCGCCCTCCGGGCGCTCGTCCCAGGGGCCGACCCAGCGAATGGTCTCATCCTCTTCATCGACCACGATCGCCGCGTCTTCCACGAGCCCCACCAACTTATCGTCACGGCCCTGAAGATCGCCCTGAGCATCATAGCTCGACAACTCCGAACTATCGGCGGGCATGGTCAACGCCTGTTTTGCTCGAATCACAAACATAAAGCGCCTCCGGCGCTGGGGTGGAGCGCGCGTTGCGCGCGGGGTGGAGGCGGCTGCGCCGCCGGGATGGAGCGCCTGAACTGCTGGCGCGGGAACTGCTAAACTGCAAATTACGGCTAACTACCTATCGCGTTGATTCAAACCATAGACACCTTGGCTTTTCAATCGGTGATCCGCAGACAAAGCAGTTACCGGGCCAGCAGTCCAGGCCCTCCATCCCGCGTGCCTTAGCGAAGCGTAGCACGCTCCACCCCGTGCGCGCAGCGCACTCCATCCCGGGCCCGAAGGGCCCTCCACCCCGTGCGCGCAGCGCACTAAGCCGTTGCCAAAACGGCAACGCCGCTTATCTTCATTGATATTGCGCCGTATCGATCTGAACCGAACCACCGAAATGCGCAGGGGGAATCCATGAGTTTTCGCGGCTACCAGGGGCTCACCGTCTGGAATCGCGCCGTCGATCTGGTCGAGTTGGTCTACCATCTGACCAACGTGCTGGCCAACGATGCCACGCCTGAATTATTGGGCGATCTACGTCGCAAGGCCCTGGCCATTCCGTCCCATCTGGCCGCCGGCTATCAGACCACGTCCACCGAGGAATACCTTCGCCACGTCCACGCCGCCCAGGTCACCCTGGCCAGCCTGGACACGGGGGTGACCACTGTGGTCCAGCTCAACTGGGTCGATAAAGAGGACACCAACGAGCTCCAATCACTGATCACCCATATGGACCAGCTTCTGGGCTGCCTGGAGCGCTATCTGACGACCAACCCGTCGGGAGCCCGGGCTCAATAGGGAGTTCAGTCGCTGACCCCGGGCACCCGCACGCCGCGCTGTTTTGCGACCTCAATGGCCCGGTCGTAGCCGGCGTCGACGTGACGGACCACGCCCATGCCGGGATCGGTGGTCAGCACCCGCTCCAGGCGCCGGGCGGCGGCCTCGGTGCCGTCGGCGACGATGACCTGGCCGGCGTGGAGGCTGTAGCCCATGCCCACGCCACCGCCGTGGTGGAAGCTGACCCAGCTTGCGCCGTTGACGGCGTTGATAAGGGCGTTGAGGATCGGCCAGTCGGCCACGGCGTCGCTGCCGTCTTTCATGGATTCCGTCTCCCGGTTGGGACTGGCCACGCTGCCCGCATCCAGGTGGTCTCGGCCGATGACCACCGGCGCCGACAACTCACCGGAGGCCACCATCTCGTTGAATTTGAGCCCCGCTTTTTTTCGCTCTCCATAACCGAGCCAGCAGATCCTGGCCGGAAGCCCCTGAAAATGGACCTTCTCTCGGGCCATATCCAGCCAATTGATCAAATGCTTTTTCTCCGGAAATAGCTCCTTGATCGCCTCATCGGTGCGGTAAATATCCTCGGGCTCTCCCGACAACGCCACCCAGCGAAAGGGCCCGGAGCCCTCACAGAAAAGAGGGCGAATAAAGGCGGGGACGAAACCCGGGAAATCAAAGGCCCGATCCACGCCTCGGTCGGCGGCGAATTGGCGAATATTATTGCCGTAATCGAAGACCACCGAGCCGGCGTCGAGAAAACCGACCATGGCCTCCACGTGCCGGGCCATGCCGTCCAAGGAGAGCTCGAGATAATTGTCGGGATCGTCGCGGCGCATGGCCGCCACCTCTTCTAAGCTCAGCCCCGGGGCCACATAGCCGTCGAGGGGATCGTGTGCGCTGGTCTGGTCGGTGACCACATCGGGGATCAGGCCCCGCTCCAGGATCCGGGGGAAGACCTCCGCGGCGTTGCCCACGAGCCCCACGCTGAGCGCCTCTTCCTCGGACCTGGCCTCATCGATCCACTGCAGGGCCTCATCGAGATCGTCGGTCATGCGATCGCAATAGCCGGTCTCCAGGCGCCGCTCGATGCGCTTCGAGTCGACCTCGACGCATAAAATGGCCGCCCCGCACATCGTCGCCGCCAGAGGCTGAGCGCCGCCCATACCCCCCAACCCGGCGGTAAGCACGAAACGTCCGTGAAGATCGCCACCGAATTTCTGGCGCGCCGCCGCCGCAAAGGTCTCGTAGGTGCCCTGCAAGATCCCCTGGGTGCCGATATAGATCCAACTGCCGGCCGTCATCTGGCCGAACATCATCAGACCCTTCTTTTCGAGCTCCCGAAAATGCTCCCAATTGGCCCATTTTCCGACCAGATTGGAGTTGGCGATCAGCACCCTGGGCGCGTCACTATGAGTGCGAAAGACGGCCACGGGCTTTCCCGATTGCACCAACAGCGTCTCGTCCTCCTCGAGATCCTCCAGGGTGGACAGGATCTGTTCATAGGCCTCCCAGGACCGGGCCGCCCGCCCACTGCCACCGTAGACCACCAGATCCTGGGGCGCCTCGGCCACCTCGGCGTCGAGGTTATTCATCAACATCCGAAGGGCCGCCTCCTGAACCCATCCCTTGCATCGAAGCTCGGTCCCACGGGGCGCACGAATCTTGGTCCGGTCAGCCATTCTCATCCTCTCAGAATCAGTTGGTTATTCGCTAGAAACCAGGCGGCTCATCACGCCCCGCAGGCCATACTCAATACTTCAACGGCACACGACAAGTCGACCCCACCGCAGCGCGCCGTTAACCCCGGGCCGCAAGTCCAGGCCCTCCACCCCGCGTGCCTTAGCAAAGCGTAGCACGCTCCACCCCGGCGCGAGCGCCGTCGAGCGCCTCACTGGTCTCGGAAACTGAACATAATATTGACGCTCACCGTGCCCTGTCCGCCGGCGGTGGCCGGAAAAGTGACGCGCTCTACGGCGTTTCGCGCACATTGCTCGACCTCTCGGTCACCCACATCGGCGTGGCGCTGCATCACGCGCTCCACCGAGCCGTCTTCGGCCACCGTGACCTGCAATAACTGGCGACCGCTTCCCGCATAGGGGTGGGCGCGCACCCGGGCGGCGTAGCACTGAGCGATTCTGTCCTGAATATCCTCCACGGCTTGCTGGGCAGCCTGCTGCTCGTCACCGAAATTATTGGCGTGAACGCTGCTCAATTCGGCGTGGGGTACGCGGCGATAATCGGAGGCATCAGCCGAAATTCGCGCCACCTCTTCGCCGCCGTCGCTGATGACGTAGATCGACCTGGCCGTGATGGCGACGATCGAAACGTCGCCTTCACCGTCGAGATCTTTGATCAGCGCCGCCAGCAAATCACCGTCGATATCGATGGTCGCCAGAGGCTCATCCCCGCCGTCTTTGCGAATCATCAACACGCCCTCTTCTGCCTGGATCGTCTCGACGGCGCGCCCGTCGCCGTCGATATCGAAGCGCTCCCCACCGGTCCACACCGCCTCGGCCACCGGCTCGGGCTCGGGATGGGATTCGGTGACCCCTTCCAGCCGCTCCGTCTCGCCGGAGTCGGTCATGGTCTCACCGTCGGCGCGAATGCGAAGATAGCGCTCGGCGCCGCGCATCTTACATTCCAATTCGTCGTTCGTATCGTTGGTCAGATCGCCGGCCCGGCAGCGATCGATGCCCCGCGAGGTTCCCACAGACCAGGCAAATTGGCCGTCTCCCGTATAGACCCGAACCTGGTCGCGACGCACACAGACCACGTCCAGATTGGTGCCGCGAATCAAGTCGGCGAGCACCACCTGTTGGCATCCCTCTTCCAGGGAGAAGACGGGGATTCCGTTGGCGTCGAGGGCAAACGTGGGCACTCCGGAGCCGACGATTTCCGCAGAATTGTCGCCGCTGACGTCGGTGATCCGCACGGCCCGGTCGAATTCACTATCCTCGTTTTCCCGCCACGAGAACGCCCGCAAAATACCGCCGTCAGTGCCCAGCAGAATCACGCCCGACGAATTCTTGATCAACACCGGCGCCTCATCACCATGCCAATCGTAAATCTGGGCCTCCCCGGCCAGCACCGTCCCGGCCCCAAAAGTCGCCGCCAGTACACCAAGGACAAACCCGACCAACCATCGCTTCCCTCTGTTCATCTTCCACTCTCCATGTCGAGTTTCGTCAATTACTTCAATTCATGAACTCGTCGAGCATCTCCCGTAATTTCGCCGCATCGTCGCGTCGCTCGTCGATGAGATTGTTCTGTTCCATGGGATCTTCGCTCAGGTCGTAGAACTCCTCCAGATCGAGGTGGAAGTCCACGATAAGCTTCATATTGTCGTAGACAACGGTCCGAAGGTGCTGATCAAGGGCCGTATAGGGCAATAGCTCACTAAATACGGGCCGATCGGGCACCCCGCTTCGGCCCAATAAGACGTCGGCCAGCGACTCCCCTTGAAATTGTTCCGGGATCGGCAGCCCGAAGAGATCGAGCAAGGTGGGCCCGATATCGAGCACCGACACCTGGCCCTCCACCTCCATGGGGAACCACCCGGGCACCCGCACCAGCTTGGGCACGTTGATCGCCGCGTTGTACAGCGTATGGCCGTGGAAATAATAGCCGTGCTCGTTGAACTCCTCGCCATGATCGGAGGTGATGATGAAGATGACGTCGTCGTAGAGTTCTTCCTCTTTGAGTTTGTCGATAAGCTTGCCCACATAATGATCGGCGTGGGCGATCTCCGAATCATAGGCGTTGATCAGCCGCTCGTGATTATTGCTGCCCCGACCGAAATCGAAGTCATCGTGTCTGGTATATCGCGCATGGGGATCGAAAAAATGCACGAAGAGGGTAAATGGCTGGGCCTCTTCACCCTTTTCTCGATGCTCCCGGCCCAGCTCCTCCAGGGTGGGCTCGACCTTCTCCCAGATTCTCGGTGTGGCAATATCGGTATGGGAATCCTCGAGCTCTTTCATGCCCTCGTTATCCCACAGATCGAAGCCCTGAGTCAGACCGCGGCGCTCGCGAAAATAGAAGTGACTGGTCATGGCGATATTTTGCCAGCCCTCTTCCTGAAGCACCTCGTAGAGGCTCAAATTCTCGGGGCGAACCCGGGGAAAATTCGCGGTCGGCACAAACCAGCGCAGCTGACTTGCGTAGCGCCCAAAGAAAATGGGCGGCACAGTCCGAGGCGTCTGCGGTGAGGTGGCATAGGCGTTTAAAAAGACCGCCGAGTCGGCGGCGAGGGCGTCGATATTGGGCGACGTATTGCGGTGGTAGCCGGCGTAGCCAAGATGATCTTGGCGCAATGTGTCGACCATGACGAAGACCACGTTTTTGGGCGGCTCCGGGATCGCCTCGAATTCGTTTCGCTGCTCCCTCTCGCCACGCCGAATCGCTCGCTCCACAGCCCGCCGAGCCGGATGGTCCGGTGAGGTGACGGGCAATAATTGCTCTTCTTCTTCCACGTAACAATCGTCGTCGTCTTCATCGCAGGCATCGAATGCGAAGATCCCCTCTTGCTGTCGATCGAGGGTGACGAAATGTCCGGCCACCGCCGGCATCAACGGCGCATCGCGAAGCACGAGCGCCCGGGCCTCGGCGTTGTCCACCACCCAGCCGGGGGCGACGAAAAAACAGGATGCCACCACGGCGGCGCCGGCGACGGGAACCCCAAACGACCAGGCCCCTCGCTCAAAGCGCAGACGGTGAAAAATCAGAGTCAACAAGGGGGTTAAAAAAACGAAGGCCAGCCCCATCTGCATCTCGGCGGCACTCCAGACGTGGAGGCTGCTCGCATACCAATAGGCTCCGGCCGCTCCACCGCCGATGCCCAGGCCGTAGAGCCCCAGGACAAACCAGCTCCAGAAGGGCTTGTCCCGGCGACCCGGCAATTTATTGAGCACCGCCCGCACCGCCCCGTAGAGCAATGGCGAGGCCAGCGCCACCCCGGCGCTCAAGCCGGTGGCCGCCATAGCCAGAGCCTGGGCCTGGAAGGTGGCCCGGTTAAAATTGGAGGTCACCCCCAGATGAACGGCCATGACCCCGGCGCCGACTACGGCCACGCAGAGGGGAAAGACCACCATTACTGAAGCCACCGCTCGATCTCGAGCGGGATCTCCCAGGGCCTGGCTCAGGGGCAGCCAATCGAGGCGTCGAAACACGGCCAGCCAGGTGGCGATGACCGCCCCAAAGCCCAGGCCGTAGAGAATTTGCGGAAGCCCCAAAAACCCGAAGGCGGCGGCCACAAAGGTCATCCCCGTGCCACTGGCCAGGTCACCGGCCGCGGTGCTGACCACCAAAAATCCCCACAGCGTCAGCACCAGCGCCGATACCACTCCCGCCCTGATTCCATCAAATATTGATCGCATAATTTCTCTTGGAAGATCTTCTGCGGGCCGGCAGCCCGCGCTCCATCGGCGCTAAGAAAGCGCTTAGAATTTCGCGCGACTCCGATGATAGGATCGCCGGGCGCCCTTAGCAAAAGAAAAAAAAAAATCCCGGGCACGGGGCCCGGGATTTAAAAAATATGTGCCTCCGAAGGAGGTAAGCTAGCCATAGGGCATACACCTGACTAACGGCCTGGGGGGAATGTATGTCGACCGTCCTCCGCGAGGCACGAGTTGAACTATAATCGAACCCACGGATATGTCAAGAGGTTTTCTCAGAAAAATAACCCGGTTTCACTTTCGGGCTTATCCCGCAGCTTGCGATTGGCCTCCAAAACGGCCAGATAGTCCGGCGGCCCCTGCCAGGAGCGAACCGGCGCCGTATGGCGCGGAGCCAGGGCCCGCACCCGGGCGGGGAGGCCTTCGAAAAAGGACTGAGGAAGGCGCAGCTCAGCGTCGGCACCGGCGTCGCGAAAGGGCTCGATTCCCTGGGCAAAAGCGTCGATCGCCGATCGATCGAGGTGTCGACGGCGGATCAAGTCCTGAAAAGAGTTGGCCAGAGCGGTCACGGCATAGCCCCCGCTGTTGACCATGGTCGACGCCACGCGCAATACGGGTTTGACGTCTAAGACCCCGTCGGAGAAGAGGACCAGGGCGGCCTGAAAATAATTGCTCACCGGCACCACCCGCGGCCCGTAGACCCAGAACTTTCCCGGCGCCGTATGGCGATCGAGGTGGATGAAGATCCGGCCCACGTTATCGTCGACCTCCATTCGCGAGAAGCGCTCCAGAATGGACGCTCTGGTCCGAGAATAAACCCCGGCCGCGTCGAGAATGTCGAAGAGGTGGTCCCGCTCGATCCGCCCTCCCCCCAGATCGGCGTATAAGGAGTAAATAAAGGCGTCCTGCTCCACGTCGTCGCCAAACATGGTCTCCGGCGCCCGGGGACCCTCCTCGCGAAGTCGCAACAGGTTGTCCAGCTTGTAGCCCACCTGCCCGCGCACGGCCCGAAACCGACCTTTGAGGATATTTTTGAGGGTCGGTTTTAAGACGAAGACATCGGGCTCGATTCCGTCGATCTCGAATTTGCGCTCCAGCTTCTGGCGCATCTGGGTGGGGCTGCCGCTGATAAAGGTCACGTAGGCTCGCCCGTCGGGTCCGGAGCGGCTCAGCTCTTTGAGCAAGGTGACCACGCCGGGCACGTTGACCTTCTCTTCCGGTGTCTGCAGAGCAGTACGGATCAGATCACCGAGGGTGTCGAATTCGGTGCGCAGATAGGTCTTGTCCAGGTCCCACCGGAAGATATGGCGACACTTAAAATCGACGGTCATGGCGACAAATGGCCCAAAAGAAGCGGTGACTCAATCCTGGCAGGACAGCGATTAGCGCGGCCCCGCCAATTCTTCGGCGATGGCCCGGGGTAGATCGGCGCGTACATTCTTGATCGCCAGGCGCAAGGCGTTGCCGATGGCCTTTCGTCCCGACCGTGGGTGGCACAATATCACGACCTCGTCGATTCCCAGAAGCGGCGCCCCGCCGTATTCCTCGAAATCGGTGAGCTGCTTGAGCTGTTTGAGCCCCCCGCTGAGCAATTTCAGCCCCATCCGCCAGGCCACCTTGGAGTGGTAGGCCGAGCGGGCCAGATCGAAGGCGGCCTCACTGATTCCCTCCAAGATCTTGATGGCCACGTCGCCGGCAAAGCCCTCACAGACCACCACGTCGGCCAGGCCGCGGGGAATCTCGTGGCCCTCGATATTGCCGTAAAAATTGAGGGTCTCATGGTGACTGAGCAGCTCGTAGGCGCCCACCACCTCGGGGGGGCCCAGGGTGCTCTCCCTGGAATTCGATAATAGAGCTACCTTGGGCTGGTCATTGCGGCTGACGATACGCGCATAGGCCGAGCCCATCAGTGCAAAATCCAAAAGATCGTCGGCGCTGGCCCGCAGAGATGCCCCGACGTCCAAAATGAGGCTGAAGGGATCGTCGGCGGCGCCGCGCACCCGGGGAGTGGGATAGACGCTGGCCAGGGCGGCCCGGTTGGCCCCTTCGATCAAGTTGAATCGGCGAAGGGCGCCCAATACGGTGACCCCCGGGTTGCCCGCCGAGATCACGGCGTCGGCCTGACCGGCGACCACCAGATCGAAGGCCTGCAAAATCGAGGCGTCCGGCCTGTCTTCGATGGCTCGCTGGGGCCGCTCCGACATCCCGACCACTGTCGGCGCGTGGTATAATTGGATGCGCTCCGAGTTGTGATCGAGCTCAAACAGAGCCTCGCTCAACGAGATCTCGTCGCCGACGAGCGCAAAATACACGGGGCGATCGCCGTCGCGGCGAAGGCTGGCCTTGGCCACGGCTTCCACAATCTCGTCCGGGGCGTGGTAGCCCCCCATGGCGTCGATGGCTATGGTGATCGGTTCTTCGCTTCCCACCGAAATTCCTCCAACAACAACATCGTCATCTTCTTCTTATTGAAATCGCATTTGAACACACTCGCGCTCACACCACCATTGGCGCGCGGCCAGCTTGGCCGCTTTGCGGACTGGCAGTCCGCGCTCCAATAAAAGCTGTACGCTTAGTTCGCATTTGAACACACTCGCGCTCACACCCGCAACTGAACCTGAGTCAAGATATGTTGGCCGTGGGTATCGAAGTCAATGAGGTTGAGCCGAAGCGATTCGGCAAATCCTCCGGGAGCGCCCAGCTGGTGGGTCTTATAGCTATAATCGACGGGCATAATATCGTGTTTGTGCCCATGGAGGATGACCGAATAGGGATCGACGAGCTCGATGGCGCTGAGCAGATCGTCGACCCCGTCGGCGGGCTCCATCAATCCCCCCAGGGTGGAGGCCCGACGGGGATACCAATCAGAGGTGATATGGTGATGGATCAAGGTCACCAGGCGCATCCCCTCGACGCCTGCGCGGTGGCCCTCGATCCAGTCCAGGGCCTCCGGATAGATCCGGCCCACCGTATTGGGCAGCCACCGCTCCAGATGATGGCGATCGTCGACGGGATCGCGATTGCTGTCGATCTCGAGCAGGGCCACCCCGGAGGGCAAGACCTTAAACCGGGGCTGGCGGGGGGTGACCACGGAGAAAAAGCTCTCCATCGACTCCCCTTTGACCTTCTCGTACAGGTTGAACCGGTCGTGATTTCCGGGCACCACCGTCAACTTGTCCTCTCCCCACCAGCCGGTGACCTCCAGGGCTCCACGGACGTCTAAAAATTCCGTGGCCAATCCGCAATGCACCAGATCGCCGGTGATCACCAGATGATCGACCCCCAGGCGGCGCAGACCGATCAAGGTCTTTTTGAGCAGGTTGGTATAGAGGCGCCGATTCTTGCGGTAATGATGTCCCAGCTCGTTGGAGATGGCCGACAACTCATGGGAGATATTCTCCAACGAGCGCTGAGTGCTCATCAAATCGCGCAGCCTGGTGGTCAACTCCACCTCGCCGGGGAGGTGAATGTCGGTCAATTGAGCGATGCGAAAGACCGTATCGTCGGGCCTGACCAGATCGCGGGGCCGCGTCTTGTCCGTGCTGTCGATATATTTGAAAAATGCCCGGGGCATACTGGTATTTCCTCTGTGGCTAAATCTCGGTGTCCTCGGTGGCCAATCTCGGTGCATCGAACTGGCTCAGGTGGCGGGCCCACTCCGGATATTTTCGCTCCAAAAAGCGGTCGGTGAGCACCGCCTGGGCGGCCTCGCAGATATCGTAGAGAAGGGCCGTATTCAGGGCCGCTCCCAGAAGGGCGCCCAACACGGGCAAGGTCTTCGAAGGCGCCGCTTTGACCGCTCGTTGTTGGAGGTTTCGGCTCACCGCCCGGCGGGCCAACTGACCCGCCTTCTGGGTCACCGTCTTCTCCACGCCGCGCTGGACGACCCGTGATAATCCCCGTCCCGTCAAATGGGCCACCCCCCCGTGGGCCACGGCACCGACGACCAGCGATTTGCGCATCATATGGGTATGCAGATTCTGGCGCACCAGCATGGGCTCGATGGCCGAGGGCTGGGTGCCGCCAAGGGCGACGGCCAGAATCTCAATTGGAAGTTCGGGATGCTCTCGGGGATCGAATCCAAAAAACCAGCAAAATCGACTGCATAGCCCGGCCGTAATCGACAACATAATCGGGATGTCTGCCAGGGACAGGATTCCCCAACTAAACGGTGCCAGCCCCCCGGAAATTCCTCCCGCCACGGCGCCGAGCAAGATCCCCCGACGGCGCTGGCTCTGCAATACTTTTTCGACCCGATCCACGGGGAGATCACCGATCTCGTCGAAGGACTCCAGGGCGATGCCGGCGTCGCGAAATTCGGCGACGACCTCCTGGCCCATATCCTGGCCGCGGACCCGCTCCTCGAAATGCTCCATCCCCCGCTCGATGGCCCGTCGGACCACGCCCACCTCAGTCAGCCCCGAGCCAAGCCAGCCCACGGGGGTAAAGACGGTCTCCACCAGGCGATGCAACCGGCTGGGGTCGACTCGTTTTTTGACGAAGTATTTGATGCGCGCCGCCGCATATTTGTCGGCGTGCTCCAGGGTGACCCCGTCGAATTTGCAGGTCAACTGTTCGAAGGCCCGCTCATAATCGCTGATGACCAGATAGATCTCATAATCGTCATAGGAAGCAAAGGGGTTGGCCTCCCAGTCGATTCTGTCCCCGACGCGGCGTACCAGGTGGGCGGCGTGGCTCTCGAGAGTGGCGGTGTGGACGTAGAGCCCGACCAGCCAATTCTCCAGCCGGCTCAGTCCCTCCTCACGGCCCAGGCGGTCGATGGATTTGCGCAACCTGGCGTTGCGAGGTCCCACACGGCGCCCCACCGAGTACAGGGCCATCAACTCCGCCAGGCGAAGAGCGCGAGTGGGGTTCTTTTCGGCGGTCTCTTTAATCTCAGCGAAGAGGCGTCGGTGGGCCGGCCCCTCTTCGTATTCTTCATTTCGCAATTGGCCGAGCACGCCCTCATAGAGTTCGTCCAAACGCCGATGGTCAGCCTCAAAGGGTCGGCCCGCCGCATATTCTCGCAATTGTTGCTGGCGCTGTGGATCGTCGACGTTGAGCCGAATCGCCGCTCGCAGAGGCTCCTCGAGCCAGGCAAAATTGAGCCGTCCTCCCATGGTGGCCCGGGCTAGATATTCAATCCATATCCGCGCTTCATGGGGGTATTGCTGGCTGGCCACGTCCGTGGCGTGGACCAGATTGGAGACCACCGCCAGGTGGTACCACTTGCCGTAGCGATGAACCAATACCAGCCCCGCCAAAAGAGCGGCCACTTCCCAATAGGAGTTATCGAGCACCAACTCCACCAACTCCCTCAGGGAGCGTCCCTGCCCGGGCTGCTCGGCGGCGTCCTCCAAAAAGACACCCACCACCTCGTAGAGCCACTCCGGTTCGTCGGGCAGAGCGTTTTCCACCAGCCGCCGGTTGGCCTCGTCAAAGAGCTGCCGATCTTCGGTATGGCGCCACACCGCCAGGGTGGCCAGAGCCGCCGTGGGATGCAGATAGGAACGGGTGGGACGTACGGAGCGACCGATCATGGCCAACGCCGACTCGCCGCGCTCCGACAATTCACCGTAGGTCCTGGCCGATAGGGCATCCCACAGGGGCTCACGATGCAGAGAGCTGCGCCGGCGCCAGACCCGTGAATAGCCCAACTCCTGAGCCATAAAGGTGATCAGCACCTCCCGGCGCCGGCCCGGGGCGTCGGCGAATTGCTCGGCCACCTGTTCCAGGATCTTCTCTGTGGAAAGCTGTTCCAGAGTGCGCCACAAGGCCTTGAAATTCTCGGGAAGCTCCCGTTGCAATGGATCTGTCGGGCCAATCGGCGCTTTTCCCCCTCCCTCCAATTCCTCGTCTGGTTCCACGAAAAATCGCGACATCTCGCTCCTCGTCACATCCTCGGTATAATCAGCCCCTTGCAGGGCCATTCATCTCATTTAAACTGACGAACTAGACCTATTGTTCAATCTTATTGAAAAAATTCACAATTCTCTAATTTTGGTCCCCTTGCCCCCTCCTTGACGGAGGGAGCAGAGCTGGAGGGGATAGCCGACGGCTTAGCAACTGTGGCTGACTCTGACCACCAGCGCCTTTCAGTCCAGAAAAGGTCTGCCCACTGGCATCGAGGCCGACCGTGGTTAGCGTGAAGGATGCAGATTAGCCCTCTTTTCTGGAAATTTCATGCCTGCTAATTCCCCATCGTCGAACGCACAGCCACCGCCACCGGTGCGCCGCCACCTCTATACGTGGCTCATTCCCCTGATCACGGTGGTCCTGGTCATCGCCGCCGTGGTGGGCGGACTCTACCTGCAGGCCACCCGTTTCCCGGGAGAAGAAGGGCTGCCCGTAGCTGACGACGTCGAAGGAGGGGCCGAACTCTATGCTCGCTATTGCGCCACCTGTCATGGTGATCGCGGCCAGGGCACGGCCATGTTTCCTCCGGTGGTCAACACCGATTGGGTGGTGGGCGACAAAGATCGCCTGATCCTGGTCACCCTTCACGGGCTCACCGGCCCCATCGAGGTGCGCGGCGAGCTCTACGATTTCGACTACGGAATGCCCGCCTTTGAGGATAGATTGTCCGACGAACAGCTCGCCAGCGTCTTGACCCATATTCGCACCTCCTGGGGAAACGAAGCCTCTCCAATCACCTCCGAAGAGGTGGCGGCTTTGCGACAAGAATATGAGGGTCGTACCACGCCCTGGAGAGACGAGGAATTGTAATCACCGCTAACTTCGATATCCTCAGCGCTCGTGATTGTTGAAAACAGTTCTCATTGCGATGAGAACTCATCAGGAGATCGAGCGATGAAACGCCTCGCCAATCGAACCGCCGTCATCACCGGCGCCGCCAGCGGCATCGGCCGCGCCACCGCCCAGGCCCTGGCCGAGCGGGGATGTCATCTGGCCCTGGCCGATATCGACGCCCAAGGGCTCGCCGCCACCCGATCGCTCATCGCCGCCGATCATCCCGATCTCGATATTCGAACTTACGACGTCGACGTCGGCGTCGCCGAGCGCGTCGAGCGCTTTGCCTCACAGGTCATCGACGATTTCGGCGCCGCCCATATTCTGGTCAATAACGCCGGCATCAACGTCACCGCCCGCTTCGAGGAACATAGCCTCGACGATTTCCGGCGCACCTTCGACGTCAACCTGTGGGGAGTCATCCACGGATGCCGCAGTTTTATGCCCCACCTTCGCGCCGCCGACGAGGCCCATATCGTCAATATTTCGAGCCTCTTCGGCATTCTCGGAACCGCCGGACAGGCCGCATATACGGCTTCTAAATTTGCGGTGCGCGGCTTGAGCGAGACCCTCCACGAAGAGCTGGCCTCCACCTCGGTGGGCGTCTCTGTGGTCCACCCGGGGTGCATCGACACCAATATCGTCCACAGCGGCAAATGTTACGACCCCGACCAGGCCGAGCAGATCCGGCAGTTTTTCGCTAAAAACGGCTGTTCCCCCGACGTCGTGGCCAGACGAATCGTAGAGGCCGTCGAGAGCGATGCCCATCGCGTGCTGGTCACCCGCGAGACCTACGTCATCGACTGGATTCGCCGGCTCATGCCCACCAGGGGAAACCGTTTGGCCCATCGCTTCATGGCCCGATTCAGCGGGATCGATTTCGAGATCTGAATTTCTGGACGCGAGTAGTAAAGGCGACGCAGTAGATGGAAACTTTTCTGGATTCTACATTGCTCACCATCCTGGTGATCGTGACCGTAGCGACCGTATTGGCGTTGGTGCGCGCTCAGAAGCGCGATCGCTGCATGACTCATTTCGACGGCTACCACGCCACGCTCGCCGAAAAAGACGGCCGCGTCACCTGGGGGGAGCTCGACGTGCGCACCTCGGGCATAGAGATTCACTATCCCGACCCCAGACGCTCCCAAAAGGGATTCTGGAAGCAGAGTTTCCTATTTTATCGCGACCAATATGAGGCGATGGACGGAATCTACCGCAGCGTCTCTGGCCTCCCTGAAGATCAGAAGGAGGCGCGTCACGCCTATCTGCACCGTACGGCCAACCCCGGATTTGTCAGGCGCCTCTACCGCAAGATCCGCAACTGGGTGGGCATGATCCGCGACGCCCTGGTCCAGTCGGTCTCAGTGCTCATCGGCGCCGCAAAATCCCGGGCTCAGCCGGCGGCGACTGTGCTTACCCGAGATGAGGAGCGAGTCTCCACCCTTTCGGCAGAGATCATCGGCCACGCCGGCAACGCCTTCGATCCCCTCCTGGAAAAACACCTCTTCAC
>SLJM01000229.1 GCA_007135085.1 Myxococcales bacterium
ACGCAGATGCCGCGCACGGCGCCGCCGCTCTCCACGGTGCCCGAGAAGACACGGAAATCGCTGTCTTTGACCTCTTCACCGACGTCGACGATCTCCAGTCCGAAGCGAAGGTCCGGGTTGTCCACGCCGAATCGTTGCATGGCCTCGTCAAAGGAGAGTCGCTCGAAGGGGGCGCCCACGTCGTGGCCGTGGATCCCCTCGAAGATGGTGGCGATCATGCCCTCGCAGACGGACATGACGTCTTCGGCGGTGACGAAGGACATCTCCATATCTATCTGGGTGAATTCGGGCTGGCGGTCGGCGCGCAGATCCTCATCGCGGAAGCATTTGACGATCTGGAAATAGCGGTCAAAGCCGGAGATCATCAACAATTGCTTGAACAATTGCGGCGATTGGGGAAGGGCGTAGAATTCGCCGGGATGAATTCGGCTGGGCACCAGATAGTCCCGGGCGCCCTCTGGGGTGGAGCGGGTGAGAATGGGCGTTTCAAATTCGATAAACCCGTTTTCCAAAAGGTATTGTCGGGTCAGGCCGTTGACCTTGCTGCGGGTCATCAAGGCCTGTTGAAGCTGGGGCCGACGAAGGTCGAGGTAGCGATGCTTGAGGCGAAGCTCCTCGTGGGCGTCGGTCTCCTCACGAATCAAAAACGGTGGGGTCTCAGACTTCGAGAAGACCTCCAGGGTAGTGGGCACCACCTCGATTTCGCCGGTGGGCAACTCTTCGTTGATATTTTCCCCGCGGCTGACCACCTCGCCGATGATGGCGATGCACCATTCGGAGCGAAGGGAGTTGGCGTCGTCCATCAGCTGGGGAGCAAAATTCGGATCGAAGCGAAGCTGAGTGATGCCTGTGCGGTCTCGGAGGTCGACAAAGACCATGCCGCCCAGGTCGCGGTGTTTTGCCACCCAACCCATCAAGGTGACCGTGTCGCCAATATTTGCGCCGCGCAGCTCACCGCACATATGGGTGCGTTCGTTTTCCGAAAGAAAATTGCTCACCTTCGTCTCCTTCATGTGTTGCTTTAGTTTTCCAAATTCTCAGGCGGCGGGGAATAGACCACGGGCCGCAGAGCGTGTCAACGGGGACCGGCTTGGGCAACGATTCGGCCAACGGCACCCGATGCTTGCCCTTTGCGACGACAGCGGCATAGGGTGCCCCGGTCAGTCATTTGTAAAAGGTCCATATGACAGAGTTAAAGAAAACAGACGGTGAGGAAGGGGGCGCTGATATCTGCGCCTCCACTTTCGAGGCCGGCGATCTGAGCGTGGAGGAGACGGCGCTGATCTACGATCCGCGCGTCGAACAGAGGGCTGGTCAGCGCCTCGAGATCTGGGGGCGTCGTGAGAATAGCGCTCTATTTGCCTGGGGCTTCTGGGGCGGCGTGGTCGCCGTCGCGGCGGTGGTGGCGCTGGTGCTGGCCTATAGCTCGCCGGCACGAGTCCCGGCCTCGACGGTGGTGCCGCTTCTGGCGGCTATCATCGGTGGTGCCGTGGTCTATCGGCTCGGACGGCGTTCGAATTTGGAGGAGCGACTGCTCTTCGAGATGGACGCCACACATCAGGTTCTGTCCTGGCCGACTACCGAGCAGGGGACCCTGGTGGCGCTGGCCTTTGACGATGTAGAGTCTATAACCTTCGAGAGTATCCGTTTTGCCGTTCCTGGCTCAAAGGCCAATACCCATATCGACGCCGTGGCGGTCAAGATTATCGACGATCAGGGCCGAGAATTGCCGGTCGTCGAGGCTTCAACCTCCAAAGCCGAGGCCCATCGGGTGGCGCGGGTGATGGCGCAGGTGCTGGGGCTGGAACTCGATTATGTGGGCACCGGCACCGGTGAGTGGGTATGAATTGCAGGATTGATGATAAATTCGACGTCGCCGTCAGCGGCTAAGTTTTGAATTCCCCAATTGGGAGTTAGATGGTTCATAAAAAGGAACTCCAACGCGATCTTGGTCTGTGGTCCGTCGTAGCGATTGCGATGGGAGCGATGATCGGCAGCGGAATTTTCGTATTGCCCGGGGTGGCAATGGCTCAGGCAGGACCGGCGGTGGTGGTGGCGTTCTTCATCGCCGCCGTTCTGGTGGTGCCGGCGGCAATCAGTATTGCCGAGTTGGGAACAGCCATGCCCGAAGCCGGTGGGGATTACGTCTTCATTGAGCGCGGGATGGGGCCCGGGGCGGGGACCATCGCCGGATTGGGTACGTGGTTGATGCTGATGTTCAAAGGGGCGTTAGCCCTGGTGGGAGGGATGTTCTATCTGACCGCATTGGGCATGCCGGCGGAGTTGACGTTGTGGGAGATGGGGAACGTGTCCTTGATCAAGGTGGTGGCCGTGCTCATCGGCGTGGCTTTGATCTCCGTCAATATCTTCGGCGTCAAGCAGACAGGCAACCTGCAGACCATCATGGTGATCGTGATGATCGCCATCCTCGGTGGATTTGTGGCGGTGAGCATCTTTCAGGTCGACGCCGGTAATTTCGATCCTTTTTGGTTTGATCCCGAAGAGGGTCAAAACCGGGTCGACGGGATCTTCGGGATATTGACGGCGACCACCATGATCTTGGTTTCCTACGCCGGGGTGACCAAAGTGGCCGCCGTGGCTGAGGAGATCAAAAACCCGGGGAGAAATCTGCCGCTCGGACTTCTTTTGTCGATGGGCGTGACCACCGTTTTATACCTGCTCATCGTCTTTGTGCTCGTCGGCGTCGTGGAGCCCGAGTTGTTGGAGGGATCCAACGTGCCGATGGCCGACGCCGTGGGGGCCCTGTTTTCGCAGCCCATGGTGGCCCTCATCGCCATTCTGTTAATCGTGGTGGCGGCCATGCTGGCATTGGTGAGCACCGCTAACGCCGGGGTCCTCACGGCGTCGCGATATCCCTTCGCGTTGAGCCGAGATAAATTACTCCCCGAATTCTTCGGATCCGTTCATAAGCGCTACCACACGCCGGTTACGGCAATCCTGATCACAGGGGGGGCGATGTTGGTGATCGTTCTCTTCCTGCCAGTCGAGGATATCGCTAAGATCGCCGGTTCCTTCCAAATCATCGTCTATATTCTCGTCAATATGGCGCTCATCGCTTTCAGGGTCGCCTCTCCGCGGTGGTATCGTCCGGCGTTTAAGTCGCCCGCTTATCCCTGGCTGCAATTATTCGGAATCGCCTCCGGAATTGGGATCCTGGCGATGATGGATACGGCGCCTCTGGTGGGAGGAGTGGGCATCATCGTCATCGGATCGCTGTGGTATTTGTATTATGGAAAGCCAAGAGTCGAACGGGAGGGCATCGTTGGCGACGTGCTTGCAACGACGATGGCAGTCGCGCCCACAGCAGAGCGGCCCTACCGAGTGGTGGTCCCCCTGGCCTCAAGAGATGGTCTTCCCGGGTTGATTCGAGTGGCCGTAGCCAGCGCTTCCGCCCACGAACATGCCGAATTAGTGGGGGTCAACGTGGTGGTGGTCCCCGATCAGACCTCGTTGGCTCAGGAGATCGCCGCCGAACGGGAGCGGATGGATGAGCAAGAGGACTTGCTGGCCGAGGCCGTCGAGTTGACCGAGAGTCTCGGGCTGACCATGCGTACTCATGCCATCGTCGGCCGTGACGTGGTCGATGCGATCTTGCAGGTTGCAGAGGACGAGGAGGCCGACGAGATGGTTTTGGCCTGGAAGGGGGTTCGAAAGAAGCGTGAGTTCGTCCTGGGCTCCTATATCGATCCCCTGGTCCAGAAGGCCCAGTGCGAGGTGACTCTGGCCACGATTCGACATGACTCTATGGGCGATACGGTGGCCTTCGTCACCGATGGTCCATACGGGGAGGTCACGGTCATCCGCGCTGCCGAATTGGTGAGCAGCGAGCCCGGTGCGACCCTGACCCTGGCCACCGTGGTTAAACCCGATGAGGATATGGACGACGAAGATCTGCGACGACGGGGGCGGGCTCTCATCGAAGAATTGGTGAACCGTATCGATCTAGTAGACGTCACTGATTATGAGGTGGACGTCATGATCTCCGATGACGTCGAAGAAGTGCTATTGGCCAGAGCTCGAGACTTCCGCACGGTCTGCATCGGCGCGACCCGCTCCAAGACCTTCGAGCGCGTTCTATTCGGCGATATTCCGGAAACGATTGGAGAGAAAGTTTCGGGCAATGTGGTCATCGTGCGCGGCGAAATGGGAGTGCGCCGTTCGCTGTGGCATGTGCTCAAACAAAAGTGGCTCGGACCCCCTGGCAACAGCGAGTGACGACCCCTTGACTGCGCGCGATAGGCGCCGGTATAGAGAGCGCGTCAATGAGCCCGGTTTGTCGAATAACCTGCACTTCGACGGGGAAGGTACGACCAGATGAATATCCATGAATATCAAGCAAAACAGATCTTTCGCGACTACGGGGTGACCGTCCCCGAAGGTGTGGCGGCGTTCGACGTCGACGAAGCCGTGGCCGGAGCCGAAGAACTCGGCGGGTCGCTGTGGGTGGTCAAAGCTCAGATTCACGCCGGGGGCCGTGGAAAGGCCGGCGGCGTCAAGCTGGCCAAATCCATCGACGAAGTGCGCGAGCACGCCGACGACATCCTGGGCAAGACCCTGGTGACTCACCAGACCGGGCCCGACGGCCAATTGGTGCGCCGCCTCTATGTAGAGCAGGGCGTCGACATCGACCGCGAACTCTACCTGGGATTGGTCATCGACCGCGCCACCGACGGCGTGGTGCTCATGGCCTCCACCGAGGGCGGCGTCGAGATTGAAACCGTCGCCGAAGAGACCCCCGAAAAAATCCTCAAGGTCGCCATCGACCCCCTGACCGGGCTGGCTGATTTTCAGGCCCGACAGATCGCCTTCGGGCTGGGGCTGGAAGGCAAGTCGGTCTTCCGAGCCGTCAAATTCATGAAGGCCCTCTATCAAGCATTTGTCGACACCGACGCCTCTACGGCTGAGATCAACCCCCTGGTGGTCACCACCGACGGGGAGCTCATCGCCCTGGACGCGAAGATGAACTTCGACGCCAACGCCCTGTACCGCCATCCCTCCATCGAGGAGCTTCGCGACGAAGGCGAAGAAGATCCGGCCGAGCTGGAAGCCAAAGAGCACGGCCTTAGCTACGTGAACCTCGACGGCAATATCGGCTGCATGGTCAACGGCGCCGGCCTTGCCATGGGCACGATGGACATCATCAAGCATTACGGCGGAGAGCCGGCCAACTTCTTGGACGTCGGCGGCGGCGCCGATGCCCAGACGGTGACCGAGGCCTTCAAGCTCATCACCGCCGACGAGCGCGTCAAAGTCATCTTCGTCAATATCTTCGGCGGCATCATGCGCTGCGACGTCATCGCCGAAGGTGTGGTCGCCGCTGTCAAAGAGGTGGGCCTGGAAGTGCCGCTCGTGGTGCGCCTGGCCGGCACCAACGTCGACGAAGGTAAGAAGATTTTGGAAGAGTCCACACTGGATATCGTCAGCGCCGACTCCATGGCCGACGGTGCCCGTAAGGCAATCGACCTGCTCGAAGGCTGAGCGACGGACCATCATTTCGACCGATTCGAATAGAAAAGAGGATTGAGATATGAGCGTTTTGGTGGACGAATCGACGAAGCTAATCGTGCAGGGCATCACCGGCTCGACGGGCAGCTTTCATACCAAACAAATGATCGAATACGGCACCAACGTCGTCGGCGGCGTCACGCCCGGCAAAGGTGGACAAACCGTCGAAGGGGTGCCGGTCTTCAATACGGTGCGTGAGGCCGTCGAAGAGACGGGCTGCAACGCCACTGTGATCTACGTGCCTCCTCCCTTTGCGGCGGACGCCATCATGGAGGCCGCCGAGGCGGGAATCGAGCTTATCGTGACCATCACCGAGGGCGTTCCCGTCCAGGATATGATCACCGTCAATCGATACCTTCAGGATAAAGACGTGACGACGATTGGGCCCAATTGCCCGGGCGTCATCACCCCCGGGGCCTGCAAGATCGGCATCATGCCCGGTCATATTCACAAGCCCGGCCGCGTCGGCGTGGTCAGCCGCTCCGGCACCCTGACCTACGAAGCAGTGGGTCAGCTCACCGCGCTTGGCATTGGCCAGAGCACGTGCATCGGTATTGGCGGCGACCCGATCAACGGCATGAATTTCATCGACAGCCTGGAGCTATTCGAAAATGATCCCGACACGGACGCCGTGGTTATGATCGGTGAGATCGGCGGTACGGCCGAAGAAGAAGCGGCCGCCTGGGTGGCCGAGAATATGACCAAGCCCGTGGCCGGCTTCATCGCCGGACGCACGGCCCCTCCCGGGAAGCGGATGGGCCACGCCGGTGCCATCATCAGCGGTGGAACGGGCACGGCAGAAGAAAAGATCAAGGCCATGGAGGCGGCGGGAATCGCCGTGGCTCTCTCGCCGGCAGATATCGGCGAGACCCTCCAAAAGGCCCTCAACGACTGAACGCAACAAACACGCAACAGAACCAGGAGAAACACCATGGCTATTGAACGAACTCTGAGCATCATCAAGCCCGACGGCGTCGAGAAAAACGTGATCGGCAAGATCATCGCCCAATTCCAGGAAAGCGGGCTCAACCCGGTGGGCATGCGCATGGTCCATCTTTCCCAGCAGGAAGCCGAAGGGTTTTATGCGGTTCACAAAGAGCGTCCCTTCTTCGGGGAGCTCGTGGAATTCATGACCCGCGGACCTGTTGTGGTCATGGTGCTCGAAGGCGAAGACGCGGTGGCCAAGAACCGCGAAGTCATGGGCGCCACCAACCCCGACGAAGCCGACGAAGGCACGATCCGCGCCCTCTACGCCACCGATATCGGTGAGAATACGGTCCACGGTTCGGACTCGCCGGAGAACGCCGAAAAAGAGATTCGCTACTTCTTTAGCGACGTCCAGTACTTCCCCGGCAACTAAGTCGGAGGAAGAGGGAAGGACCCACGGGGTTGTCCTGTTTGAGATTTCGCCGGATTCGGCGTAACCTCAGGCAGACAACCCCTTCTTTTTGTCCCATGAGAGCATCATCATGACATCCCAAGCCACGGACCGCGTCACCGACGCAGCGGAGCGTCTGCGCGAGGGGTCGCAGATTGTAGACCTCAAAGATTTTTCTCGCGCCGATCTTCGCCGCCTTCTCAAAGAGGCGTTTAACGAGCCAGGGTTTCGAGGAGATCAGCTCTTTCAGTGGCTCTACGTCCACAGAGCCGAAGCCTTCGACGATATGACCAATCTGTCGAAGTCGCTGCGCGCCAAGCTCCAGGACAAGGCCCGCATTTCGCCGCTGGAGTTTAAGGACACCCACGAATCGCCGGACGGGACGACGAAGCTGACCTTCGGCTGTGACGGAGGTGGTGTGGTCGAGACCGTGTATATCCCCGCCGAGGGCCGAAATACGCTATGTATCTCGAGCCAGGTGGGCTGCGCCCTTGGCTGCACCTTTTGCTATACGGCCAAGATGGGGCTGACCCGACACCTGAAGACGGCGGAGATCGTCGACCAGGTCGTCCAGGCCCGACGATTGATGACCGAGCGCAACGGCCATATCGGCAATATCGTCTTTATGGGAATGGGCGAACCCCTGCACAACGTGGACAACGTCATCAACGCCATCCACGTCCTCCTCGACGAGGACGGGCTCAACTTCTCGCGCCGTAAGATCACGGTCTCCACGTCGGGGATGGTCCCGGCCATTCGCCGCCTCGGTGAAGAGACGGACGTGCAGTTGGCGATCAGCCTCAACGCCACCACGGATAAGACGCGAAGCGAAATTATGCCCATCAACGATCGATGGGGCCTCGACGAATTGATGGAAGCCCTTCGGGAATTTCCCCTGGACAATCGGGAGCGAATCACCTTCGAATATGTGTTGCTAAAGGACGTCAACGATACCCTCGACGACGCCCAGCGCATCATCGACTTGACCCGAGATATCCCGTCGAAGATCAACTTGATTCCCTTCAATCCCCATCCGCGCACGCCATTTAAGACGCCTTCGGAAGAGAGGATGGCCGCCTTTACGAAATACCTGTCCGATCGCAACGTCTCGGTCTATCGCCGACGTACCCGGGGACAGGAAGAGATGGCCGCCTGCGGTCAGCTCGGCAAGCCGGGAGAAAAAGAGCCGCCCCACGTGCGGCGTAAACTCGCAAAATTCAGAGACGATCAGGCGGCCAACGCCTGAGGCATTTCCAACGGTGCAGCACCTTTCGCAAGCTATATCAAGAGTGAGTACATCATGAGTCTGTTGGTCGTAGGTTCCGTCGCCTTTGATTCCGTGGAAACCCCGTTCGGGCAAGTAGAGGAGGCCATCGGCGGTTCGGCGATGTTTTTCTCCACGTCAGCCAGCTATTTCACGGACGTTCAGCTCGTGGCGGTCGTCGGCGAGGACTTCCCCCAGGAAGAGATCGACTTTCTCGGCTCCCGAGACGTCGACTGCCAGGGATTGCATCGAAAAGAAGGGGAGACCTTCCGCTGGAAGGGCAAATACGGTTTCGATCTCAATGAAGCGATCACCCTGGACACCCAGCTCAACGTCTTCGGTGATTTTCACCCCGACCTGCCTGAAGATTATCGCAACGCCGAGGCCGTCTTTTTGGCCAATATCGACCCCGACCTGCAGCTCGAGGTGTTGGAGCAGGTCAAAGACCCGAAATTTGTGGCCGCCGATACGATGAATTTCTGGATCGACGGCAAGCGCGACAGCCTGGAATTGCTGTTGTCCCGCGTCGATATGGCGATCATTAACGAGTCGGAGGCCAGAAAGCTGGCCGACGAGGCCAATATGGTCAAAGCCGCCCAGGCCATTCAGGCCATGGGGCCCCGTCATGTGGTCATCAAGCGGGGAGAATACGGTGCGCTATGCTTTGCAGACGATGAAATTTCGTTTGCCCCGGCATATCCGTTAGAATCAGTCTTCGATCCCACCGGCGCAGGTGACACATTTGCCGGCGGGCTGCTGGGTTATCTGTCGCGGCACGGGCAATATCGGCCCCGCGACCTTCGCCAGGCCACGGTGGTGGGCTGTGTGATGGCCAGCTTTTGCGTCGAAGATTTCAGCCTGGAGGCGCTCCGGGAGTTGGATCACGGTCAGATTGAACAGCGTTTTGAGAAGTTTCAACGATTGGTCAACTTCGAGCCCCTGGAGTTGCTCGAAGATTGAGCCGTTTTTTACCTGGAGATGAAGATGAAAATTTGGAGCCGAAAATTTCTGGTCCTCGCATTGGTCGGAATGCTCGCCGGTGTAGCTGCCTGCGGTGAACCTGAAGATGAGGACAACCAGGATAACGCCACGAACCAGAATAACGACGAGCAAAATAATAATCAGAATAACACGAACCAAAATGGCGGAGACGTGCCGGCCTGTGAGGATATGAGCGATCTCGGGATTCGCGACGGCGACCCCGATATGACGGGGGTTGCCGATTACGCTCCCGATTACGATCTGATCTTCAACGCCTTTGCCTTCGATGATGAATCGCCGGCGAACGGACTCAACCCGGTGGTCGATCTATTTATGGATCAAGAAGACGACTACCCGATCATCGTCCTCGTGGAACTCTCCGATATCGATACGGCCACCGGTGATCTGATGATCCGGGGCGGGGCGGGATTGCACGCCGGTGAGCCCGGCGGTGGTGAATATGTGTGGGACGTCAGCGAAGGGCTGGAAGAGCCCGACTCCGCTCAGGGCACCATCGATGGGGAGGGGCGCATGATGGCGGCGTTGCCTCTGCTTAATTTCGTGGCCACCGTGGAGACCGATGAGGAGCCACTCAAGACGATCATCCCCATCCGAAATATCCAGCTCGACGCCGTGGTCGACGTCGCAGCCGACGGCAGCGATCCGTCGATCACCGACGGCGACCTGGCGGGCGTCATCTACCGCGAAGACGTCGCTGAGGTCCAGATCGCGCTGGTGCCTGGTGCCGAGGGACTTCCCCTGACTCAGGTCCTTGACCGGGATCCCATGAACTGCGACTTCTCCGGTGACGGAGAAGCCGATGCCTGGGCATTGTGGGCCACCTTTAGTGCCGAGCAAACGGTGATCGTTGAATAATTGCAGCCCTTGTCGAGGTTGTGCTGAGGACATTTCGCCCCCCCCTGAAAGGATTGCCATGCGGCCTGTCGCAGCACGACCTCGACCTCTTGTTATCGTCTCTATATTGATTGCTATTGGCCTCGTCATCGGGGCCGCCTGCTCGACGCCGACGCCTGTCGGCGACGATCCAACACCGACTGAAGCCGGGGAAGAAGCTGTGCAAGACAGGGTCGACGAACCGGAGGTCGACGCCGTCGACCACGTCGATTATGTCGATCGCACTCGCCAGGCCTGCATCGCCGGAGAATATTCTTCCTGCTGTCAGATCATGAGCGATGAAGAGTCGCAATTTCTCGACCTGGACTACGATTTTGCCGAGGTTTACCTCCGCAGCCCCTGTCTGTCCCAGGAGCGATCTTTCGATGCCTGTACCTATCTGGGGATTGCCCTCCACCTTCAACCTGATGGACGTGGGGCGAGGGCCCAGGATTTCTTGCGCGTGGCCTGCTTCGGCGGCGACCGCGATGCCTGCCAGTGGCTCGAGCACCTGGGCGCCGAACTGCGCGGTGTGCCCGTCGACGCCGGCGACGACGCCCTCGACGGAGATGATTTCGCGCGGGGATGTGGATTTAGAGATTAGAGTCCTCAGGGGAGTGGGGCCAATGGTCTGATCCTATCAGTTACGATCGAACTCGGAGGGGACTCCTCGATTGCTCTCTAGTCAAAATCTATTCGTAGAATCCAATCCACTTCTCGGGGGCTGGATACATCTGGCGATAGCGTAGGCGTCCGGCCGGCGAGAGGCCGTGGTAGTATGCTTGCCACTCGTCCAGGAAGGCTTCTCCATAACCCATCCTCCAGCCGATGGATCGGGTGTCGAGCTCGGGATACTTCTCCCATGGCGGTGGCAGCGGGCGGCTCAATCCATCGAATTCGCCGGACTCACTTAGCCGGTCGCGGACTTGCATCCACAATTTGCCGAGCATATTCAGGCCTCCCTCCCTTTCAGTTCCACCCCAGTACGTTCCGGCCTGGGAGCTCTGGACCAGGTCGGCCGGGGCGGTCACCAGGAGGGTGGCTCGTACATCGGCATGTTGGTCGGCTTTGGCGACGAGCGCCTTTCGCATCACACCGACCTTGATGTCGTGCCAGTCCGACCGTTGAGTGCGCCTGTGTTTTCGGCCAAGGCGCCTTGCCTGGGATGGGGTGTCGGCGCCGCGAGTCTTGGCCCGGAGTTCGCGATCTTCGAATTTCGCAGTCTGGAAATAGTGCTCGACGGTCTGCCAATAGCTGTCATCGACGTAGATCGGATGCCGCGATGCGTTCGATAGACAGCCGAACGGTTCTTCAAGATGGAAAAAATAGATGGTCTCGTTGGCCATATTCCTGCAGCTCTCTTCGGTAAATGTTAATTAGAAAACGGTAGGGAAGAGTATTGAACCGCACAAATTGATTCTGCTATACACTTAGATACCGCCCGTTAATGATTTGCATTGGTCCATGGAATGGAGGGACATGTGATGAAACCGATAATGTTCTAAATAGAAAAAAAGAAACTAAAAAGAAACCGACCGACAGACCCGCATGTCTGTCGGTCGGTTTCTGTCTGTCTGATTTCTGTCTGTGCGCGTAGCCTGCTTCGGCGGCGACCGCGATGCCTGCCAGTGGCTCGAACACCTGGGCGTCGAGCTGCGCGGCGTGCCTGTCGACGCCGGTGACGATGCCCTCGGCGGAGATGATTTCGCCCGGGATGTGGGTTTCGCGATTAGATTCTTCAGGTGAAGCTGGTCAAGAACGTACCTGAAGGGGGAGCCAGGTGGCCGCAAAAAAAAAGAGTAGACCTGCTCCCTGGTTATATCTATTTGGAGTCCTCGCCTGGACCTGGATTGGGCTGGCTCCGGCAGTCTTTTCTACACGGGGGCTGCTGGAATTTCCCGTCGTCATCTTCTCGATCATCGGACTTCTGGGGCCGATCATCGTCCCGGCGCTGCTAATTGCTTCCGGGCGCTGGGACGAATCTCTCGATCCCACGGTAGGGCATTTCTTCCGTCGCTGTTTTGATCCCCGCGGCCTATCTGCCCTGTGGTATCTATGGGTGGTGGGGCTTGTCGCGATCCTGGTGGTCACGCCCGTACTTCTGGAACCGGATACTCGCGTCGGCGGGGGAATCGTCGACGCCGGTCCGGGCCTATTTTTGATCATCGGTGCCCTGGGGGCCCTGGAAGAACCGGGCTGGCGAGGCTATGCCCAGGAGGGCCTGCAGCGCAGGATGCCCGTGCTCCTGGCGGGTCTGATTATCGGCGTATTCTGGGCGACCTGGCATCTGCCGCTATTCTTCATCGAGGGCACCTACCAGGCGGGGCTGGGCGTGGGCAGCCCTGCTTTCTGGGCTTTTCATCTGGCTATAGTCGTCGGGGCTCCGTTTTATGCCTGGCTCTACAACGCGGCGGGAAGAGTCATCTTTGTGGCCGTCCTCTATCACGGCCTGTCAAATATGGGACGAGAGCTGACGCCCGACGCCTCGGTGCTGGCCGAAGTGGGCGTGGAAGCTGCGATGACGCTCGTCGTAGTCGTCGTCGCCTGGCGCTGGATGAGCCGTTCTGTGCCGCAGGGGCAGACAAAACAGCCGTGACGGGCCAGCGAAGGGCCCACCGCAATATGAAGTACCCGGTCCGAATTCA
>SLJM01000086.1 GCA_007135085.1 Myxococcales bacterium
ATCCATGCCGGTGATATGGCGATAGGTGTCGACCCGCATATCGTGGACCACCCTCTGGCCGAGCATCTGGACCAGGTACGACGAGCCAACGCCGACGATCCAGCGAAATGCCCACACGAGGGCGACGACGACGCCCAGATAGATGATCATCGCCTCGATCCCCGACAACCCGAGCGCAATTGAGCCGGCGTCGAGCCAGCCGTCGACGAAGGTTGCCTCCCGGCTGCCGCCGATGATCCGATCGAGGGCGAGCCCGATGACGTAGGCCGGCAGGGTCATCAAGAGAGCCTCGATGACGGCCGCGCCAATGCTTCCAAGCGCAAGCGCCCGATGGGGAGCGATATATCGGATCAATCGCACCAGGAGCGTCCAATCGAGTTCTTCCGACTCGATGCGCTCTTCTTCAAGCATTCTTGCGAGGAGGGGATCATCGGTGAGCTCGATGGCCTTTTTCTCGATGCTCGTGGCCTGAGAGGATTTCATTGCGCGGCCTCCTCCAGGGAATCCGTGCCCTCATCTGCCTCGAGCTGCTCCCGGGCGACGGTCTGATAATAGCCGGGCCGCGACATCAACTCGTCGTGGGTTCCGTAATCGGCCACTCCCTGTTCATCGAGGATGACGATGGCATCACAATCGCGAAGAGCGCGCACCCGATGGGAGATGATGATCCCCGTACGCCCGTGGAAGACACGGCGCAGATTCTCCAGGATGGCGTGTTCCGTATTGGAGTCCACCGCCGACAGGCAGTCGTCGAGGATGAGCACTTGCGGGTCCGAGGCGATGGCGCGGGCGATGGCAAGGCGCTGGCGCTGGCCGCCCGAGAGGTTGACCCCTCTTTCGCCGAGCATGGTCTCGTAGCCATTCGAGAATTCTTCGATCTCGTCATGCAATTGCGCGAGCCGGGCGAATTCGATAATTCGCTCCCGACCGTCGTCGACATCGTCACCGACGAGGGTCAGGTTGCGCTCCACGGTGGTGCTGAACAAAAAGGTCTCCTGAGGAGCCAGCACGACCTGGCGGCGCAGGCTGCCAAGACTGAGTTCGCGCAGGTCGACCCCGTCGAGGAAGACCGTACCCCGTGGGGGCTCGTACATCCTGGTGAGGAGCCGGGCCAATGTGGTTTTACCGGCGCCCACGGGACCGAAGACACCTAGCGTCGTCCCTGCGGGGATGGTCAGATCCACATCGGAGAACACGGGCTCCGAGTCTGCGTAACCGAAGGTCAGCCCCCGGATGGTAATCTCTCCCGACGCGGCGACGTCGTCCGCATCGGGGTCGTCCGTGACCTCCACCGGTTCGGCGAGCAACTCCTCGACGCGGCCCATGGACGCCCGGCCCCGTTGAAAGAGCGAGATCGACCAGCCCAATCCGATCATGGGCCCCGCCAGATAGCGAATCAAAAAGAGAAATGCCACGAAGGTGCCCACGCCGATCTGGCCGCTCGCCACCCAGAGACCGCCGAAGATAAGCACGAGCACCGTCGACAGACCGAGCATAAAATCCAGGGTCGGGTCGAAGGCCGCACGCACGCGGGCGAGCACCAGGTTCTTGGCATAGTGGCGAAGGGAGTAGTCCTCAAAGCGGGAGCGATCGAAGTTCTCTCTGGCATAGCCCTGGATGATCCGGATACCGGCGTAGCTCTCGCGGACCCGCTCGGTCATCTCCGACAGGTCCTCCTGAACGGCCTGAAAGCCCTCGAACTCGAGGTGGGAGAGTTTGTTGGTGACCAGATAGATAAGGGGCAGCGGCAAAAGCGCCACCAGCGCGAGTTGCCAGCTAAGAGCGAACATCACGGTCAGTACCAGTACCGACAAGATGACCGTGTCGGCCCCGACGAGGATCGCCGGACCGAGCATCATCCGAATCGCCTTCACGTCGGCCGTGGCGATGGACATCAGGTTTCCCGACTTGGCCCGGTCATAAAACGATTGGCTCTGAGACAAAAGGCGACCCGTGATGGACCGGCGCACCTTCTGACCTATCCGATGGGAGGGCACGGCGGTCCACATCAACATGGGATAGCGGCAGACGTTCGCGATGAGCTGCAGCCCCAGATAAAATAAGACGGACATGGTCAGCGTAAACGCCGCCGCGTCGAGGCCCACCATCGCCAGGGGCGGAGGCGCCTCCGCGGCGGTAGCCGTCAACTCCGCACGGGTCAGCTCCACGGCCAACGCCAAAAAGAGGGGCGCTGCCACGTCGGCTGCGTTTAATACGAAGAGCGACGTCAACCCCGCAGAATATCGCTTCCCCTCCGGACGGAGCAGCTTCCACACGCGGCGAATGTCGGACGATAAGCTCAAAATAACTCGGGGGAATTGGGGAGGAACCAGTCCAAAATCGACTTAACACATTCGCCGCCTCGGCGCATATACCACACCGTCGAGAACCGACGTGATCGATAGCACTACTGATGCTCCCCACAAGTCCTGCGCAGTGGGGAGCTGCCGAGCGCGTCGTTTTGCGCGAGGCTGAAGGGTAGACACACCCATCGAGTTGATACAGCGAAGGGACAAAGGTGGAATCACCCTTCCCTACCCACCTGCCAAGTGCAACAAATCGTGGAGGCCCAGTCTTAGGCCTGCCCAATCCCACGCCTCAAGATCTTCTTCGCAGGACGATGAACTCGTATCCGTAATAGTCGCCGAATTGGCGATGGAGTTCGACCTCATCATGGATAGCGTCCAGCGCTCTTAGGGCTTCGTCGTCATCGGCATATTTGTTGCGCAGCGCCGTGATGCGCTCCTCCATGGGAGAATAGAACTGGTCCCACCAATCGCTCTGGGGAAGAGTAAAATGTCCCTGAATCTCGTACCCACAGCGCCTGGCAATCGCTAGATTGGCCGAGGCATCGGCCATGCTCGGATACTCCTGTTGCCACATCTGGAGGACTGCTTGCGGCGGATCGTCGCGCAGCCACACGGCCTCCGTAAAGGCCAGATAGCCCCGGGGACGAAGCAACGGACGCCACAGGTTCAGCGCCTCTTCGATACCCAGAAAGTAGGCCGCCCCTTCGCTCCAGATCAAATCCACCGACCCCGGCGCCGCCGGTGGTTCGGCCATATCACCCACCAGGGGCCGGACCCGCTCCTGAAGTCCCCGGGCCTTCACCTCCTGCTCTAGCTTCGCAACAAGGGGCGCATGGGAGTCGATGGCCGTGATTGTCCCGGCCATAAGCTCGGCGAGGTGCAACGTCTGCGCCCCGCTACCACACCCCAGATCTAAAACAACGGGCTCCTCCGGCAATTCACCACAGAGCGCCAGCGCCCGCGCCGTCGACTCCATGCTCCCCGGCCCCTGGCGC
>SLJM01000295.1 GCA_007135085.1 Myxococcales bacterium
ACCTCGGCCAACCGGCCGCCGACGAATACGGCTTTTGCGTGGGCACCGCATCGGGCCCGGAGCTTCCCGGCGACTGCACCATTCTTGGGACCCCTGACCTGAGCGACCCCGTCTTTACTGATCAACTGACAGGACTCGATTCGGGCACTGAGTATTTCGTACGCGCCTTTATCCGTGTCGACGGTGAGGACGCCGTCTACGGTGACGAGACGTCATTCACCACTTTGCTGGCCGCCCCCGAGTCGCTGATGGCCAGCACGGGCAACCCGGCTGAGATCGAAGTGTCCTGGGCGCCGGTCTCCGGAGCTGCCCATTATGAGATCTCTATTGCCGAAGGGGAATGGACGGAAGTGACGGAAACCACCTTCAGTGATGAAGACGCCCCTGCACCGACGCTCTCGTTGGAGAACCCCACGGCCAGCACGGACGACCTGGACGGTGTCCAACTCGATCTCGATCCAATCACCGCCGAAGCCGGTGAAGCGGTCTCCTATCGAGTCCGCGCCGTCGATGCCCTGGACCGCCCTTCTGCTTATGCCGAAACCACGGGCAATCGCGACACAGGCGATATCCTGGCGAGCTGGGAGTATCGAGATGACTCAGGTGAACCCTGGCAAGAACTTTCAACCATCGCTGACGTGGCGGCGCCGGCTCATTTCGACGACACCCTCGATCCCGGCACCGACCGTGAGTACCGAGTGCGCGCTACCATCGATGAACTGGACGACACGGAGACCTTCTCCGTCGAAGTCCAGGGCGAGCGTCTCGAGGACAGCGGTGAAAATGGTGACGGTGAAAATGGGGACAGCGACTGATCGCGATATATTCTCGGACTTAACCAAAGACCAGTGCGATCCCGGTGTCGAAGAGGGCCGACGTGCCAATGACCACGCAGGGAACGATCAACATCGTGACGATCAGCAGGAGGCCGAGAGCGAATAAAAACCGGGCGGTCCGTGATGAACTTTGCCGCGCCGCCTCCGGTGTGTCTTGATGAGCTTCCATCGGATCTCCTCGCTATGATTGAGCATCGGAACAATCGGGGCCTCCCTACCCTTTTTCAAGATAACCACGGCAATCTAACTGCTATCACTTTTCACACTTTTAACGGTTGTTAGACTTTTCAAGATGCCTTGTGATTCCTCGCAGATAGAATACAATCTGCGATGTCCTCAGTTGTTTGCACTGGATTTTAATTGAATGATCGCCGGACCCCAGGTCGCGGGGCAGTTGAAGCAGAGCGATATAGCTCCCCAAGGAGATCCCCAGTATGCAGGAAAGCGAAGCAAAAGTATTAATTGTGGAGGACGACCCGGCACTGGCCGACGCCCTTCGCGAATTCTTAGAGTCCGAGGGTTATGATGCGGACGTTGAAAATAACGGCGCTCGAGCGATAGAGCGAATTCAAGAATCGCCGCCGGCCGCAGTGATCCTCGATCTCGGCCTGCCCGGTGCCGACGGCTTCGAGATCTGCCGCGCCGTGCGCCCCGATTATATGGGCGCCATCATTATGCTCACCGGCTCCAAGGGGGATAACGATCATATCCAAGGCCTGGAAGCAGGGGCCGACGATTATGTGACCAAACCGGTGTCGACGCCATTATTATTGGCACGGCTGAAGGCATTATTGCGCCGCCTGGAGCAGATCTCGGAGGTGACCGACGTGTCGCTGACGGGCATGGACTCCAAAAAGCTCACTCGCGGCCCCCTCTTCATCAATCGGCGGGCCCGTGAGGCCAGCATCGATGACGAGCCGATCAAGCTGACCACCTTCGAATTCGATCTTCTCTGGATGCTGGCCAAACGGGCGGGCACCACGGTCAGTCGGGACGAACTATATCGCGAACTCTTAGAACGCGAATACGACGGCCTCGATCGCACCATCGACGTCCATATTTCGCGGCTTCGAAAGAAGCTGGTTGAATTTGGAGGAGATGCGGAGTGGATCAAGACCATCCACGGCAAAGGCTATCAATTCTTCGTCGCCGAATGAGCGCCACGTTCACCGGCCACATTCGATAGAAGATAGGCGCGGCGACTGTCGCGATCGGTGAAATTAGCCAGGCCGTGCATCAGCTTGGTCACCGCCGCCTCGACGGTCATCTCCCCCCCGGAGATCGCCCCGGCGTCGCGCAACGCCCGGCTATTCTCGTATTGGCTCAGGTCAATTCGGCCCGCCGATTGGGTGACGGTCAATACGTCGATCCCGGCGTCGACAGCGTCGGCGACCACGGCCGCCACATCGGGATCGCCGGTGGGCACCGTTCCCAGCCCATAGGCGGCCAGGACCAGCCCGCGAAGCCCCGACTCCGGGGAGGCAAGACTGCGAAAATGAGCGGGGTTCATCCCTGGCGAGACCTGAAGAACCAGCACGGAGGGGTCGAAGTCGGGGCGAAAGAGATAGGGACTCTTTCTATGCTCTGCGCCTCCCTCCATCTCCACGTCGACCCCCAGACGAGCCAGGGGCGCCGCATTGGGACTCTCAAAGGCGCGGTAGTCGTGGGCGTTGCTCTTGGTGGTGCGGGCTCCGTGGAGAAGGAGCCCGTCAAAACAGATCCCCACTTCAAAAATCGGCCGGGTAGCCAATTCCACGGCGTCGACCAGGTTGCGCCTGGCGTCGGTGCGAAGCGCCGCCAGCGGCCGTTGGGCACCGGTCAAGATCACGGGCCGATCCAATCCGCATAGCCCATAGGCCAGGGCACTGGCCGTATAGGCCATGGTGTCCGTGCCATGGACGATGACAAACCCGTCGAAATCCCGTCGATTGGCGTCGATGATCTGGGCCAGCTCTGTCCAGTGAGGGGGTCCCATATCGCTGGAGTCGAGATTGAAGACGATACGGATTTCAAGCTCCGCCAACCCGGCGATCTCGGGCACGGCGTCGGTCAAGGCCATCGAAAAAGCATCGGGTTTGAGCGGCTCACCGGTCATTCCCAGGGTTCCACCTGTATGTAAAATCAACACGCGCGGCATGCTCGGACTCCAATTTCGGGATAATCTGGCCTGCTCATAGTATCGCGCCTTTTCATTTCGTCTACTCTGCTTAGATTTGCCCCCGCATTTGTAGCGCTCCACGGCAGTTCCCTCCGCCACAGAGGTCGAGATGATCGAGAAATTACCCGCCAACACTCGGGGCAACACGCGCACCAGCTGGCTCAACAGCCGGCATAGTTTTTCCTTCGGACAATACCGCGACCCCCATCGAATGGGCTTTCGCTCCCTGCGGGTCATCAATGACGATATCGTCGACGGCGGCGGGGGCTTCGGCGAACACGGCCATCGCGATATGGAGATCATCAGCTACGTCGTCGAAGGTGGCCTGGAGCACCGCGACAGCCTGGGAAACGGCGGTGTCATACGACCCGGCGACGTGCAGATCATGAGCGCCGGCACGGGCATTCGCCACGCCGAGTTCAACGCCTCCGATGATGAGCCGGTGCGCTTTCTCCAGATATGGATCCCCCCCGATCGCCGCGGCATCGAGCCCCGCTACGAGCAGAGACGATTTCCTATCTCCGACCAGACCGGCCAACTCCACCTGGTCGTCGATCCCGAGGGGAGCGACGGAGCATTGGAAATCCACAGGGATGCCCGCATCTATGCCGGCCGATTCGACGGTGGCGAGTCGTCGAGCCTCGAACTGGGCGACGATCGCTATGGCTGGGTGCAGGTGGTCAAAGGTTGCATCGAGGTCAACGGGGTGGCGCTCGACGAGGGCGACGGCGCGGCGATAGAGGACGAGGATTGCCTCGAATTTCGACACGGTGAGCGCGCCGAGATCTTGGTCTTCGATCTGGCCTGACCGATCTGGCTTGACCTGACGGGGCTGGAGAGAGCACCCTGCGCCGGACTTCACTTCTCCAGCCCCCGACCTACATCATGGCCCAGACCTATTTCGCCTCCATTCAGCCCGGCCTCGAGGAAGCACTGTTGACCGAGATACGTCGTCTCGGCGGGAAGCGCCCCCGAAAGGTTTACGGCGGGGTGGAATTCGACGCCGCCCGCAAGACCCTCTACGCAGCCCATCTGCAATTGGCCACGGCCACCCGGATCTGGCTGCGGGTCGACGAATTTCGCGCCCGCGACGCAGGAGAGCTCTACCGAAAGACCCGCCGCTTTGAGTGGGAGCGCCTCCTCGTCGGAGGAGAGACCATTCACCTCAGAGCCTATTCTTCCAATTCTCGACTCTACCACACGGGAAAGATCGCCGACGCCGTCATCGACGGACTGCGGGATCGCTTTCTGGAAGACCTGCCCGGCACACCGGCCCTGGAGTTTACGGACAGCGCTGACGAGGAGGCCCAACTTCTGATGGCCCGACTCGACGAGGATCGCTGTCAGCTAAGCCTCCACGCCAGCGGGCCCCTGCTCCACCGCCGCGGATGGCGCACCGAGTCCGGCGAAGCCCCCCTGCGCGAGACCATCGCCGCCGCCATATTGGAGCTCATCGACTGGCAGCCCGGCCAGGGACTGGCCGATCCCATGTGTGGGAGCGCGACTATCCCCATCGAAGCGGCCCGGCGAGCCCTGAATTATCCCCCCGGATTGAACCGCTCCTTTGCCTTCCAGGCCTGGAAGAACTTCCAACCTGCCCGCTTCGCCGAGATCGCCGATGAGTTGGGCCGCCGAATCGCCAGTGAAGTCCCGGCGCCCATCCTGGCCACGGACCGCGCCGAAGAGGTGCTAAAGAGAGCCCGCCGCAACGCCGACCGGGCCGAGGTTGGCGAGCACCTCTCCTTTTCGCAGAGCCTGGCAAAGGATACCTCGATCCCCGAGCAGGTCTCCTGGCTGGTCACCAATCCACCTTATGGAGCGCGCCTGGACGAAGACAACGCCCTGGCCGAGCTTATCGGCCTGTGGCGTGGACTGTCTCATCCCTGCGGCCTGGCCTTTTTATGGCCCTGCTCCCGGCGGGACGCCGTCTACGGATTCAAAGAGAAAAGACTGACCCGACTGACCTCATTTGAAAACGGCGGTCTCCCCGTCGATCTCTGGGTGGCCCCCTTGTCTGAGTCACCGTAACGCTTAGCATCAGCGCCGTCACTGTACGCCCACGGCCAACCCTGTATACTGCCGAGGATATTAATCTAATCGGCGGCCATCGAACCGCCCGCAGGAGGAAGACATGACCTATATTGGAGGCAAGAAGGCTCTCGTTACCGGTGCCGCCCGCGGCATGGGACGGCTTATGGCCGAGGAGTTCGCTCGACGAGAAGCGGAGGTCATCCTCGTCGACATCGACGAGGAGGCCCTCGATGAGGCAGCGGCCGATATGAAGCGGTTCAACCAACCGATCCACACCTTCGTCTGCGATCTCTCAAAGCGGGAGCAGATCCAGGAGCTTCACGAGAAGGTGGCCGATGAGGTGGGACGCATCGATATTCTGGTCAATAACGCCGGCGTCGTCACCGGCGGCACCTACGAAGAGCTCGATGACCGGGCTGACCAGCTCATGCTCGACGTCAATATCAACGCCGTGCACTGGATGACCAAGGCCTTTTTGCCCGACCTCAAGGGCGGATCCGACACCCACCTGGTTCAGTTGGCCAGTGCTGCCGGCCTGGTCGGGGTGCCCCATCAGGTCATCTACTCCGCTTCCAAGTGGTTCGTCGTCGGCTTTAGCGAAGCCCTTCGCATGGAACTCAAAGACGAAGGGTTCGAAAATGTGGCCATGAGCATCATCTGCCCCGGATTCGTCGACACCGGCATGTTCGACGGCGCCAGGGCTCCGCTTCTGATGCCCATGCTCGAGCCCCAATTTGTCGTCGATCGCATCATGGAGGCCATCGAAGAAGAGCAACTGTACGTGCGTGAGCCGGCGATCGTACGCTTCACTCCCCTGATGCGGGCCGCCCTGCCCCGTGGGGTGGTGGACACCATCATGGACGCCACAGGGGCCACAAAATCGATGAAGGGCTGGAAAGGCCGCAGCTAAAAGCAGGCCTTGCAACAAATGACGGGCGATGGGGAGGTCGTCCCACATCGCCCGTCACGCACTCCCCGCCAGGCCCCTCAAAATCATCTCCTCAGGTCTTGGCGCTGGCGCCTTCACTGATGAGGGTCTTGCTCTTATCTGTGAGCCAGCCCATATCGCGGAACCAGGCCACCGTATCTTTTAGTCCCTCCCGAACCTCGGGATAGCGGTACTCAAAGCCGGTCTCCAGGGTCTTGCGATTGCTCAGCCAATAGCTGGAGCTGATATATTCGGCGGACTGAATTTCAAAGACACGAACCCGGGGTATCCCGAAGTTCTGCTGCAGCCAGGTCCAAAAGGCAGCCGCCTTTGCCATGACCGGATAGAGGGCCTTGACCGGCAATAAGGGGATATCTCGCATCTTCCGCCCCGTGAGCAGCGCAATATAGTGCAGAAATTCGTGGTAGGAGATGATGCTATTGTCCACCACGTTAAAGTCCTCGCCAATGAGCTCGGGCCGATCAGAGGCAAAGATGGCAAACCGGGCCACATCCTCCACGTGAACGGAGGTGGTGATATAATTCTTGGCGTCCGCCGGAATGGCCGGCACCAATCCGAGGGCGATCGACAAGATAATGCCGCCGTGACCGTAGCTGCTGCCCGGTCCGTAAATCGGCGCCGGACGCACGACGGTGACCGGAAAATCCTGCTCCTCGTAGAGGCGCCAGATCATCTTCTCCTGCTCCCATTTGGACACCGAATAATCGTTGACCAGATGAGTTCCCTCCGGTTCGGCGGCCGTGGGCGCCGTATTCTTCGGGGAAGAGCAATATTCGGAAAAGGGGATATTGACCTTCGGGCCGTCGGCCGCCGTATAGGGTTTTCCAAAGACCCCGCAGGTCGACCAATGGATAAAATGCTCTAGCTGGTCGGCCTGAAGTGCCAACTCCAACAGATTTCGGGTCCCGTCGACGTTGACTCTGCGAAGTACTTCGTAGCTGGCGCTATAATCGTAGAGCGACGCCGTATGAAATACGTGGGTCACGGGCTTTTCGAACAGCACTGCCAGCGATCGGGGCTCCAGAAGGTCGGAGGCGATGAGCTCCAGATTTGGATGCTCGAAGTCGAGCCCCACCGACTCCAGGGCGGCTCGGTTTTCCTGATCCTCGAGCATCGACGCCAGATCGGTCCCAATTACCTTCTCACCACGGCGCAGCAGGTTGCGGACCACATAGGCTCCTGAAAACCCGGTCGCCCCGGTCACTAAATTCAATCGCTCGCTCATCGAAGGCCTCGATCGTCGGTCTCAGTAATTTTACTCAATTCTACCGCATCGCCGGGCATCATTCATATAGCCATTGCAACGCCCACCGACATAAGTAAGTACACACTTACCACCGTGATGGCAAGACTCATAGTTCGTTTGCCGAGGTTTCCGACCTCTCCCCGGCGAGTTCTGCGAGGAAAAGTCAAAAAGTTGGTGGACCCTTCGTAATTCCTCTAATTTTGGCTTATACTTGCCCAGATAGTTATTGATGATTACAAATTAGTTTTTCCACCGTCTTCCATAGAGAGAACGTGATGTCCGATTCCATCGACGTCGAAGAGCGCGAACCTCAGAAAGCGGTCAGTATGCGCTTTGAATGCGCCGCGCCGGCCATGCGCTCCAATCTGGAGAAAATTCTGCCCCTGGTGGCTGCCTATACCAAATCTCGCGGCGGTGAGATCGACGGCCCTCCCTATCTTCGCTATCACGCCATGATCGACGGCCAATTCTTTTTGGAGGCCGGATTTCCGGTCACCAAGGGAATTCCCAAAAATAGTCTGGTCGACAACACGGAGTTGCCCGGCGGCAAGGTGGTGATCACCCGACATGTGGGCCCCTATACCGAATTGGGATCGACCCACAAAAAGGTGCGTAACTGGATCCGCGACAGCGACTTCGTTCCCTCCGGGCCGGCCTGGGATATCTACCTCGACGATCCGGAGGAGATGGATCCCGAGGAAGTGACCACCCAGATCATCTACCCCGTGCGCCCCACCGACTGATTGCTCACTGAGGGCTCATCCCTTTGTCTCGCAACTGCTCGAGAGCATCCTCGCTCTTCTCCAGGCCGTCCAGGCCCATGCCCGACAGGACTGCGTCGGTCTTGGAGAATTGGATCTCTTCGTAATTGACGACCTGAATTCGATTGCCCCAGGGGTCCAAAAAGTCCAGCCCACTGGTCTCCAGGATTTCCACTTCCAGCTCTGCAAGTCGCGTCCTCAGGGGCTGGCGATCGTCGACGACGAGACCAAAATGACGGTGGGAATCGGCCTTTTGGGTTCTGCCCTGGGACAGGGCGATGAACTGATCGCCCATATCGATAAAGGCCATCGACTCGCCACGCCCCCTCAATTCAAACTCGAATAGAGCCCCGTAGAAATCGAGGGCCTCGTCGATATCGCCCACCTCCAGGGCCACGTGATTGATGCCGACTAATTTCGATTTCTTCTCCTCGCTCATAATGACTCTCCCGTCAGTAGTGATAATCCCTTGCCGTGGCCCCACAGGGCGTATACACAGCGTGGTAATAGTTTTTGACCTGCTTGTCTCAGATCGCACCTTTAGAGAATGGTTGCCATGAAACTCCACGAGATTCCCAAAGACATCAACTGGAAGCGTCGGGCTCTGACCACCACCTCCTGGTTCTTCCTGGCCATCGCCCTGACCGCTTTGCTTCCGGTGATCATCCCCTTAACCGCGCTCTACGACGTCATGACTCGCAACCAGCTCTCGGCGAGCCGAACGACTCTGTTTTTCACGTTCTTCTTCGTCATCGAATCAACGGGCCTGGTCGTGGCGTTCTGGCTCAAATTGCGACGAATCTTCGGCATGAGGGATCGAGACTACGAGATCGCCAATCGCAAATTGCAGCGCTGGTGGTCTCGGGGGCTCTTCTGGGGATCGGTGCGAATCTTCGCCGTCGACTGTCATATCAACGGCCTCGAGGAATTGGAGGACGAAAGGCCCTGCATCGTCCTGTCCCGCCACGCCAGCACTCTGGACACCATGCTCCCCATCGCCGTCGTACGTGAAATGAAGCACTTTCGCTACGTCATCAAGTCCGAGTTGCTCGCCAGCCCGGCCCTGGACTACGTAGCCCAACGATTTCCCAACGTCTTTGTCAATCGCGGCGGCGACAATCCCGAATTCGAGATCGAAAAGGTTGTCGCCCTGGGCACGGAGTTGGAGCCTAAAGACGCGGTGGTGGTCTACCCGGAGGGCACCCGATTTTCCCGGCGAAAGAGGCTGCGTCTCATCGAAAAATTCGAGGACAATCCAGATATGCTCGACATCGCCACGGAGCTGCGAAACACCCTCCCTCCCCTGCGTGAGGGTGGGGTCAGGCTCATCGAAGAGACCCCGGAGGCCGACGTGGTCTTCATCGCCCACCGCGGCATCGAGGGCGCCGGTGCCATGTCCGACCTGTTCAGCGGCGGGCTGACCAAAGCCAACCTCGATGTGGCCATCTGGCGATTTTCTGCCGATGAAGTCCCCCGTGACGATGGTGAGGTGCGCCAATTTCTCGTCGAAAACTGGAAGCGCATCGACCACTTCGTCAGCCAGAAAACCCTCCCCGGAGAGCAGCGAAAACGCCTCGCCGAGTAGTGACTGGCCTCGCAGTTCCCCGAAGGAAACACCTTGTGGTAATCTCGCGGCGTTGTTCCGACGCCTACCACTGAGGGTTTGAAATGTTCCGTTCGATCGCCGCTGTCCTCGTCGCCTTATCACTCTTTTTCATCGCCGCTTGCGACCAGAGCGAGCCAGAGGCGCCGGTCGGCGAAGAGGTTGAGCAAGTGGAGGCCCTGGCAGTCGAGGTCGCCGACGACGAACCGACAGCTGACGAAGAAACCTCCTCCACCGGCATTGAGCGCTCTCTATTGTGGCGAATCGAAGGTCCCAATGAACCGGTATGGCTCTTCGGCACCATCCACGGTGGTGTCGACGTCTCCGACTGGGAGCGGATGCCCGCCGAGGTGCGACAGGCCTTTGAAGATTCGGAGCTGATCGTCCTCGAGATCGATATGGATGAGGCGTCGAGCCCGGAGGTTCAGATGGCTCTCGCCAGCAAGATGATCCTCCCCGAGGGGGAGTCACTTCAGTCGAAATTTGACGACGCCCAATGGCAGCGCCTCCAGGAAATTGCCCCCATGCCCGCCCCGGCCATGGATCGTCTCCAACCCTGGGCGGTCTTCAGCATCATCCTCGACGGCCTTACTGGTGAGGCCGAGGCTGTCGATCTGGCGATTCAACGTCGGGCAAAGAACAAGGGCAAAGAGCTCGACTATCTCGAGACCCTGGACGAACAACTGCAGGTGCTCGCCGCCACCATCGACGCGGCGGTGCTGGCCGACACCGTCGACCGTTACGATTTTCACAAAACCCGCACTCACGAGCTCATCGAAGCCTATCGCCTGGGCGATGCTGACACCCTGGAATCCATCGTCTACGACGCCGAAGAGATGGCCCGATTTCCCGACAGCCACGATCTATTGATGGTGGAGAGAAATCAGAACTGGCTGACCTCACTGCAAGATTATATCGAGCGTGGAGGCGTCTTCGTCGCCGCCGGGGTGGGCCACTTCGTCGGTGAAGACAGCGTGGTCACCTACCTAGAAGAGGCGGGCTTTGAGATTTCCCGCGTTTCCCCCGCTGATAATGACCAGTAATTAAAGAACTGCCTGTGTCAGGGCTCGTTCGTCGATGATCGTCGCCGAATGCTCTTCATCCCAGGAGGCCACCACAGTGGCGATGATCCGCTGCAAGCGCCCGGGCAGCCCCTCCGAGCGGCGCACCAATTCCTGCACCGCTCCCTCGGTGACGCTCAATCCCAGACGATCGGCCGAGCGGTGAGCGATCTCGATGAGCGATTCCAATTCATAGGGAACCACCCGCAGGGAGATCCAATCTCTGGCCACCTGCTCTTCCAGCGACGGCCCGGCGCCGCCCAGGTCGGCCTGGGAAGTGGCGATGGCGCTGAACAGCGGAAGTTCCAGATCTCGCTCCACGTCCCCCCCGGACACCGCGGAGTCATCGTTTATCTCGAATTCGCGCACCGATCTGGCCAGAATCTGGTAGGCCTCCGATTCAAGGCGATGGACGCCGATGAGACGAAGGACGGCATTATCGGCCAGTCCGTATAAGGCCTCCCGCATTGATTGAGGATCGCAAACCCCGGCGGCATCGATACTGCGAAACGACTCCGGGCTGTCGTCGATGATCTCCATGGCCAGAGCGGTCGAGATGGCACGTTTGCCCGTCTCTGCCGGCCCCACCAATAAGATGGCCGGCAAGGGGTGCTCCCGCCGCTCAGAGGCCTCCAGCAACTCGCCAAGGGCTTCGACCAACTCCGGTTGACCAATGACGGCAGAGAGCGAACGAGGTTCCATCCTCGCCATCAACCCTTCCACCCGGTTTATCTCTGTCTCTACCATGCGATATTCCCGGTGCCTGTGCACCTGGCGCGACTTGCTGCATCTCCCTACATCCTCTCGGCTCGAGAGTTGGAAAAGAGCATGACTAAAATCTGAGGCTCACGATACGAAAGACCACCGGAGCCTGTGGCGTATGGGGATCGACAACCCGAGAAATCTCGAGCTTTCGGGCAAACTCATCGGACTTCATTGCCTCTAAATTCATCTCCGTGGGCTCTGTTATGGGCCCTCGTCGACCGAAGATCAAGTAAATCGCCGTCATCCCCAGAGGAACCCCCACCATCAACGCCCCCGTGGTTGTGGAGGAGCCCATCGATAGTGGCTCCTCGACAAGGCCCTTAAGAGCGCTGTCGAGGGGATTGGCCGCCGCCGTCGACGGAGCCATCAATCCGAAGATCCCTACCACCATGGTCATTGCTATGATGAGCCGCCAATTCATCGCCGCTTCCTCGCCGAATCCTAACCTATGGCGTCGACGGCGGACGTCTCAATAATATGCTCGCGCCGTCGACTCTTTCAATCCGACGCAAAAGCCCCCCTCTTTTATTCATCTATACCGCCTCCATCTCCAACTCCACGTCTTCTTCGAGGCGAAGAAAGCTCTCCATATCGTCTCGCAGAGCCGGCGCGAAGTGGTCGGGATGGGTGATCTGGGTATAAAAGACGGTGAAATAGCTGACCTTCAAGGCCGCCACCGCATAGGCGACGACGATGCTGATGGACTTGCACAAAAAGAGCATCCCCAAAATGATCGGCCAGGCAAAGGTCACAGACTCGATCGTCCCTCCCCCCTCGACGTTGACATCGGTGATCTCCAGGGTGAAGACTGCGGGGGCGATATCTCCCAGCGCCCAGGCCAGGGCAACTCCGATCACACCGATAATAAAATAGAGGGGAGAGATGATCTTGGCGGCGATCTTACCCAGAATATCCACCCCGAATAGCCCCACCAGCGTCTCGGGCACCCGCTCTTTGAGGTCTTTCATCTGTTCTGCTGCCTCTTTGAACCCCAGCCCATCGACGGCCACCGACGGCAGCAGATAATGCTTGGCCAGATCGAGCACTTTGGCCAGGCCGGCCATCAAGAGGTTGAACAAAAGACCCAAGATGCCACCCTTCTTTGATTTTCGAGAGCCCACATAGGACATGATCATGGTCAATAATGCGATTTTTCGCACCGACCCCTTCAGCTGGGCCGTTCGCTTGCGGGAGTCCATAAACGACCGCTGTCGACCACATAATGTCTCGTAGACCAACCAGCTCAGGCGAGTCTTCTGGTAGCTGTGAAAGAAGAACCGATAGAACCACATGGCCGTCGACAAAAACAACCATGGAAGGGCCAGAATCCAAGCCCCGCCGAGGATGGCTGCCACACCAAAGAAAAAGAGAGTGGCCGTGACGAAGGAATAGATCATCATCGCCACCCAGGGATACATCACCTCCCTGTTGCGATTGACGACGGTCACCGAGTTCTTGAGCAGATATTTCAAGCTGCTGAATTGCTCTCCGAAAGATCTGCGTTGGTTTTCATTACCCAGTGAAACCATAATGGCTCTCCCTTAATCATTGACCCACTGTCATTGGTTGCCTTCGATAATCATCAGAGGCATAGGCCGGCGTCAACCCCGCGCAGGCAGTGGTGACGTTCCTCCAATTCGGTGACATACCACCGACCGTCGTCGCCCTCCAAATGAACCAGCAGGTCCATACCGATCATGGAGTCGTCCATAAAGCCCCACAATGCGATGACTCCAAGCGCTTCGTTGTCACCGGTATTCATGATTCGATAGGTCTGCTCCCGAAATTGCTGACCCAGCGCCTGATTGAGACCGAGCTCGGCGCCCAGGGCGTATAATTCGTCGACCGCCTGCGCCGAGCCGGTCATGCTGTCCGGGATATCCCGTTCACTTTCTGCCCACTCAGTGGTTTGCGGATTGGCAAAATCGGGATCCACCGATTCTTTGAGCTGCTCCATCCGAGGTTGCTCGATGAGCTGCTCCCGGCTCATCTCCACACCGCCGGCCGGCTCTGGCTCCGGCTCGCCACTGGCGGCTCGTTCAGACTCCTCTGCTTCCAGCGCAGCAGGTTCGGTGGCCTGTGCCGACTCCGATTCGCCCTCTCCCGCAGTTGGACCATCACAGGCGACGACAAGGAAGATGAAAAAAAGCATCGTAACAAAACGCATAGAACCTCCACTAAAATAAAGAAGAGTGGTCTTTGGGATATATCACTTTCGGTGCGCTCCATCTTTTTACCCAAAACCAACCCTCCTCGTCGAGGATAGCCTCAGTGGAATATTTTGTTGGACCACTTGACTTAAACAAACAATCAAACAATATTTTGATCGTCTCAAATCCTACTCTGTCTTCTCTTTCGGATTCATATGTCACTGCAGGAATTACCGCCGACGCTCTACGAAGTATTCGCCCAGGTGGGCAAAGCGCTCTCCAGCCCCCATCGCCTTCGAATCCTCAACCTCCTCTCCCAACGAGACTGGTCCGTCGACGAGCTGGCCGATGCCCTGGGCCAGAGCACGGCAAATACGAGCGCTCATCTACAGGTGCTGCGCCAGGCGGTACTCGTGGAGCGACGGCGCCAGGGCAAACGGGTCTATTATAGTATCGCCGGAGAGCAAGCTGCCTCTTTATGGCTGACCCTGCGAGATATGGGACTGACCGAATTGCCAAATGCTCGCGAATTAATGAGGCGTTACCGCGGCGAGCCTCGATCGCTATCCCTTTTGAACAGTGATGAATTGCGCGACAAAATCGCCTCCGGAGAAATCGTTCTCCTCGATCTGAGACCTTCTCGAGAATATGAGTCAGGCCACCTGCCCTGGGCTCGCTCCATTCCTCTCGACGAACTGGAAGAGCGAATTGCCGAGCTGCCGGCGGACAAAAAAATCGTCGCCTATTGTCGCGGCCCCTATTGCGTCGGTGCAATCACCAGTGTGGAAACGCTGCGAGAATACGGGCGTGATGCTCATATTCTACGCGAGAGTGTGCTCGAATGGCGCGCTCTCGGCCTATCACTCGAGACCGCCGAGGTGCCCGCATGAAGCGCCATTTTCTGAGCCTGTCGATCTTTTTTCTCACCCTCCTCTTTGCCGCTCCTCTTGCCTGGGCCGACATCGAGGTCCCCCCTTCGGCCTATGATTCAGGCATTCACGAGCACGGTCATGCCCAGACCGAGGTTCGCCTTCTCACTGAATACGAGCAGGTTCGCCCTGGTGACGAGTTTCGGGTCGGTGTTCTGTTTCGACTGGAACCGGACTGGCATATCTATTGGGAAAACCCAGGCGATGCCGGCCTCCCCACCCAGATAAGCTGGGGAGCTGAGGGGCTCGACATCAAAGACCTCCAGTGGTCAGCCCCCGGCGTCTACCCCGAAGCGGATGGCACGTTGACCACCTTTGGCTACGATGGAGAGGTTCTCCTCTTCAGCCGCGCCGTGGTCAGCGACGACGCCACAGGTTCAATCGAGCTCAGCGCTGACGTCGAATATCTGGCCTGCCGCACCAGTTGCCTCCAAGATGATCATCAATTGTCGCGGACCATCACCGTCGGCGACGAAGCGGTGCCGGCCGACGACGAGATACGCCGCCTCTTTGACGACTACGCCATGCAGGTCCCCCAGCGGGCCGACGCCGTGGGCATTGAAGCTCACGCCGAGAAGATCGACGATGAGAGCGCCCTACTCCACATCGTTCTCTGCGAAGAGGAGACCCTGGACTGCCCGGCAATGGAGCTGGTCTACGAGGAGGTCAAATATGCCTTCGTCACCGCCGCTGAGAGCGAAGTCCTGGTCGACGTCGCCGAAATCACCGACCACCCAACGGCTCACCTGGGTTGGACCTTCGAGCTCAACCTGAAGAAACAGCACCCAATCGAGCCTCCCCAGCTATCGGGGGTCTTTCGACTGGACGACGGCTACGGCTCGCTCCTGCCCATTCACGTGACCACCGCCCTTATGGATGCCCCCTACGGGGCCGATGAGGCCGGCGAAGTTGCAGATGGGACCTCCCCGCTGACACCGGTGGACGACAAACCGCTGTCGCTATTTTTCGTGCTGATCTTCGCGTTTTTGGGCGGCCTCATCCTCAACCTGATGCCCTGCGTCTTCCCCGTGCTGGCCATCAAGGTGGCGTCCTTTACCGAGCTGGTTCAAAAGGACAGACAGAGCATCTTCGCCAACGCCGCCGCCTACACCGGCGGCATCACTGCCAGCATGCTGGCTTTGGGACTGGCTGTGGTAGGACTCCAACTGGGGGGGACCCAGGTGGGATGGGGCTTCCAATTTCAGCAACCCCTCTTTCTGGTGGCTCTGACGATCATCATTGTATTATTCGCCCTCAATACATTTGACCTCTTCCAGGTCTCGGTGGGAGCCAACTCGCTGGCCGAGAAAGCGGAGTCCACCACGGGGGCCCGGCGCAGTTTTGCAGAAGGGATCTTGGCCGTGGTGCTGGCCACGCCCTGCTCGGCGCCCTTTTTGGGGACTGCCGTGGGCTTTGCGCTGACCGCCAACGCCGCCACCATCCTGCTCGTCTTCGTAGTCCTCGGCCTCGGTCTTGCCTCGCCATTCGTGGTGCTCACCATGATCCCCGGCGCCGCCAGAATTCTCCCCAAACCGGGGGCCTGGATGGGCCACCTCAAGACGTTTTTGGGCTTTGCCCTGCTCGCCGCCGCCATCTGGCTGGTCTGGCTGGTGGGACGGCTGGCCGGGGTGGACGCCATGGGGCGAGTGCTTGGCTTTCTGGGCGCCCTGAGCATGGCCACCTGGCTCTTCGGCGTTGTCCAATATCGAGCCTGGGACAAGGTCAAGGCCTTTACGGTAGCTCTGGCGATCACCATCGTCGCCGTGGCCGCCACCCTCACCTTCCCCATCGACGCCACGCCCCCTCAACGCGGCGGTGAAGTAGCTGCCGTCGAAGAAGGTGAGATTCACTGGCTGGAATGGAGCCACGACGCCGTCGACGAACAACGCGACGCGGGTCGTGCGGTCTTTGTCGATTTTACGGCCGACTGGTGCCTGACCTGTCAGGCCAACCTTCGAAATGCCATCGACACCGAATCAGTCCGCGAATCCATCGCCGACAACGATGTGGCCATGTTCAAGGCCGACTGGACTCATCCCGACGAGACCATTCGTGCCGAGATCGAGTCCTATGGCAAAGCCGGGGTGCCGATGTACCTCTTCTACGGGCCCGGCGATTCGACTCCCGAGGTCCTCCCGGAGTTATTGACTCAAGGGATGCTCATCGAGCGCTTCCAGGCTCAATAGACCCGAAAACCACGATACAGATCCTCGGCGGCAGCTGAGAATTTTGCCCTGCCTTTGCGCTGAGAGAGAATGATGAACCAAACCAACTCAAGTCGAGCCCACAAGGCCTTTTTGAAGCTCCATGGCCGTCATATCAAGATCATCCTGGCTCCATTTTTAGTGGGGCTGATGCTGGTCACCCTCGGCCTATTGGGGGTCGTAGGGTATGACCTGGGTTGGCTGGACAGTGGCCCCATGGTCGACTCCCAGACCGGGGAGTTGACGGCTCCGCTCATGGTCTATTTCTGGTTGGGGATCGCCGTTCTCACTGCTGCCACCCTCTTTCATCTGGGTTGGAATTTCCTTCTCGGTAGCCAGAAGGGCGTCATCAGTCGCTCCCGACTACGGACGGCGTTAGCCGATGGCGATCGCCTGGAGGCCACCGTAAAAGATCGGTTCGCCCACTCGATCTACAAACGAGGGGCCCTCCCCCTGGACGTGGTGGTCTTTGAGCTGCCTGGCGGCCGGGAAGCCTGCTTCGCGGCCTTCAGTGACCGAGCCCTGGCACAACTGACCCCCGGCGATGTGGTCGACGTCCACTGGAACGCTGCCGTCCCGGAGGTCGCCATTCCCGTCGAATTATTACCGTCGCCCTGACGCCCGATCAGCCCTCTTTGGCGACAAAGGGATAGCTCTCATCACCCGTCCATCCCGGCCCACCTCGATTGACTCCCCTTATCGAATGCCAATTGTTATAATGAGAGCCTGCCAATAGCGATCCCCTGTAAATGCCTGAGATGAAGCATAGAATCTCTGTGTTGTGTTGGGGATTTATCGAACCGCCCCAATCGTTATGGTGCCAGACAATAGACATGCGGCTCCCTTCGTTCGGGGCGTATCTGTGAATCCAAGAAAAGGACCGTTGCCGTGACCAGAACAGAATTTTTTTCTCCACAAGGCGACTGGTTTTTGCGCTCTCACCGCCAAGATCTGGCCAACGATCTCGGGGAATATATTTTTCGGGCCAATCCGCAATTGATGACCCGCCATGGAACGGTTGGCCTCGAATCGACCCAACGGGAGATGGAGCAACACCTGGCTTCGTTATTCAATACGATGGTGTTGGACTCACCACAGGTTTTTGCCGAAGATCTGACCTGGTTTCGGAGTAATATCAATCGTTCCGACCTCGATGATCTGCAATTTGAGCCGATGCTCGACCAGGTGCTCCACTTTTTGAAGGACGCCTTGCCCGAAGAAGAGGCAAATCATGTGCTTCGGTTTATAGCCCGTGCCCGCCGAGGCATGGCTCACACGCCTGAAAGGGGCTCCTATATCACCGAGACCAACCCCTTTCGCGAGTTGGCCCTGCGAATTCTCGATCTCATCGTCGACGAACGTCGAAGGCTGGCGAGCGCATTGGCATATTCTGCCGTGGAGTCTGGAATCTCTCTGTCAGAATTTTATCTCCATGTCCTCCAGCCGGTGCAATACGAGGTGGGAAGGCTGTGGGAAGCGGGGCAGATCAGCGTCTCCGCAGAGCACTATACGACCACCGCCACTCTGTCGATCATGTCCGAACTCTATCCGCTGGCGCTCACTGGCGAAGACGCCCCTGAACGGGTTGCCGTCATCGTCGCCGTCGGCACGGACACTCATACCCTGGGCGTTCGCATGCTGGGCGACCTGATGGAGGCCGACGGCTGGACAGTGCATCTGCTGGTCAACCGCAACCACCCACAGGAGATCGTCAGGGCCCTGTCGAATTTTGACGCCGATCTGCTCGCCATATCAGTGACCATGTCTCGCCACCTTCTCCAGGCTGGTGAAATCATCGACGCCGTCCAATGCACCGACCATCAGGCGGCCACAAAGATCATGGTCGGAGGACGGCCTTTTGAACTCGATCAGAACCTGTGGAGGAAATTCGGGGCAAATGGGTGGGCAGTCGACGCCCCCCGGGCCGTGCAGATGGCCAATCTCCTAGTAGAGGAGCGAGCCTTGGACCGATCCGATCTGTCACGACGACCCCACGGGCCGGGGACGATCTGGTGGTTGATAGATAAAGGACCGGAGACCGCAGTGGTGCGCGACGAGCTGGGCTTGAGCGACCTCATCGACGGCAATGAGGAGTTCGACCTGTCCCGACTTCTCGACTCCCTCGATGGCCGCACTGCCCCCTTGAAAGCCCCGGTCCTCCTGGCGGGCCCCGGTGAGCCGAGACGATCGGAGATCTATTTCGATGCCCACCGGCACCATGATCGATGGGTCATCGCCGCCTCCCACTCCATCCCCGACGTGGAGGCTCTCATTGACGATGGCATCCGCACGGCTCAGGCCCTCGAAAAAACGCTGAATATCGCATCTCTGCAACGAGAGGACGCCTCAGCTCAGATAAAGAGCCAACTTCCCGGATTGGCGGGATTATATTCAGAGATCACCACTCTACAGCGCGAATTGGTCACCAAGACCATCAGCCTCGAGGAAATACAGCGCGATCGAGACCGCCTGTTGGCCATGGCTGCCCATGATATGCGCAACGCCCTGACCGCCATCGACGCCAATTCCTTTCTCCTCGAGGAATTATTGGGGGACCTGGAAATCCCCGGTGACGTCTATCATCATTTGCAGGCCATCTCTCGCAGCAGCGGGTATTTGTTGAAGCTGACCGCGGATCTGCAGGAGCTGGCCAGCCTGGAGACGGCGTCGCTAACCTGTCGTCCCATCGATCCACTCCCCCTGATTGTCGAAGGAGTCGACGACGCTCGCGCCGTCGCAGCAGGCAAGAATATCACCGTTGAATTACACACAGGCGATGATTTGCCTCCAGCCTCGTTAGATACGACGCTATTCAGGCGGCTTCTCGGCAATCTGTTGAGCAACGCACTGAAATTCTCTCCTCCTCACAGCACGGTCTACGTGGAGGCCTCGGCGTCAGAGGAGCGACTTATCCTGACCGTCCGCGACGAGGGGCCTGGAATTTCCCCAAAAGAGATCGAACAACTCTTCGACCTCTTCTTTCTCGGCAAAGCCCGCCCCACCGGAGGAGAACGGAGCACGGGCCTTGGGCTGCCCATCGTCAAACGGATCGTCGACGCCCACCAGGGAGAGATCGACATCGACAGCACCGTGGGCGAAGGCACGGCTTTTACGGTGTCACTTCCCTTATGACAGGGTGACAAGAGACTGGGGTAATATGAGCTGCAGAGACTCGTCACATACACCCTGCTCCCGTCGAGCCGTCATCATATTGGATGATGCCGTCAATACACCCCGAGGGGCCCGGGCAATCACCATCGTCTTCACATTCAAGGGTGCAGATATTGTTGAAATAACAGCCCCAGCCGTCGGGACAGCCCGCCTCGTCGGCGCTACAGATTCGCGAACACACTCCATAGGCAGTCATACCGTTTCGGCAGACTGCACCATCTCCGGTGCCGCACTGGCCGGCGCCGTCACAGGAATCGCCCCAGTCGCCTGAGCCGGTGCCGACAAACCAGCATTCCTTATTGCCGTCGCCGGTGGCGTCGTAGCAGGCATAGTCGGAACGCCCACAATCTGCGTCGCTATTGCAGGAGGCCACACAATACCGACCGAAGATGGTCATCCCCACCTCGTCGGGCAAGCTGTTGGTCGGCGTGCAATGAGAGCCGGCCGGACAGGTATCGTCGTCGCAGAAATTGATGCTGCAATAATTACCGGGATAGGAATAATTGCCGTCTTCACCGAGACAGACCACGGACATAAAGCCTTCGTCGGGGGCCTCGCCGCAGTCGGATTCGTCGGTACAGGCCGAGCCGATATGCTCGTTTTCCACCTCCGGCACGCAGCTGATCTCGAACCCCAGTTGGTTCTGGGCGCATCGCCAGCCGGAGGGACACCAATCGTCGTTGCCGCAATAACGGGAGCACATGCCCTGTCCCGTATCTTGTCCCTGGTCATCGAAGAGGGTTCGACATACGGCGTATTCACCGACGCCACCGCACTCCGAGGCCCATTGGCAGGATTCACCGTAATCTCGGTCTCCAATACCGACGTGCCAGCATTGATCTGCGCCGTCGAGGTTGGCATCGAAACAGGCGTATTCCGTGCGCGGGCAATCGCCGTCGCCTTCACATTGAAGCACGCAGTACCCTCCCTGTCCCCCGGTGAGCACGGTCCGCCCCGAATCATCGTAGAGCGGCGGGTCATCGGCGCAATAGGAACCGGAGGGACAGTGGTTGTCATGAGAACAGGGGAGCGTGCAATAGCCGCCCGACATCACCACCGGGTGGAGATCTCCGCCGTCGAAACAGCGATCGCGATAGTGGGGGTTATTCACCCCGCTCTCACAGTCGGTGTGGTGAGCACAACTGAGCCCAATCTCGTTCTTCGCAGGCTCGACGCATATCGATAATGTGGCATCACATTCCCATCCCGTAGGACATTGGACGCCGCCCAGATCACATCGCTGTGTGCAGAAGGTAAACTCCCGACTCTCAGTGGTGGTGAGATAGGAGTTCTCCGTGGCGCAGACCGCAAAATCACCGATCTCACCGCAATCGCGGGAGGTCTCGCAGACATCACCGAAATCGCCGTCCCCCGTGCCTGTGTGCCAGCATTCGGAGCGGCCGTCGCCGTTGGCGTCGTAGCACCCATAGCCCTCGCGGGGGCAATCGGCGTCGCTATCGCAGGACGGTACGCATAGATTAAAGGCCAGGCTCATAAAGAGAGAGCTATGCATCTGCCCTCGGTAGAGTACGTCTGTGGCGCAATGGGTGTCGTCCGGGCATTCGCTATCGTCTGCGCAGCTCAGCGCACAGAATCCTCCGAAGACCCGATTCTGCTCCTCCGTGATGCAATAGGTCGACGACGAACCGGGGGCGTCGTCTCCGACGGTGGCGCAATGGTCATCCTCGGTGCAGCCGCTTCCCACGTGGGGTTGAACGTCGCAGTCGTTGTCGGTGACCTCCGTGCAATGGCCACCGGCGGGACAACAACCATCGTTGTCGATACACATCCACTGGTGACGCTGCACACATCTCGAGGCGCAGATATAGGCCGAGATTTCAGCGTCGGGAAACGCCCTCTCCACTTGACCGAAGGTACAGACGTCGTCGGGATCTTCGTCGACACAATCGTCGTCGCTGATCGGGCAGTCGCCGTCGCACCACTCCTGTGGCTCTTCGAATTGGCCGGTGCCGCAGACGAACCCACACTCCGGGTCGGGGCCGCCCACGCAATCGACGTGACAGCAATAATCGCCGCTGCCTGGTACGAGCTCCACCCATTCGGGCTGGTTGGGCTCTTCGCTGTCGCGATAGGCCTCGGCGGCCCCCGGATCGTCGGCGCAATAGACGTCGAGGATACATGCCCGCATGATCGCATGATGGGTCACGCCCACAGCCTCACAGGCGTCACGACCGATCTGCTCCTCTCCCGGAGGTAAATCATCGAGGGACATCGCCGAAGCAGGCATATTGGGCAACGTATAGTCGGCGGTGCCGAACCCATCATCGTAATTAAAGAGCGACTCGGACTGACTGATCCGCCAGCTATCGGCGTAATCACCGTGGATTAGTTGGTGGTCCCATTGTTCGATGACCTGGCCGTTTCGATAGGCGATATCATTGCCGGGATAGCCGTTGAATTGACCGAATAGCCCCTGCAATTGACCCAGTCGCGAATAATGGGCGTTGAAGCGAATATCGATGCGGTTCGAGCCCATGGTCACATGCATCCAGGATCTGTCGGGCCATTCCATTAAGAATTTGTCATCTTCGGTCTGCAAGACCGTATGACCTCCGCCCAGGTCCATAAATCCTCCCGGCAAGGCCGTGGTGGCCTCACCGTCGAGGAGGAGTCGACCTGGGCCGTCCACATAAAAACCCAGTCGATAATCTCCCATCTGGACTGCCACCGCCGAATTGCGGCGGGCGTTTGGACAGCGACCGCCACCGAGGGGCTCCTGGCGCACCTGGATCATCATCCCATCGTCGGCTCGCGACTCGACCAGGACGAATTCCCCGGCCGACTGGAAGCCGTAGATCAAGCCGTCGGTGGTACGGATCTGGGTGCCGCCGATACTCTCGGCGCCCCGCTCGATATCGGAGGGACAACTGGCCTGCACAATATCCTGGGTCGGCCCTGCCGGGGTCCATCCCGGCGAATCACCCCGCCGGTCATCCGGTCGATAGGGGCCGCTGATCTGCACGCCCTGCTCGTCGACGATTGCCAGCCCATGCTGAGGTGCGTCGAACTTTGCGTATGGAATTGCATAGGAGGAGTCGCCCGTACAGCCCACGTCCATCATGCAGTGGCGCAACATGGTGGGATCCGAGATCCCCACGTTCTGATCGCAGACCCGCCGGCCGTATTCGTATTGCTCCTCGCTCAGATCATCCAACGACCTCGGTGCAAATGGGAAACTCGTGGGAGCAAATTTCTCAAACGATTCGCCAGGTCCGTAGTCAAACAGCGACTCATGGCGACCGACGCGCCAGCTATTGCCGAATTGTTCGTAGACCTCAGCCCTCTGTATTGGCTCGGGCAAGAATCGCCCGTCTCGAAGTATGAGTCCGTCCTCACCGTCGACCTCGTGGTTTCCCACAAGCCCCCTCGCCTCAACGACTCGCTCCCGCGGCAGATGTTCCATCTCCAGGGCCAGGTGCCGATCGAAGACGTCGACCCGGATACGCTCACCGTCCCTTCGCTCGATGATATAGGACTCACCACGTGGCAACTCGACGGCATTTCGCGTCACAGTGGTGTGATCGCCGACCTGCCAGAAATATTGCGACACCTCCTGTGGCTCGCCGTCGATCCACAGCGGCGACTCACGATCGAGATAAATCCCGATACGGTGCCCTTCTGAGCCGACGGCCACGGCCGATATCTTACGCCCGTCGGCACATCGCGAATGGGGGTTGTCCACCTGTCTTATCTGGATATGAAGCGAGTCCCGCGCTCGATGCCGATACCAGACGAACTCGCCCGTATCCCGGAAGGGATAAGATCGGCGGTTAAGGGGCATCATCAGCGGGTTGCCACATCCGAATTGCGAAAAAATCACTGCCGCTGCGATCAAGATGGCGCCCGCCGCCAGCACCACCACCCCGGCCAGAAGGGCTCCCGCAAAACCTGCTACCACACCGGCGACGATAATCGTCACCAGGCCAACCACAGCCCCTACCTCCTGCATCGTCAACGGCTCTCGCTGCCCGGCCTGTTTACCGAAATTGATCGCATCCCAGGCGATGGAGGCCAGGGTGGGCAATCCTTTGGTAAGGGAGCTAAAGACCAGCCCAAAACCGAAGTCTGCCACGGACTGAAAGTCCTCGCAGACGGTGACCAGCTTTTCAAAAAGCGTCCCTGCTCGGGACTGACTTCGACAGGCGTCGAGCGCTGCCGACAGGTGGTGGTGGATATTTCCGTCGAGCAATATCCCCATGAGAATTCCAAACCGCTCATCCCCCAATGCATCCGTATCTACGTACTCCAACAGCCACTCTTCGATGGCCTCCTCTTCCATGGTCACCTCTCCCCCGACGGCGACTTCCTGAATGATTCGCTGGTCCCCGGTTCCCGCAACAAGGCTCAAACTCCTCACGGCGAGCAAGGGGTTGTCCTCGCTCACGGCGAGCAGATCGGGTTCGTTGATATCGGTCAAAATCTGCATTTCCAGATAATGCTCGCCCGTCCCGATTCGATTTGTCATGAAGATGGGAGGCGTTTCGCCGTCGATCGATCGAAGAGCTCCGACTCTGGACGACCACATCAAATCCGGTCCAGAGTCAGAGGACAATTGCACGTCGAATGCCGTACCGTGCTGGGCCCCCAGCGTACGAGCGCTTAATTCCACCCGCCCCTGTCCACCCGACGATTGTTGGTAGTCGAAGCGTGTCGTTCGCTCTTCGGGAAAGCTCTCGAAGTCGATGGAGTAGATTCCGAATTCATCTCGCAGCAGTTCATCGGTCTCAACCGTTCCCCCGTGAAGATCTTCACAGACCAGTTGATCCACCCCGTCTTCGAGCTCCACTTCGTCGTCTCCTCCCCCGCAACCGATCTGGGACAGCGACGGCAATAAGAAGAAGAGAACTAGAACGGGATAGCCTGAATAAAAAAAGCGCAGAAATTTCATACCCAATCCCAACCATCTCGAGGCCCCGAAGGCCTTCGCCTCATTGGCCGGCGTTCATCAACCGGCGCGAAAGATTCAAACAGTCCTATTGGCCACTGGCCGTAATCACTCGCAGCTCGTTGATGCCACTTTCCGAATTCAACCGGACCTCGACGGCACGCCCTCCCTGCTTGATCTCTATCCAGCCACCGTCAAAGTCCACGCCCCGCCCCTGTTCGGCGAAGTCGGCACCGTCGATGGCGAAGAGAGCGTCGCTCGAGGCCAACCCGGCGTCGGTGACAATCACCCCCAATACGTCGTGGGCGAAGATGAGCTCTCCCTGAAGCGCTCCCGTGCGCTGCGGCACCTCGTTGAGGTGAAGCAAGAAGGAATGGACCGACGTGCCCGGCGCGATCTGGTGGGAACTCAAGTCGTCCTCGTCGTCAACACGGCCCGCTTCGACGACGTCGACCTCGAGCGCGCTCGAGAGGGTCACGCCCCCTGCTTCACGGACGAAGCTGATGCACTCGTCGACCTCGGGGGGGCAACTGGCCTGCCCGGCGGGCGAATAATCAAAACTGTCAGGGGCCCCCAGACAGATATCGCCGTTGAGGGTCACCGGCGCCTCCATATGCATATCCGTATAGGAGAGGCTGGCGCTCAGATGCTCCGTCGACGCCACCAGCTCATCGTCGCACATGCAGGCCACGTCGAAGATGCACCAATTGTGATCGGGGTGGCCGGTCACGCCACGACAGGCCGCCCTGGCCTGCAGACGAACGTCGTCGGGAAGGTCGTCAATATCGACCTCCTCCTCAGGAAGCTCGGGGAAGGTAAAGGTCGACGTATCCTCACCAGGGGCATAATCGAAGAGCGACTCCGATTGCTCGACGCGCCAGCTGTTGACAAAATCGCCGTAGAACTCCTCGAAGGTAAAGGGCTTTTCTATGATCCGTCCGTCACGGGTCTTGAAGTCGTCGCTCGTGATATTCGTATAATTGCCCCAGAGCCCGCTGATCTGGCCGAACCGGCTCTTGGGCAAGGTGCCCTGCATATCGAGTTGGTGATCCCGCACGGCGACCTCCAGCTTCTCTCCCCCTGGCCAATAGAATTTAAAGCCTCGCTCTCCCCGTTGATGAATCGACGCTCCCGCCGAAATCCCGGAGAGCACCTCCGCAGAGATGCGCTCCACGGGCTGACCGTTGATCCACAAGTGGGGGGCTTCGTCGCGATAGACTGCGATTCGCGCCGCCCCCATCCTAAAGGCCACCGCCGAGATGACCGTAATATTCTGACAGGCCGAGATATCGCTTCGACAGGAAAGACTGGCTGCCGGTTCGGTGCGTACCTGGATCTGCCAGGGATTGCCGAAATCGGCGTTGGCCAGGATGAACTCCCCGGCGGCATGAAAAGCAAAAGACGATCCGTCGAAGGTGCGCAGATGGGGCTTACCGCAGGCTTCGGCGCAATCCTCGCAGGGATTACCACCGCCGGGCTGAAAAATGGTTCGCACCTGGTCGTCATCGACGAGCAAGGTCGATGGAAAAGCCGTGCCGTCGTCACAACGGAGGCCCGACAACCCGATGGGCTGGCGCAGCTGCTGGCCTTTGTCCTCCCAGGCCTGGCGAGCACATTCGGCGGCGTGGGCCTCGACATGCTCCATCCAGGAGGGGTCCACATAAGCGGCGGCCAATAACCGCTCCGAGTCGCTGCCGATAATCGCGTCGGCGCCGGTGGCGGCCAGCCAGCCCTGAAGGTCGTCGACATCACCCAGACGTCCTCCCTGTTGCACCACCTCAAAGGTGGCCTGGCTATCGTCGGCGCTGTAGAGAAAACCACCCAGATTGGGGTCGCTCTCGCTGGGGACTCGATACTCCAATGCGGTAAGATTCGGCGCCGCCGGCAGCCCCGGGATCACGTCAAAACCACAACTGGGCACCGAATAGGCGCTCTCAAATACGGGCACCGGCCAGGCGCAGGGGTGACCTTGTCCTTCTTCGGGAGCCTCGTTGGCATAGCAATCCAGGGCTTTGAAATCAGCCCGAATCAAGACCTGTTCCTCACCGCTGACCAGAAGATTCCGAGTGCGGAATTCGTCCTGGTCCTGGTTGCTCACGATCGCATCGGTGAACAACTCCAGTGGCTGAGCGCCCTGGCGCTCGAAGGTGGCCCTCACCTGGCGCTCCACTCCCTGGTCGACGCCGAAATAACCCTCCACGGTCATCAGGCCCAGCTCATCACCAGCGCTGTCGAGCAATGTGATGGCTATCAGATCGGCTTCCACATCCGAGGCATAGGCGTATCTGGCAATCTCCGTATGCTCACGGACCCACTCCGATGCGTCGATGGTATTGGTATGTAGATCACCGTCACATTCGTAGGTGATCCCCTGGATATGTGGCTCTGGTTCGGGGCCGCAGGAGCTGCATGCCAGATTGAGCACCGACGATATCAGGGTGGCGATAACCAACAACCCATAGGAGCCCCTCAGGGAGGGCATAAAACGCTTCATTTCACACTCTCAAATCAACACGAATAGACAGACCAAAGGTCAGTCTCGCCGCGCCCCCCTGCTCTGTCCACTCTGTTTTTGTGTCAAAATGAAGTCCATCAGATGGCTTCGAAACTCAGGGACTTCCAACGGATCGCCCCACCCAGGAAGCCAGGCGCTCCACCCCTCGAGCTGCCACCGATTCGGGCTCAGCACCGTCGAGGGTTCGCCTGACGGCATCCTCAAACCCCACCCGATCGTGGTGGCCGATTAACTCCCAATAACTATCATCTTCGGCCAGGAGATCGCCCTTGAGCCCCTTGACCAGTTCCCGGGCTAAGAAGAGGTCACCGCGGGTGACGAAGCGAAGCCAGCGACTGGACAACTCCGGTGATAAGAGGGGCACTCTCAGCCCGACCGTGTCGTGGCCCATTACCCGCGCCGTGGTGCGCAATATTTCTTCCACCGTAAGCCGATCGGGGCCGGGAATATCGAAACGGTGCGACTTTGAAGTCTGCAATCTCAGGGCTCCCACCAGGGCCTCGACGACATCGTCGATATAGACCGGCTCCGTGCGCGACTGAGTCCACTTCGGCAGAAGCATCAGCGGGAGGCGAGCTGCAAGATCACGGACGATTCGCCAGCTGGCGCTACCGGCGCCAATGATCATGGAGGCCCTCAATTCGATGGCCGAGACCTCACCATTTCGCAGGATGCAGCCCGTCTCCAGCCGACTCGACAGGTGATCCGAGATAGCTCCTCCCGGCTCCACTCCCCCGAGATAGACGATCCGCCGAAGCCCATGGTCAGCGGCGGCCTGGCGGAAACGATAGGCCGACTTTCGCTCCCGGTCGTGGTAGCCCGCCCCGCTGCCCATCTGATGGACCAGATAAAACGCCGAGTCACAGCCTTGGAGGGCGGCCCTCACCAGCTGCGAATCTTCCACGTCGAAGGGCACCCACAACCGATCGGGAAAGCGCCGTTGGGCACGCTCGACCGAACGGGTTCCGCACCGTACGGAAAACCCCTCCTCGATGAGCCGGGGGTATAAATGCTGGCCGATAAACCCGGTGGCCCCCGATAAAAATACCACTTCTCCTCTTGCGCTCATGATGCATCCTCCTGGCAAAGTCCCTCCAAATATCTACCGAATCGGTGCATCACCAAGCGATGAATTTGAGCCTGGGTCATTCGATAGACGAACCAGGGAAGGCGCGGCTCGAAATCGTGGATCGCCGCCATGACCTGATCTCCTGCGAGCACCTCCCGAAATTCCAGGCGCGCCCATCGATGCTCTCGAGCCAACGCGCCGCCGCGAATCCAGTAGAGGTGACGGTCTGAATGGCTGACGTCGTCATCGAACTCCAAGACCAGCATGGGCCGCCCAATCGGCCGCAAATAAAAGCGAAGGTTCATCTCCGGGTCGCGCTCCACATTGATGAAGGGCCGCATAAACCTGGGCAACCAGCGGGCATATTCACGGGCGATCCACGTCGCGTCGTGGTCGTCGGGCAGGGGCAATCGCTGTACGGAGCGGACCACTCGGCGGTCGTCTCCCCGGCGCAATAATTCAGTCTCCCGCACCACCTGCAGCGATGTCGCCCGCCGGTCGACCTCCCGAGCTTCCTCTCCATTACGGACTGGTTTGATGCCGAGAGCCCCACCCAACGACTCCTCGAGTGGCCTGGGATTCCAATCAACAGGGTCTGGAAGTGATGTCTTGTGGGTGAGTCGGCCGCCCATTGCCTGAGCCACGAATTCGGCGACCACCGCCGGATGAACATCACAGAACGCGCTGATCCATCGCGCCGCCAGCCAGGGCATCGACACCGGCATGCCATAAAACCGACGTCTCAGGCCGAGTAACCTGGCCGAGCCCTCCAGAAGTTCAGCAAAACTCGTGACCTCAGCCCCCCTCAGGTCATAGGCTCGCCCCATCGCCTCTGGTCGGCCCAATAGATCGACCAGGACCCGCACCAGATCCCTCCGATCGACGGGGGCGATCTTTGACTCTGTCCACTTCGGCAAGGCCATCACTGGGAGGCGCTCGACGAGATCCTTCAAGATCCGACTCGCCACGCTGCCCGGCCCCAGGACCATGGAGGCCCGCAGAGTCGTGATCGGCGTCCCATATTGAGCCAGCGTCGACTCCACCTCCCGCCGAGTCTGGGCCTGGGGATCATCCTCGTCGCCCCCGGCGGCGATCCCCACATAGATGATATGCTCCAACCCGTGGTGAGCCGCGGCGCGGGCGAAATTATCGGCGCAGATCAGATCCATATCGGCCGGCTTACCCTGAGTCAGATGGGCCGATGGCAGCGTGGAGTGGACCAGATAAACCCCAAATCGAGCCCCCGTCAGCGCATGGAGGGTCTGCGTTCGCGAGAAGAGATCGCAGCGCCGCCACCGATAACCATCCTCGCTGCCTCCCCCCACCAGGTCGGGTCGCCGAGTCAGGCCCACCAGCTCCACAGCGGTGTCCTGGAATGCCCCGGCGAGGCCGCGCCCAATAAAGCCGGAAGCTCCGGCGACGACCACCTTCACATCTCCCCCCTGCCCGGTCGACGCATCATTTGTGGGATTACTGCTCACGGCGGGAGAGCCTCCTCCTGACACGACGACCGGGGAGTTTTGCCCATCACTCGAATTCGGGGAGCATCAAATAATCTTGACCCGACGCCTCACCATGGCAATTAACACATCCCTCCACGTCCGGTCCCTCCAGGGCCATGCCCTCCATCTCCATGACCCCTTGCAGTTCAGGATCGGTCTTGAGCCAGTACCAATCGCCCATTTCTTCGGAGAGCTTTTCCATCACAGTCACTCCCGTCAACTCCTCTCCGTCGGCGTCGGCATATTCTTCCTTGACGAAGATCGCTCCCTCGGGAATCGGCAGCTGTTGGTCTGCTACGGCCTGGTGGCCAACTTCGTTGGCATAGGGGATCACCCAGACATCACCGGGGTGACCCGACTCGTAGGGTTCGTCCATCCCTTCGTGGTGCTCCCACTGTTCATAGCCCTCGATGGCAGCGATGAGTTCCGCCGCCTGTTCCGAGGGCTCGGCAAGCTCCATCTCCATCTCTTCCTCTTCCTCCACCACCGGTTCGGGCTCCGGCTCCTCTTCGACCTCGACGGGCTCCTCTACTTCGGGCTCCGGCTGTTCACACCCCGTCAGCGCCAGCCCTGCTATAATGATTGACACCAAAAACAACAATTCTGTTCGACGATTCATCTCATGCCTCCAGTGGCTACAATTCGGTTAAACCACATCGTGGAACGGCAGGACTTCGCCACGACACCCTTTTCTCAATACAAAATAAGCACCGCAGAAAATTAGACGCCTCCCCCAAAACTTCAAATGAATCGTGAATCGCCACACCAGGTGGCATCAACCAGATAGGATCTAAATATCCTGATTGAACAGCGGCACCTCACCGAATTTTCTCAAAAAATGATCGGCTCGCCTGGCGATCGAGGCCCGCGCCGAAGCCCCCTGGAGGTAGCGAAATACCAGCGGCCCCTGGCCCAGGCTTCCTGGCTTCTTTAACTCTTCACCAAAGACCTTTCGAAGAGTCTTCGCGGCGTTTTCAGAAGAATAGCCATACCAGACCATGGCACTCATCCCCTCCGAATAAGACAAAACCCCGTCGGCCCGCCGCACCTGTAGGGCCGCCGCTGTCTGCGGTCCATGGGCCTGTACGCCCTTTTCGGTTAATTCAAACCAGTCGGAAAATCGGTTCATTGAGTGCCATCCCTCTTCAGGTCTTCCGCTTCGGCGACCAACTCATCGACCCGCTCATCGAGCCCCAACTCCACCAGCGCGGCGGCCAGTTCAAGACTATCCGTCGATCGCACTCGAGCAGCCATACGCCTGGCCCCGACCAGACGCAACCCGGCTCCGGCGGCATCGGCCATCCATCCACCGACGCGTTCCATGGGCCGCGATTCATCTCGATCCGGGCCGGTGATCATCCCCGGTCGGGCGATGACATAGGAGAGCCCACTGTGTCGCAACGCCTCCTCGGCCTTCCAGCGGGCTCGATAATAGGCTGTTCGCGCCCCCTGGCGAACCCCCATGGCCGACAGATAGACCACCTTTGGTGTCACACCGGCCTTCTCACAGGACTGGAGGAGCAATCTAAATAATCCGTAGTCGATAGCCTCATAGCTGGCGTCTACGTCGCCGTCACGCATCCGTGCTTTTGTGGTGCCGATCAAAAAATAGAGGTGCGACGGCTTCACCTGAACCAGACTTTCTACCCAGGCTGCCCCGTCCCAGGGTGTAAAATCGACTCTGGCCCCCCATTCTTCGAATTGAGCCTCCCACCGTTCGCGACTGGCCGATTCAGGGCGAATATGAGCGATCGTGTCCACCCCCTGTGCGCAGAGCTGGCGAACCACCTGGCGCCCCGTATAGCCCGTGGCGCCTGCCACGAGGACCACCACATCTTCTGGTGTTGTGTCATCATCATTCATGACCATCACCATGTCGGAAAAACTCCCAGATCAGGTCTGTGGCGTTCAGCTGATTGGACGTGGCGCCGCTGATCCGCGGGGCGAAGGGTTCGTAGGGTGGCCAGGCATGACCCATCCCATGAACCACATAATAATTTAAGGCTCGGTCACCCTGGCAGTCCCGGTAGATGAAACGCTCCACCTCAGTGGGATCCGATTCGTCGACGGGGGGCAAAACCTCGACGTCCGGGGACCCATCACAGCCCAGTTGGTGAGCCCAAAAGGTCATTGTTTCTGCCGCCGATTCGATCGCCCCACCCTCGCCGAGGCGGGGATATCGATCGTGGGACACTTCCCCTCCTTCAAAGGTGACAAACTCGTCGTCCGTGCCCTGAATCCCCAGCAACGACGGCGGCTGTCCCGGTTCACAGGAGTCGACCAGCCGCGATGGCATGGCGGCGATGACCGGCGCCGACATACTGAGTATCCCATCCAATTCACAGGCCAGACGAAAGGACATCATGCCCCCATTGGAGGCGCCGGTGACGCCGATGCGGTCGGAATCGATGTCGAGATTTCGCTCCACCAATTCCACCAACTGGGCAATAAAGGCCACGTCGTCGACCCCCTCCAACTCCGGCTCCGTGGTGCCTCGACCATCGGCCCACCGCTCGTCGACGCCCTGGGGATAGACCAGAATTCCTCCGTCTCGATCGGCCAGTGACTCAAACCCTATATTGCGCATGCGATCCATATTTCCCCCGCCACCGTGCAGAATAAATAGCAGCGGCTGCGGACCGGCGTCGACGGCGGCCTGCGGGATATAGATGGCGAATTCCCGACTCCTATCGTCGAATTCAATCGCCCCATAATGAGCGCCGGCTTCTTCGGCAAACCCCGAGGCCTGCCAATCACCGTGGCCGTCATTGAGGTTTTCCGGATCCTCTCCGTTGACCCCGCGTAGACAGCCAAAGGACACCCCCACCAACAGGGCGAGCCAGAATAAGTGGACCATTTTGATCATCAGCGACTCTCTCGACGTTTGGGCATCTCAGCTCTTAGACATCGGCCGAATTCCTCGGCCAAATCGGCGACGGCCGCCGCCGCGGCGTCGACGACCCCTCCCTGAGTGATGAATCCATGGATCAATCGATCACAGCAATGATAGGTCACGTCCACCCCGGCCTGTGCCATCCGCTGCGCATAGGTTTCGCCCTCGTCACGGAGGGGATCGAAGCCGGCGGTGATCACCGTCGCCGGCGGCAGAATACTCAGGTCATCGTAGCGATTTGGAGAGCATCGGGGATCGTCGTCGTCTGCTCCATAACAATGATTAAACCAATCGATCATATCTTGCGTAAGTAAGAATCCCTGTGCGAAGAGCTTACGCGATTGGAAGGCTTCGCCATAATCGGTCTTGGGATAGATCAACAATTGATGAGCCGGTAGGGGACGACCCTCTTCGGCCTGCTGCTGACACACCACGGTGGCCAGGTTTCCTCCGGCGGAGTCTCCGGCCACGACAATCTGTTCCCCCATCAATCCGAGTTCACGGGACTGCTCTCTAACCCACTCAAAGCCGGCGCGGCAATCGACGATGGCCGCCGGGAAAGGACATTCCGGGGCCAATCGATAGCCGACGCTGATCACCGCGCAGTCCGCACCTTTGGCCAGGGCGCTGCAGAAGCCCTCGTAGCTGTCATGGCTGCCGATGACGAAGCCCCCGCCGTGAAAAAAGACACAGCCAGGAAGAGCCCCTTTTCGGGGACGATAGATCCGCCCCGGTAGGTCACCGGCCGGTCCGGGAATAGTAATATCCTCGACGGAGTGCATCGAAAGGGGATCCAGATCGAAGAGCCGGTTTGCCCGGTCGTAGATCTGGCGCGCCTCCTCGGGGCCCACCTCGTGGAGGTCTGGAGCTCCCGCTTGCTCCATGATCCTCAGCAATAGGTGGGTCTGAAAATCCAGCGGGGCCCCCCGGTCGTTTCTCGGCGGCTCACCAAAGATTCGCCGCGCCAGGGCAGCGGGCATACGAAGGGCAGCTCGAACGCTTTGACGCAGCGCCTGTCCCGCCAATGTATCATGCTCAGGAGGTCGCATGATCTCCTCGCCAGGTCAGCCTGAAGTCGTCGCGCTCCAGCTTCCGGGTGCGCAGCCAATATTCGAAGGTATAGCCAGGCCAGATGGTCGTATTCTTGCCGCTGTCGTCGATATACCAACTCTCACAGCCCGTATTCCACACCGTCTCGCCAAGGCGCTCCTGCAATTTATCGTTGAACTGCCGGTGCACCGACGGCCGCACCTCGATGGCGTCGGCTTCCTCGTCGATCATCGTCTCCAGGCACTGGCGCACCAGATTGGCCTGGCATTCGATCATATAGATTATCGAATTATGACCGAGCGCCGTATTGGGCCCCACCAGGATGAACATATTGGGAAACCCGCATACGGCGACGCCGTAATAGGCCTCCGCCCCCTGGCGCCACTCCTCGTTGAGGTCTCGACCGCCCCGGCCGGTGACCTGGAAATAGGACAGAAAATCGGTGACGTGAAAGCCCGTGGCCATGACGATGACGTCGAATTCTCGCTCCACTCCTTCGGCGTCCACAGCACCGGTGGCCGTGAGCCGCTCGACGGCATGGGGCACCAACTCCACATGGGGCTTGGCCAGGGCCGGATAATAATCATCGGAGATGACCACCCGTTTACATCCCACCGAATAATCGGGCGTGACCGCCTGAATCATCTCCGGATCGTCGAAGACCTTCTTGGCGTGGCGCTTCGAGGCGTGGGCGAAGAGATTCATCAACCGCGGCTCCGTCAAAAAGCCCACGGCGTGTGCCTCGTTTCGCAGATAGATCAGATACCGAAACAAAAGGTGGGCGGGCCAAACCTTCTGGAACAGATTCTTGGCCCACCCCGGATATCGCCGATCTCTGCGCGGAAAGACCCAGGGAGGGGTTCGTTGGAAGACGGTCAACGCTTCGACCTCGTCGGCGATAGAGGGCACGATCTGTGCGGCGCTGGCTCCCGTGCCCACCACGGCCACCCGCTTGCCCCTCAGTTCCACGTCATGATCCCACCGGGCGGAGTGGAAGAGGTGGCCCTCATACTCATCGAGCCCCGGCAGATCTGGAAATTTGGGACGACTCAGCCC
>SLJM01000099.1 GCA_007135085.1 Myxococcales bacterium
TCGTCGCAGGTCAACTGATCGCTATCCTTCATCAACTTGCACATCGACGTGGACAGATCTTTGGCCGTGGTCCAGATATCGTCGAACTCCTCGAGATATTGCTCGGTGATTCGATCGCCGCGCAGAATCAACAGCACCTCGTCGTTGGAGATCGTCGCCGCCGCCGACCAGTTGAAGCTGCCCGTGATCACCCGGGCGTCGTCTGTGCCGGCGTCGAGGATCATCGTCTTCGTATGCATCCGACCGCCGCCGGCCTGATAGTCGCCGGGGATCCGAGAGTTGACGTTGCCATCGAGACGCATGGGCACCCCGTTGGCCCCCAGGCGATACCCCTGGTGATATTGTCCGTTTCCGTGCAACTGCGAGCGGTCCAGCACGCCCACCACCTTCTTGGGTCGCTCTCTGACCGGCAGATCGTCGTAGCCATTTTCCTCGTTATAAGCCACAAATTCCCGGTGGCGATTGATAAACTCCGTGGCCACCTGATCTTTGGTAAACGCAAAGATCTGGAAGTGGATCGACGTATGGACCTGCTTTAGCTCCTCCAAGATTCGGCCCATGGCGTCGTCCTGAGGAGCAAACCAGACCTCCACCTCCGTATCTCCCACCTGGAAGGTATTGGGATGGTCGAAGGGCTTTTTCGCTGCCGAGAACCGACCGCTGAACATCTGGTCGAACTCTAAGCTGAATAAATTAGCGATCTGGGCGCTGTCGATAACGACCCAATTATTATTATTGAACACGAATTCGGAGCGCGAGATATTGCCTGTTCCCGTGATGGTATACCGGCGGTCGATGACGAAGAATTTATTGTGCATGATGTGGAATTGGTTGCCCGTCTGCACGGGAATCCGATTCTCCTCCATCGTGCGATACCCCGGCGATCCCCGGTTATATTCGCCGGCATCGCCCACGAGTTGGACGTCAACCCCGCGTTTATGGGCGCGGACCAGGGCGTCGATGATATTTTGCTTATTGAAACCGTAGACCGCGGCGTGGACCGACTCCTCGGCGGCGTCGATTCGCTCGACGATAATCTCGCTGGGCTTTCGGTTGACCTCGGTCCCCGCCTTCCAACCCGGCGAGTTGAAGATGACCTGAAGGCGGTAGGGACTTTCAGAATCTACGGAGCCCGGGTCGTCGATCCCACAACCGGTGGTGCTCAACAAGCCGGCGGCCAAAACGGCCATAATTGCCACAAGGGCGATTTTCCAATTGCGCATCATCTCACTTTGCTCCGTCGTTACTTATTGGGCCTGCGACCACTGCTCGTTGAAGGCATCGAGGAAGGCATCGATCTCGGGATTTCGCTGCGACCCTGACTCCAAAATCTCCCACAACACGCCATCGGCGAAGGTGTCGGAGGGATAAAACCGCACCCTGTCCGATGGCGAAGCTCGCAGCACCTCAAAGGGCTGGGCCCGCATCAGCTCGTGGCTCAACACCTGAACCTGTCGGGCCTGTCGATTGCCGTTTCGGTCCCGGCGGCTATCGAAAATGACCATCGTCGGCAGTCGCCCCATATCTTCGGTCGCCACTCGTGGCTCGAGGGGGGCGATTCGATCCTCTAGAGTCGTGGCCTGGCCCTGTCCCACGAGGACTCGCACATCAAAGCCGGCCTCTTTTTTATAGAGCAGGGCGTCGATGAGGTTCGTATTAGTCAGGTTTTCGGTCATCACGTAGACCGACGCCCGGGCCCGATAGGTCTCGTCGATGATATTCTTAGTCAGCCGCTCCTGGGGATTAAACCGGATTCGCAGATTTCCCCGATTGGTCCACCGAAGGGGGTTTTGATGGGTCACCGACTTGAGGGGACCGTTGTAGACGCTCAGCGTCGTCGAGAAGACACCGCCGTGCATCTGTCGAAATTCACGCTCATAACTATTGGCGATCTCTTCGCTGAGCACGCGAAACGCCACCCACAGGGGTTGCTCGTCATTGAGGGGCGCCGAGATATTCCACACGTCCACGGTGTCGATGATAAAGAAGGTGTGGCTCATCACGTTATAATGGGCAGGTCTGACGATGACCCGTGGATTATTCTCCGGCAGCCCACCACGCGCCTGTGCACAGGTGATATGATCGTCGTGTTCCGTGGCCTCGGAGTCGCAATATTCCAAGATCGGCGACAGATTGGGCTCGGGAAGGTAGGCGAGCTCTCCGTCGCCGAAGACCACGTCGATATCGTCGTGGTCTACGAGCGGCGCGAAGCCGTCGTGGTCTGCGAAAAGTTCGTCTGCCACCACTCGTACCGCCACGCCTCGATCGGCGGCGTCGACCAGGGCCTGCACAATCGGCCCGTCGTCGATCTCAGCAATGGCCGCGTCGATTCGATTCTCGGCGCCCGCCAGATCGTTGAGCAGATTGGTCTGAATTTCATCGACCACCTCGCCGGTTCCGACGTAGTAGTCGACATAGCTCATCCACCCCTCGCGATCTTCGTCGGCCACCGATTGGCCATCGGCCGGCGTGAGGGCAACCACGGTGACCGTGGCGGCAGCGGCAATGGCCAGGCTCACCATCAGGATCAGGGAGCGCCTCGAGATTCTTCCTTCCATCGCCTCGTTCCTACTCGGTGATACGTTCATTCGAAGGCTCCTCCCGCCGGATTGCCCGAATAATCGGCACTATTGGGCTCTCCCGGGCTCGCCAGGGTGCGATTTCGCCATCCCTCGCGAATTCCCTCACGGGCTTCATTGGCGGCGCTGACGTCGTCCGTATTGGCCGTCCAGCTGCGATCCATATTGCCCCGATTGTCGAAGAGCGCCTGAGTTCGTTCCATGGAGCGCACAGTCACCAGATCGTAGCCCCCGGCGAAGGGATGGTCCGTACGGGAGCCGGCGGACTCGATGAGCCGCCGGTCGTGGTCGCGAAGCTCGATGCGCACCGAGCGTTTACCCAACTTAAGGCGCGGCTCAATGACGTCGGCCACCTCACCGAAGGCGCCGTCTTCCTTTGCAGCGATGACGAAATGCTCGTTGGGACGAAGGGGCTCCGAGATCTCAGGGAGTCGAAATTTATATTCGTAATCCCCTTCGACCTGAATTCGCCATCCCGTCAAATTCACGGGGCGATGATAGCGGTTGAGCAACTCGATGAAGACGTCGTCCGGGTCGTAATTGCCGTCGTCATCGACGCTGCCGGCCCACATTATCTCGTTGACGTAGATCACACCTCGCTCGGCGCTGGTCGGCGTATCTTCCTGGTGATCCCAGCGATATAGGACCTGCTCGTCGGACACGCCCGGATCTTCGAGGTCGAAACAACCCACCATTGCCACGGTGACGCTCATCATCAGCA
>SLJM01000475.1 GCA_007135085.1 Myxococcales bacterium
ACGCTCTTTTCGATTTCCCACAGGTAGGTGCCCTCGGCGGTGGTGTGGACCGTCTTGGACACCGTCAACTCACGCTCTACGGGCGGAGGATCGGGCTCGACGGGCTCGCCGATACAAAACGAGACGTGGCTGATATCGGCCCAGGTATGCTGCTGTCCGGGAGGAAATGGTGCATGCAGCCCACTATCTTCAGTCTGGGGTGAATCCCCGTAATAATAGAAGTTGGCGTCGGGACCACCTTTGACGAGCACGGCGACAATGGGCTGGGCAGGCTGGTCGTTGAAGGCCAATGACTCCCAGTCCATCGCCTCGCCACCCTCCGTATCTCTGATATCCATCCAGATCTTGAGCAATTCGGCACAGAGCGCCGGATCGGATCCGTTGGACTCGAAATCTTCGGGATTGGTATAGATATGGTCACCGCCGGGAGGATTGTCGATCTTGCAATCGATCCAGTCCAGGGCAGCCTCGCCGACAAACTGCAGTCCGGCGTCGCGACAGGTATCGCCTCTGGCGTCTTCGTATACTTCGACCCCGCTCTCTTGAATGTCCGGATCGGACTCCTCGTCGTCGATTCCCTCGACACAACCCACTGCGGCCAGCCCCAGAATGAGAAGGCTGGTGATCAAGGTGCCTAGTTTCTTCGAATTCGCCCCAAAAAACGTCGACGTATTCATAGAACCCCTCGTGCTAATTGGCTTCCAATTGGCAATGCCCTCAACAGCACAGCGGCATTGGACAATAAAAAGCCAGAAATGACGCATGGGTACTTCCAACTACTTAACTCGCCCATGACGGTCTACAACTCTGAGAATACAGCTTCGGTTCTCACAACCTGGCGGTGTGTAACTCTGTTGAACGAATCACATCGTTCGCAGATCACCGCAATTCAACGTATTCGGTAGTATCCCCCTTTTTTTCGGTATTCCCGTTAACGCAACAATTAATCTTAATGACCGTTCAAAATCTAGCCAGTGATCATTCTCAAATTTCGAGTGAGCATTCTTCTCCTAAGAGCTTCTTTTTGGCTCCTCGGCGCGGTGCATAATTTTGAGACGTACGCGCCATTGCCAGGCTCTCTGTGCCTCGGGGATCTTTGGCCAGTGAGGGTGGAGCAACGCCTGTTCATCAATCATCTCCAGCCTGGACGACCAGTCTGGAGCCAGACTTTTTATGCTGGGGTTGACGCCATGGCAGATCCCGACAAACCAGACTTATTATCGACGGGGATCCCAGGCCTGGACACCACGCTCCACGGTGGTCTTCCAGCTCGACACTCCTACCTGGTAAGAGGCCACGCCGGCACGGGCAAGACGAGCATGGTGCTGCAATTCTTGTCGGAAGGAGCAAATCGGGGAGAGTCCACCGTCTATATCAGTTTCTCCGAAACACTGATGGAGCTGCGCCGCGTCGCCGCCGCTCACGGCTGGCCCCTGGACAAGATCGAGGTCGCCGAGCTGGCCGCCTATATCTCCAGACGAAGCACGGCGGGCTCGAGCATCTTTCACAGCAGCGAGGTCGAACTTCCCGACGCGATCTCGAAGATCATCGACCTCGTCGAGCGCGTCGAACCCACCCGAGTGGGCATTGACTCCCTGACGGAGTTGCGAAATATGGCCGAGTCCTATCGAGCCTATCGCCGGGCCCTCTTTCAACTAAAGGCCTCCTTGGAACGATTGGGGACTACCACAATCTTTGTGGGAGAGAAGGATCAGCGCGCCAAGACCAAAGCAGAAAGCCTCGTCCACGGCGTCATCGATCTCCAGATGGAGACCCCCGTCTATGGACCGACACGTCGGTTTCTGGAGATCAAGAAACTTCGGGGCCGGGCCTATGAATCGGGATATCACGACTTCACCATCGTCACCGGCGGACTGGAGGTCTTCCCCAGAATCAACCCCAAGGATCTCCACCGCCAGGTCGGCAGCGGCGAGCCGATTCGAAGCGGCGTAGAATCTCTGGACCAACTCCTGGGATGCGGGCTCGATCGGGGCACGACCACTCTTTTGGTGGGCCCTTCGGGTACGGGAAAATCATCGGTGCTCATGCAATACGCCATCGCCGCCGCAGGTCGTGGCGAAAAGGCCGTATTATATACCTTCGCCGAGGGCATACAGACCATCAAACGCCGGGCCCAGGGCATGGATCTTCCCCTGACAGATTATCTGGCCAATGACCGGATCCGCATTCGCTCCATCGACGCCGGCGAGTTATCGCCCGGCCAATTCGCCCACCTGGTGCGTGAGGACGCAAAAGATGAAGCGGTCACCTTCGTGGCCATCGACAGCCTCAACGGCTATATCCACGCCATGCCCGACGAGGCGACCCTGGTGCCCCATCTTCACAACCTCCTGTCTTATCTGGGCGCCCAGGGTATCATCACCATGCTCGTCGTGACTCTGAGCGGATTATTCAAGACTTCTCAAGATCAACTCGTCAACGTCAGTTATCTGGCCGATACGGTTCTATTATTTCGCTATTTCGAAGAAGACGGGGCCATTTACAAGTCGATCGCTGCCGTCAAGCAGCGCACCCGAAAACACGAAAAATATGTGCGTCGATTGCATCTGGGCCCCGGCGGTATCACCGTGGGCGAACCAATCATGACTCCCACGGTCAGCGAGTTACTTGACCTGCCATCAGAAAGACATGACGACGACCCATCTCTTCGAAGGAGCCGCGGTGACCGAGACCAGCCAGATCACAACTGAGGGAGGGCGCGAGACCTGGCGCATCTTTTTTCTTCCTCATAACCCCTACGACGCCAGGACGGCTCGCGAACTATTCGCCGAATATAATCTGACGGTCATCACCGTCGACGATCTCAGCGATCTCGTCGACGAGGTCGGTTACAGCGCCGACTGCCTGCTCATCGCCGAAGAAGGCCTGCGGACCACCGACTACCATCGCCTCATCGCCTCCTTGCAAGACCAGCCGGAGTGGTCTGATCTGCCTGTCATCATCGCCACCCGCGGTGACTCCTCGAGCAAGCGGGCGTGGCGCCTGATGCAGGACGCCAATGTCACCCTCGTGGAGCGCCCGCTCCATATAAAGACTTTGGTGTCGTTGATCCGCGCCGCCCTTCGCGACCGAGCCCGTCAATACCAACTTCGACAGTCCATCATCAATCGCGATCGATTTCTCTCCATGGTGGGGCACGAGCTTCGAAATCCCTTGACCTCCATCAAATTGGCCCTCGATCTGTTGAACTCCACCGATAACCCCGCCCTGGAGATCATCGAAAATCAATACCGCACCCTGGAGCGCATCGTCGATGATATCCGCGACCTGGGTCAGATAAGCCAGGGCGTGGTCACCTTCGACAAGACCAGACTCGATCTGGTCGATATTGTGCAAGACACGATCGACGCCTTCGCCTCCATCGCCAAACGGGAGGGATTAGAGCTTCACTGGGATCTGCCCGACCTTCCGCTATGGGTCCAGGGCGACCCGGTGCGATTGGGCCAGGTGCTGGGAAATCTGCTGAGCAACGCCATTCGCTACACCCCCGAAGGGGGCGTCATCGAGGTCCAGGCCCAGCGCCTCTCCGAGCTGGCCGCGGTCATCGTCCGTGATTCGGGCATCGGCATCCCTCCCGAGAAATTGGACAATATCTTCGACCTCTTCACCCGGGTCCAATCGGATCGCCCCATGGGCAAAGAAGGCCTTGGCCTGGGCCTGAATCTGGCTCATAGCATCGTCAACGCACATGACGGCCAACTCATCGCCGAGAGCGAGGGCCCCGGCAAGGGAAGTGAGTTCTCATTCTACCTGCCCCTGAGCGATCCTCCTCCCGAATATACCGATGAACCCAGACTATCCCCCCCATAAGTCATTCCCACAGTGGCACCCCGGTGGGGTATCTCAGGCAACTTGTGGGGAGGTGGATCACAGCCCCCAACGAAGCCCACCAAAAAACCACGGCACTCCTCAAATTTCCCCGAACTCAACTAACTCCTCGGCCACCGCTACATTGGTCGCCACACATCCTATTGCCCTGATTCTCCACGCTTATCGGTCCAACCGCGCCACCTGTGGCAGTACTGGCATGGTGATTGCTATATTATCCCACCGAACGCGATTTAGTGATTATTGATCTCGGTCCATGCCTCCCAGGGAGTTCGCCATGCATAAGTCTCGTCCCCTGCTGATGATAGTACTCTTTGTGCTCGCCCTGATCCTCGGCGCCTGCGGCGGGGCAGACTCGAGCAATGATTCGAGCTTCGAATTCTCCGAGAATTCGGATACGGCCAATCAAAATGACAACAATGGCGAAGCCCAGATCCCGGAGGTGACCTTTCGCCTTCAAAATCAGGGTTCTCACTCCACCTATGTCCAGGCCGGCACCGAGCCCGGCCCGGGCTGGCTCTCCGTGACCTTCGCCGGCGAAGACGAGGCGATTCACGTCCTGTGGGATTGCGGTCTTCCCTGCGAATGTCCCGTCGAAGGCCAAGAAGTCACGGCCTGCATGGACTGCGGTATGATGCCCCCCTCACCACGGGAATTGGCCCCCGGCGAGGAGGTCAGCTTTACCTGGAACGGCCTCCAGCGGGCGATCCGCGGCGATTGTTTTGAAAAAGTCCAGCTCTACGACGACCATATGGAGGCCCAGTTCTGCCACGGCGCCCACCCCGGCCACGATGATATCGAGGGCTATATCGAAGACGTGCGCTGTGAAACCGTTGACTTTCAGCTCGGCGTCGATCAGGAAGTGGTGGTCACCATCGAAGACGACTCCCTGCCGCCCCTTCCCGCGACGCCGGAGATTGAATTCGCCGTTGAAAACCAATCGGATCAGCCCATTTTCATTCAGTACGGCGTCTCCCCCATGCCGAGCTGGCTGTCGGTCTGGCGGGGCGACGAATATATCCGCATCCAGGTCACCTGTGACGCTCCCAACGAATGCGACAGCGGCGACCCCCCTGTGGCCTGCGGCATGCCCATGCCCACCGTCCGGGAGATCCCGCCAGGCGGGGAGGAGCGCCTGCGATGGAACGGCATCAACTACCACATCCCGCCGGGCCAATATTGCTACGAAGAGATCCAACTCTACGACGAGATCTTAGACGTCGAGATCTGCTATGGCTTCGACATCGACCAGGAGGAGGATTTCGCCTCCCCTCAATACGTCAAAGATCCCATCTGCGAGACCGTCACCTTCGCTCTCCTCCACGACGAGGAGGCGGTGGTCACCGCCCATTGATCCCCTCAGTCCCCTATTGGCGCGCGGCCAGCTTGGCCGCAATGCGGACTGGCAGTCCGCGCTCCAAGGAAGTGACGTTGTACTATTGATTTATCAGCCACCGAAGGAGGGGTCGGTCGTTGCCGTCGGCGGAGTGGGCGATCTTCCAGATATTTTCGAAATCCCAGCCGTTGAAATAGTCGGTCATCCCAAACTGCTCGGTCGTCAACCCGAGGCCGGCGTCGCTATTGCTCAACCCACTGGTGGTGACGTCCCAATAGGAGTTGACCACCTCCCCTCCGCTTTCGTTTCGGCCCACCAGACCGCCCACCTCATCGTCATCACCGATGACCTCACCGATAGAATAGGAATTGAGCACACTGGCAGAGTCCATATTTCTCCCCACCAGGCCGCCGACGGCCACAGTTCCCACACCAACCTGCACCTCACCGGCCACATCTCCGGTGGCATAGGAGTCTCGGATCTCTCCCAGCCGGTTCTGCCCCACCAGACCTCCCACGGCGTATGTCCCGCTGACGGCAGCCCAGGAAAACGAACGCTCCACCTGGCCATTATTTTTGGCCACCAATCCCCCCGCGAATTCAAAGGCGGTCAGGCTTCCCCCGGCAAAGGAATCGACGATCCGTCCCTCCTCCAAATTGATAGCCACCAATCCCCCGGCGTGGGTCTCGACGACGATGTCCATATTGGCCGAAGAGTCTACGATAAGACCGCTGTTGACGCCCACCAGCCCGCCCGCTTGTTTATTACTCTCTTCGATAATACCGGAGACCTGACAATTGGAGATCTCCCCAGAATTTTGAGCGACCAACCCGCCGATCCATCGATCACCGGTGACCAGAGTATCGACAAGGATCACATTCTTGATCTGCCCCGACGAGCCGACGACGCCGAACATCCCCACCGACTCCCCCGAATCCCTATGAGGAGTCAGAAAAGAAATCTCCCTGCCGTTGCCGTCGAAGATCCCCTCAAAGGGGCTATCGGCGTCGCCGATTCCGTTGAAGTTTGTGCTCACATTTGCCATGTCGAAATCGTCGACCACCATCACCGCGGCGTCCCAATGGTCGTCGGCCAGACTAAGATATTGAAGGTGGCCTCCAGTACAGATCAAAAAGGGGTCGTCCACCGACCCGCTCCCCCCGCCGAATTGTCCGCCAGCAACATCACAATGACAGCCAAAATCGCAGGTAATCTCCCGGCCGCAATCATCGGTGACCCAGCCGCATTGGACCTCTGCATCGGAGCAGACTTGCTCCTCTGAGCGGGTGTCATCGCAGACACACTGGTTGTTCTGACATTGATAGGAGCGAGGTTCACCGCAGTCGGCGGCTTCCACGCAGGCCCGGCATTGACCGCCATAACAGATGGGGGTGTTCGCATCGCAGCTATTTCCGCATTCACCACAGTGATCGGGGTCGCCGTCGGTGTCGACGCATTCCCCGCCGCATAGGGATTCATCTTCGCTGCATTCACCGACATCGCCGTCGGGCTCACTGGCGTCCCCATCGGTACCGGTATCGGCACCGGCGTCGGCTTCGTATTCCACGCTCTCCAGATCTTCGAAGAGCGCCGTGCACCCCATCAGGCATATCGCCAGAATAAACCACGATAATAGCACCGCTTTTTTCATTCGCCACGACCACATGACACTTCCGAATTGATGATGGAGACGGACAGTCCAGAAGCCCTCAATGGCTCCAGGCACCACCCGATACTGCGCAGAATTTTTGACGGGTGTCAAAGATGGAGGAAATCTATCCGCCAGCTCCATGACTCATCAAAACTCGTAGGCCAGCCCGCCCATGACGGCCAAAAAGTTGGCGTGGTCCAGCTCTTCCTGCTCCAGGAATGTGACCCGAAGCTGGGCGAAGGGCACCAGGGGCCCGTCGAGATTGATCTCCGTTCCCGCTATCAGATTCAGCCCCAGGCTGGTCTCGGACTCCGAGGACTCGGCACCCCACCCTTCGGCGCGGATGCGGGCGTGGTTGATGGCAAGCCCCAGCCCTACGTAGGGTTCGATCGGTCCGTCGATGACCAGGTGGGCCAGGGCGTTGACGTCGAATTGCACCAGCCGGGACTCGATGGTGATCCCGAAGACCTGGCGGTCATCCATAAAATAATAGGTAAAGGCCGGGTTGAGGGAGAGGGCGAAATTATTGGCCACATTATAGCTAAACCGAAGGTCGGCGCCGATGAGGGGATCTTCGACCTCGAAATCGTAGCCGAAAAATAAGCCTGCAGAGCTTCGCCGAAAGTCGACGGAGCTTGTCTGAGCCAGAGCCACGCTGGGAAAAGTCAACGCTGCAAAAAGACAACCGATCAACAACCAACCGCGATATTTGACCATCTCAACTCCTCTTCGACTTCATTATGAAACCCCAATATCACTCAACCTACTCGCTGGAAGTTGGTGCCGCAATTTTCATCATTTTACGATCAGGCCTTTGGGCGAATCAAAATCGAATTCAAAACCGAAATTGGTCGGTGGCCCGCCACGGCCTATCATTGGTATCACTCATCGCGGATGCCGACCTGCGGTCCACTGAGATTCCCGGTTAATTTCGAAATTATCGACGGTAGTTATGAGCGATTCAATCCCCAACAGCTCCTCGCGGCCATCATCCATTCCCCGCGTAAACAAGGCATTATTGGCATTCTTCGAACCCATCGCCAGGTGGGTCGAGGAGGAGTATTTCGACGCTGAGGTCCGCGGATTGAAGCGCATCCCCGACGGCCCGGCCCTGCTGGTGGGTAACCACAACGCCGGAGTAATGATCCCGGACTCCATCATCTTCTACCGGGAATTTGCCTATTATAGCGGTGAACTCGACGTGCATAGCGGTGAATTGGACGTCCCCGTATCGCTGGCCCATCAGTTAATCTTTCGCATTCCCCTTTTAAACGACCTGGCCTGCTCGCTGGGCATCGTACCGGCCAGCCCGGAGAACGCGCGCCGAGCCTTCGAGGAGGGGCGAAAAGTGCTGGTCTATCCAGGCGGCGACTGGGAGGCCATGCGTCCCAGCCGCGACCGCGACCGCGTCGACTTCGGTGGTCGCACCGGCTTTATTCGCCTCGCCATGGAGGCCGGCGTCCCCATCGTCCCCGTCGTCTCCGCCGGCGCTCACGACGGCTGGCACGTCCTGACCCGAGGTGAGCGAATCGCCCGTAAATTGAAGTTTGACCGCCTGCTTCGCATCAAGGTCTTCCCCATCGCACTGGGGTTGCCCACGGGATTGATCGTGGGCCCCATTGCGGTCCACCTCCCCCTGCCGGGCAAGATCATCGTCGAAGTCCTGGAACCGATCTGCGTCGACGGCGATCCAGAGGACGAGCAAGAACTCCAACGTCTCTACGACGAGATCACGGGCCAGATGCAGTCACGTCTCGACGATCTGGTACCCGAGCTTCCCCGACCCGGCCTATTCCAACGCCTCAAAGGGATCGCTCGCATGATCTGAGTCATACGCCCCGTCCGCCCTACCACTATCATGGGGGGAAGCACGATTACCTCTTTCCCCGTTTTCGGCCCATTTAGCACCGAAGGCGCACCGGACTGGAGCTGCCATGAGCGCCGGTTTTATTGAGAGAAAGCATCCCCTCCTCGCCTTTCGCCCCGGACAAACGCCCCTCCTTCTGGGCAATGAAGCCATCGTGCGCGGCGCCCTGGAGGCCGGCATCGCCGTGGCCACCGCCTATCCGGGAACCCCCTCGTCGGAGATCGCCGACACCTTCGACGCCCTGGCCGCTCAGGCCGGTGTCTATTTCGAATATTCGACCAACGAAAAGGTCGCCCTCGAAGTGGGCGCCGGCGCAGCCTATAGCGGCGCCCGCACTCTGGTGAGCATGAAACACGTCGGGCTCAACGTGGCCCTCGAGCCCCTGATGTCGCTGGCCTATACGGGGGTCCCCGCCGGATTGGTGATCATCACCGCCGACGACCCGGGGTGTCACTCCAGCCAGAACGAGCAGGACAACCGTCTGCTGGCCAGGCTGGCCAATCTGCCCTGCCTGGAGCCGGCCACCGCCGAGGAGGCGCGCCGGCTCACCATACAGGCCTTCGAATTGAGCGAGCGCTTCGGCCTGCCCGTCATCTTGCGCACCACCACACGGATCAGCCACACCCGGGGAGTGGTCCAGGTCGGCAAACTTCGACGGCCCGAAAAGCCCGGGGGCTTCGAGAAGGACTTTCGCCGCTACGTCACCATGCCGCCCATCTCCCTGCAGCGTCATCAAGCCCTGCTGGAGTCCATGGACCACGTCGCAGAAGCGGTCAACGACATCGAAGAGCTCGCCATCGACAGCCACCACGGCCAGGTGGGCATCATCTCCAGCGGGGTCTGCCGAAATTACGTCCATGACGTCCTGGCCGAGCTCGAGATGAGCGATAAGGTTCGCCACCTGGAGTTGGCCGTCACCCACCCGATCCCGAAACGAAGGTGCGTCGATTTTCTAAACCAGGCCGACCGGGTCCTGGTCGTCGAAGAGCTCGAGCCCGTCGTCGAAGACGAGCTCTACCGGTGGGTCGCCCGAGAGAATTTAGAGGTGGAGATCCTGGGCAAGGGATTCGCCGAATTTAGCCGCCTCGGTGAATATACACCGGACGGCGTCTATCGCGGGATAGCTCAATTTCTGGGCATAGAGATCGACGCCGGCCAGCTGCCCGACAAATGGAAATACGGAGAGATCCCGGCCCGCCCCCCCGCTCTCTGCGCCGGATGCCCCCACCGGGCCAGCTTCTACGCACTGAAGGTCATGGCCGGCGACGACGCCATCTTCGCCGGCGATATCGGCTGCTATACCCTGGGAGGGCTGCCGCCGTTCACCATGCAGGACACCCTGTTGTGTATGGGGGCCAGCACGGCCTGCGCCGGTGGTCTGACCCAGACCAACGACCAAAAAGTGGTGGCCACCATCGGCGACTCCACCTTCTTTCACTCCGGCATTGCCGGCCTGGTCAACGCCCTTCGAAACGACCACGACTATACGCTGGCGATTCTGGACAATAGCACCACCGCTATGACCGGCCACCAGCCCCACCCGGCCAGCGCCGACAGAAAACGGGGCCAGCCCGTCTCCATTGAGGCCGTCGTGCGCAGCCTGGGCGTGGAAAAGGTGGAGATCGTCGACCCCATGGACCTGCCGGCGATCACCGAGATCGCCCGGGAATGCCTGGATCATCCCGGCGTGTCGGTCATGATCTGCCGCCAGCCCTGCCCTCTCTATCAGCTCAAGATCGGCGACGCCCCAAAAGAGCAGGTGGTCTACCGGGTCAACCAGGATCTATGCCAGACCTGCGGCTTCAAAAGCCAGGGCCTCCACTGCGGCGTCGACACCTGCTCGTCCACCGAGCTGTGGCGATCCAAGAGGAAGATCGCCGACCTCAACGTGCGCCAACAGGACCCGCCGCGCATGAGGGTGCCTCCCTGCGGGGCGCAATGCCCGGTCAATATCTGCGTCCACGGCTACGTGGCCAATATCGCCGCCGGCGATTATCAGGCCGCCCTGGAGACCATTCGCGGGCGCAACCCCCTGCCCTCGGTCTGCAGCCGGGTCTGCCACCGCCCCTGCGAGGAGGCCTGCTACCGAAGCGACTTCGAGGGGCCGGTGGCGATCAACCGCCTCAAGCGCTTCGTCTGCGATTGGGCCACGGATCACGCCGACCAGATCAACCCGCCGAAGATTGCCGTCTCACACCCCGAGAAGGTGGCCGTCGTCGGCTCCGGCCCCTGCGGACTGGCCTGCGCCCACGACCTGGCCATGCGGGGCTACCAGGTCACCGTCTTCGATCAGATGCCCGCCCCGGGCGGCCTGTTGCGCTATGGGATCCCTCCCTATCGCCTCCCCACCGAAGTTCTGGATCGGGACCTGGCCTGGATCGCCGAGCTGGGCGTGGAGTTTCGATGCGGCGTCAGCGTCGGCGAAGAGATCGGCCTCGACGAGCTGGCTGACCAGGGATTTGAGGCCTTCTTCTTGGCCACCGGAGCCTGGGCGCCCAATACCCCGTCGGTCCTCGATTGCGATTCCCCCCAGATAAAGCAAGCCCTCACTTTCTTGCAGCAGGTCAACGACGCCGACCGGCCCCAAGACCTGGCCACGCCGAGCACCGAGACCCGTCGGGTCATCGTCGTCGGCGGCGGCAATACGGGGATCGACACCGCCCGATGCCAGCAGCGGCTGGGGGCCCGCGAGGTCATCGTCATCGAGCGGGCCGGCCGCCACGAGTGCAGCGCCATCCCCGAGGAGGTGGAAGCGGCGATGGCCGAGGGGGTGGAGTTCTTATTCGACACCAGGATCGACGACGTGATCTTCGTCGACGCAGAGGTGACGGGGCTCGACGTGCGCGTCGGCGCACAGGCCCGGGACTTTATCGCCGCCGATCTGATCCTCGTCGCCACGGGCCAGCGATTGGAGCCGGGCAACCTGGTCGACCCGACCCTCCTGGACGACGAGGAGAGCTGGATCGACGCCTGTCGTGACGACGGCAAGACCGGCCTTGCCGGGGTCTTCGCCGCCGGCGACGCCGTGGAGGGGCCGGGGAGCGTCATCGAGGTCATCGCCGCCGGCAAACGGGCGGCCTGGGGTATCGACAATTATCTATCCGGTGATCGGCGACAGGTCTCACCACTCAACTTCCACGACCCACAGGCCTACGCCGACCAGACCGCCTATGAACCGGCGGGCGTCACCGTCGCCCCGCCTCAGTCGCCGACACAGCTCGGCCCCCGGGCGGCCGCCACATTCGACCCTCCAGAGGCGACGTTCACCGAAGAGGAGGCCCTCGCCGAGGCCGAGCGCTGCTTTGCCTGCGGGGCCTGCGCCAACTGCAACGTATGCATCGACCACTTCGCCTGTGTGGCCATCTTCCACGACGCTCAGGGGCGAGTGCAGGTCAACGCCAACCTGTGCAACGGCTGTGGCGTCTGCGCTGAATTATGTCCCAATAATGCCTATGAACGAGTCGTCCTTGGAGGTCCATCGTGAGCCCCCCGCAGAATACCGATCAATTTGACGTGATGCGTTATTTTTTCTGCGGCGTCGGCGGCCTGGGAACCCTGATGACCGCCCATCTGATCGCCCAGTCTTCTCTTGAAGCAGATCTGGAGGTGGTGGCCAGCGAGGTTCACGGCATGTCTCAGCGTGGCGGCAGCGTCCAGACCAGCGTCCTCGTCGGAGGGGCGCGCAGTCCCCTCATCGCCGACGGGGGCGCCGATATTTTCCTGGGCCTCGAACCTCTGGAGGCCCTTCGCTACCGCGCCAAAATCGGCCCTGAGACGACGGTGGTGCTCAACACCGAAAAGGTCGTCCCCGTGACGGTCACCATGGGCGGGCCCCCCTATCCCGACGTGGGGGCCATCGAAGAGACCTTGAGCGATATGGCCCATGAGGTCT
>SLJM01000202.1 GCA_007135085.1 Myxococcales bacterium
AATCGGAAATCGGAAATCGGAAATCGGAAATCGGAAATCGGAAATTGTGAATCTGGGTGGGGAGGTTAAAGGTTGTTGGGTACAAAAAACCCGGACCGTCCATGCAGTATAGGACGATCCGGGTTTTTGATTAAGCAGCTACAATCAGCTCAAGATATCAGAACTGATAGCCAGCGGACACCATGGTGAACATGCCGCCGCCGGTGCCGCCGAGAAAGTCGGGGCCACCGGTGATGAAGCCGCTCTGGAAGACACCGTCGAAGGTGAAATTATCGATCTCGACGCCCAGGCCGGCGCGCCAGCCAAAGTCGCTGAATCGATCGGATTCGGTGATGTCATCTCGTTCGGCGTCGTCGATCCCTTCCGTATCCACTTCCGAGACCAGGCCGGCGATGCCGAAGGAGTACTGCATGCCCGTGCGGAAGTAGAGCCATTCGAAGAGTTGAACGTCGGCGGCCAGGTGGACGCCGGGGACGATGGCGGCGGTCACGAAGGTGCGGTTGTCGTCTTCATCGACGTCGGGGTCCTCTCCAGCGCGAAAATAGCCGAGCACACCGTAGGTGGCGATGGTGGTCTCGCCGATATTATAGGCTGGACCGGCGCCGGCGAAGATGCCCAATTCGTTGTTCGCGCTGGTGATGTCATCGTCGTCGGGGTCGAAGTCGGTTTGGCTCCAATGTTGGAAGTGGACATCACCGAGGAGGCCCAGATCCACATCGGCGCCCATATTCATAAAGCCGCGGAAGTTGACTCCGGCATGAAAATATCCGGCGTCGACGTCTTCTTCATCTTCGACGTAGGCCGTGCCCGAGGCGTATTGGAGGTTGAGTCCTGTGTCGACGCGGAAATCACCGAACATGGAATAACCGGCGTTGAACCCGAGGAAGGTCTGGCTCTGTCCGGTGGCGTCATCCTGAATGTTGACGTCGCGAAATCCACCGTTTCCAAAGGAGAGCCGAGCACCGGCGGCGCCGCCGCCGACGTCGAAGGCGCCGAAGAGATCGACCACGGTATGGGGCTGGGGAAATCCAGGGATTGGGCCGCTGACGTTGCCCAGGTTGGGGTTGCCCAGGTTATGGGGGAAGTAGTTGGGCGAGGCCAGCAAGTCGCCGCGGTAGATGCCCACACCGAAGGCCATGGATTCATCGCCCAGCAATAACAGGCCGCTGCCCGAGTCATCGGCAAAGCCGTACTCCAGGCTCACCAGGTTGGCGTATTCCACGCCGAGCTGGGGAAAGAGATAGACGTCGTTTTTATCGAGGATAAGCCGACTTTCGGCGAGGCTCGATTTTCGAGCGGCGTCGGCTTCGGGCATTCCCATGGCCATGACGCCACCGGCAGCAGCAAGAACAATCGCAGTTTGACATAAACGCTTCATCATACATTCTCCTTAACGGAATCGCGTTATAAGAAGGCGGCCTATCTAAAGATGTCCACATGACCTCTCGAGACCGACTCGCCAGACAACCATCCAATGAATTTTTTTCCCGCGCCGTGGTTACCCCAGTTTCTCAAATCCCCACGGGCGCGCCATAGTGCGAACTAAATCGTCGCGTTTCAAGCTCTAAGTGATGAAAGTAGGACTAACGCTCAAATTGTCTTGAATCAAGGCCGAATCGAGGTTGTTGATGGCGAAAACGACAATTGGACTTATCTCTGACACCCACGGTTATCTCGATCCAGACCTGGTGGAGATCTTCGGCAGCGTGGACCACATTATTCACGCCGGGGACGTTGGAAAGGCAGAGATTATTCAAAAATTAAATGAGCTGGCGCCGACGACGGTGGTCAAGGGCAATATTGACGGCGGTGAGATGCGGTTTTATCCCCTCGAGGAAGTGGTCGAGATCCGAGGAAAACGCATCGCCGTTCTCCATATCGCCGGTTCGCCGAAGAGCCCGCGCAAGGCAGCCAGAGAGCTTCTGGCCAGGGAGAGGCCGGACGCGATTATCGTGGGCCACAGCCATATCCCCGTGGTCGGGCGGGTCAGGGGAGCGCTGTGGATCAACCCCGGCGCCGCTGGCCGTCAGGGCTTTCATCACGTGCGTACGGCGGCGCTGCTTCATATCAATGATGAAGGGGAGTTCGAGATGGATCGGATCATCCTGGGGCCGAGATCGAGGCACCTCGACGGTTGAACAGGACCTCTTCATCGATGGCACCTTCGTGGTGGGCGATAGAGACGGTGCCCACGGCGTCGCTCCAGACGTTGACCATGGTGCGCATCATATCCAGGGGACGGTCCACGGCCCACAAGAGGGCGATGAGCTCTAAGGGGAGGCCCACGGCCTCGAAGATGATGACCATCATCACCAGACCGGCGTGGGGGATGCCCGCGGCGCCGATGCTGACCATCAGGGCCAGGACGACGACGATGAGCTGGGTGCCGATGGTGAGCGTGAACTCCGGATTCGCCGCCGCGTAGAGCTGGGCGATGAATAAGACGGCCACGCATTCGTAGAGGGCGGTGCCGTCCATATTGAGGGTGGCCCCCAGGGGCAGGGTGAAGCCGCCCACCTTATTGTCCACGCCCACTCGCTGTTCGGTCTGCTCCAGGGTCACCCCCAGAGTGCCGGCGCTGGAGGCGGTGGAGAAGGCGGTGACCAGGGTGGCCGTCATGGTCTTCATGACCAGGTAGGGGTTTCGCCTGGTGAGAAGCCACATCAAGAGGGGCAGGACGACGGCGAAGTGGATGGCCAGTCCGGCGGCCACTGTGGCGGCGTAGCCGGCCACGCCCCAGAGCACGTCCACTCCCGTGGTGGCCAGCAGGCGGGCGATGAGGGCGGCGATGCCGATGGGGGCCAGGGCGATGACGAAGAGCGTCATCTTGAGCATGATCTCGAAGACGGCGTTGAAAAATCCGTAGATTGTCTGGCGGTGCTCGTCGTCGACCAGGAGGGCGAAAATCCCGAAGAGGAGTGAGAAGAAGATGACCGGAAGTAGATCGAAGTCGGCGGCCGCCCCGATCGGATTGGGGGGCACCATGGACAGGATCATATCCCAGATCCCGGCCGGTTCGGGGATATCCACGTCCGAGGGCAGGGCGGGCATGGTGGCGCGCTCGCCGGGGCGAAAGAGGTTGACCAGCAGCAGACCGGTGGAGATGGCGAAGAAGCTGGTCGTGATATACCAGGCGGCGGCGCGTCCGCCGATGCGGCGAAGGCGCTTGAAGTCGCTCATGCGCGTGACGCCGCAGATAAGCGACGCCACCACCAGGGGGATGACCACCATGCGCAAAAGCGCCAGGAAGAGCTCGGCCAGCCCGTGGGCGATGCTGCCGCCCAGGGTGGCGTTAAATAGCGCCTGTAATTCGCCCTGGACTTCGTGGCGTGTGGCCTCGGCGGCTGCTTCCGTGTCGGGGAAGACGCCGAAGACCTCGAGGTAGGCTTGTTCCAATAGAACGTCGTAATGGGCCTCGTGGAGATAGAATCCCCACAAGATACCGGCGAGCATCCCGAGCAGGATCCACCAGTGGAGTTTGATCTTGCTCAAGATGTCGAAGAGGGCCTTTAAGCGCGACGTTTCCATTTTTTCTCAATCAGGTGATCGAGTGAATACTTTCCGGGACCGGTGAGCATGAACATGAAATAGGCGGTGCCAAAGAACAAGGCCAATTCTTTGTCGCGGAAGGGATCGCCGCCGTGGGCGACGAAGGCGGCGATCATCATGGTGATGAACAGGGGTACGGCTACCGCCCGCGTTGCCAGGCCCAGGGCGAGTAAGAGCGCGCAGAAAACTTCGGAGAAGACGAGAAGTGTGGCCGCCAACTCACCGGGCATCCCCAGGAAGCCGGCGCGGCGTTCGATCTGCTCGCCGAAGGTCATCAATTTTCCCCAGCCGTGGGCGTATAGCATGACCCCTCCCGCCCAGAGGCGCATGACGAGAAGGCCAACGTCGGTCAGCGGCTGGCGAAGTGACTTCTTTACAAGAAATTCCATGTGGTACTTCCTTAAGATTCGTGGAGAGGGCTTGCAGGTACGGCGATCAGCGTTTATGCTCCGGTTGTCATGTTAGTAACTACTTACTTAGCGTTATGAGCCGGAGGAGAGCCATGGGAAAGACCAACGAGAAAATGCGACAGCTCGTCAAAGAACTCCAGGAGCGTCGAGAGGACGTCTATAAGATGGGTGGCGAGCGGCGTGTAAAGCGTCAGCACGACCGGGGGAAGTTGGATGTACGTCAGCGCATCGACTACCTCTTCGACGACGGATCGTTTACCGAATTTGGGCAACATGCCTATTTCCATTCCAACGGAAAGCCCGTGCCTCAGGATGACGTGCGAACGCCTGCCGACGGCGTGGTCACCGGCTTTGGCAAGATCAACGGCCGGGTCGCCGTATGCGCCGCCTACGATTTTACCGTCCTCGGCGGATCCATCGGCGATATCAGCGAGGCCAAGGTCACCCGGGCTCGCGAATTCGCGCTCAAGAATAGGGTGCCCATGATCTGGCTTATCGACTCCGCGGGCGCCCGCGTTCACGGCGGCTCCGGGATTGACGGAGACCAGATCTCTCTATTTGCCGACTCGGGCTATCTATTCCGCGAGCAGGTCACGATGAGCGGTGTTGTTCCTCAGATCGCCGCCATGGTGGGCCCCGGCGCCGCCGGCACGGCCTATATTCCGGGCCTGGCCGACTACGTGCCCATGGTCAAGGGCACGAGCTCCATGGCCCTTGGCGGACCGCCTCTGGTCAAGGCGGCGGTCGGCGAGGATATCGACGAGCAAAGCCTGGGCGGGGCGAAGGTGCATAATAAGTATTCCGGCGTCGCCGATCAGATGTTTAAGACCGACGAGGAATGCCTGGACTCGATTCGCGAATATCTGAGCTATTTCCCGCAAAATTGCATGGAGCAGCCCCCGGCGCCGGCCGAGGAATTTATCGACGATCCCGAGCGCGACGAAGGTGGAGAGATCAGAGAGACCCTGCTCGACATTCTGCCCGAGAGTTCGCGCCGGGCCTACGATATGCGCGATCTCGTTGCCGCCATCGTCGACGGCGGCGAATATTTCGAGATGAAGCCCAAATTCGCCCGTAATATCGTGACCGCCTTCGCCCGAATCGGCGGACGCTCCGTAGGGGTCGTGGCCAATAACCCCAAATATATGGGCGGCGTCCTCGACAACGACTCAGCCGACAAGGCGGCGCGATTCATCAACCTCTGCAATAGCTTCAATATCCCCCTCGTCTTTTTGCAGGATGTGCCGGGGTTCATGATCGGCAGCAAAGTCGAGAAGAAGGGCATCATCCGCCACGGCGCCAAGATGCTCTTCGAGGTCGCCCGGGCCACGGTGCCCAAGATCACCGTCCTCGTGCGAAAAGCATACGGCGCCGGCTATTATGTGATGTGCGGAAAAGCGTACGAGCCGGACCTGATCGTCGCCTGGCCCACGGCCGAGATCAGCGTTATGGGGGCCGAGGGCATGGTCTCCATCTTTGCCCGCAAGATGCTCGAGGGCAATCCGGAGGCGGAGACCGTTAAGAAGCAGCTCGTCGAGGCCATCGAGCCCTATATCGACATCTATAAGGTCGCCGGCCGGGGGCTCATCGACGAGGTCATCGACCCCCGAGAGACCCGGGACTACATCATGGCCGGCCTGGAGCTTGCGAAGAATAAGACCGTGGAGCGGCCCTATCGCAAATGTGGTGTGCGACCCGTGTGAGTCTGTCCCGATCGCGGCGGCCGGGCTATGATATTCCGTCTTCGTTGCCTGTAGCCCGGCCATATTATGACTCTTCGTTGGACTCGATTTTTTGCGTCATTTCTATTCTGCGTCGGCCTCCTTCTGGTTAGCAGTATGTCCCTTCCTGCCGCTCAACCGGATGCGGAGGGAAGTTCAGTCGATGAAGATCAGGCGGACAGGCAATTTGGGTCGCTGCCGCCTAACGAGGAGGAGCCCAGCGTCGATGAGGAGCCCGACGTCGATGAGTCTCATGAGTACGAACCGGGGGATTCAGTGGGCGTCTGGTTCGTCGTTCCCCAGCGGCGCTCTCATTGGCTGGACGACCTGTCGGGTGCGCCTTTTGCGTTGGTCTTCGATCGCCCCGTGGCAGACCCCGGATTTCACCGCCCCTGGTCCGGGGCGGGGCTGGATATCTCTCCGCAGGTCGAGGGCCAGTGGCGATCCTACGGCCCTCAGGTGCTCTATTTCGAGCCTCGAGGGCAGTGGCCTCTCTCTCATACCTTTCAAATTTCGGTGGGCAGTGATTTTCGGGCTATCGATGGTGAGTCCACGGGAGAAGAATCTCATTTCGAAGTGACTACTGAGACCGCGAACGTGCGAAAGGCGGACCGATCGAGAAGGGTGATCGACGTCGATGAGCGGTTCGTCTTTTTATTTAGCCAGCCCGTGGATCGACGAAGCGCCGAGTCCATTACCCTTCGCGTCGACCGCCGAGAGGTGGAACTACAGATCGTGGAGGGGCGGGCCAGGCAGCAGGCGATCGCAAGCCAGGACTTTGAAGGCGTCGACGACGATCGGCGTTTTCTGGTCGTCGAACCGGTGGAAGAGTTGGCGCCGGGAGGGTGGGTTCGCGTTGACTACGACGGACCCGTCTATTCACTTCTCGGGCCGACTCCTGGCGAATCCTCTCGACATTGGAGTCGATTGGTTCGTGAGGATTTTGGGGTCACCCGCATTGGCTGTCCCGTCGATTCCTGTAGCCCCGAGCAGGGAATCGTGATCTCTCTGGCTTCGCCGTTAGACCGGACCGGAGAATTCGATCGGTTCATAGGGGTCGTGCCCCCTGTTGAGGGGCTAGAGATTCATGTGGCATCCGACGGGTTGTCTTTAGGGCTAGGTGGCGATTTTTCGCCGAATCAAACTTATCGAGTCACCGTCGACGGCACCGTCAGAGACCAATTCGACCAGGTCCTGGGCGATGATGTTGAGGAAGATGTTCAATTCGGTGAAGTGCTGCCGCGATTTCTCTCTCCCGGTGGGGAAAATTTTGTTCAGACCCTCGAGGAGCCAGCGGAGATTCCACTTCGCACGGTGGGGGTGGCCGGTTATTCGTTGAGCCTCTTTGCCGTGGAGCCCGAGGACTGGGTGACCGTGCGGCATATGAGAGGGCTGAGAAACCTCGATGAACTGGGTGAGCCCGATAGGAGAGCGTCGATTTCAATCGGCGCCGATGAGCGCAGTGAGAGTCATGAGGAGCGCATCGACCTGGGCTCAGTCTTAAGTGGCCAAAAGCCCGGTCATATTCTGGTGGCCGTCGAAGATTTTGAGCCCTCGCCGATCCAAAATAGCAGGGGCGAACAGGTTTTCTGGATTCAGCGAACGGATCTGAACGCCGATATAAGCTGGGACCAGCACGAAATGTCGATTCATATGACCCGTCATTCCGACGGGCTGCCCGTTGTAAATGGTTCGGTTTCGATAGCCGGGGCGGTGGTGGCGACCACCGATGAGGATGGCCTGGCGAGATTCGACGTGCCCTCAGGGGAAAATTCAACGAGTCCGCTGATCCTGCGCGCCGGCGATGACTCCCTGCTGATTCCCGTCGGAGGCGTTGAAGGACGGCTGCCCTATTCGAGGGGGTGGACGCCTGTGAGAGAGACCCATGAGGCGATCTGGCAGCTCATCGGCGACCAGCAGGTCTATGGGCCCGGCGACTCTGTACTGCTTCGCGGCTGGATTCGGCTGCGCCCGTACCGCGGAGACGCCCGTTTAGAGGCGCTCAGGGAGGGGACGGAGCTGTCCTATCGCATCAATCACGAAAGTGGATGGCGGATCTCGCAGGGAGTGGTCGACCTTGACGGCGTCGATGGCTTTGAACTCGAATTCGAATTGCCCGACCACTTGCCGGCAGGAGAGGTGATCGTTGACTTGACAGCACCGATTCCCGATCTGCGCCTGGGACAGAGCCGAAAACGGCTCCGCCTAAAGATGAGGCCGAAAGCCGAGGGGTTAACTTACGATCTCCGAATGAGTCCGGGCGACGGGCACCATTATGTCCGTGAAGAAGCACGATGGGAGGTGGACGCCCGTTATCTGGGAGGACAGCCGATCGTCAATGGGAGTGCTTATTGGAGATTTCGAGAGGTATGGACCGCGTACGAACCGCCTGGCTGGGCGGGGTGGCATTTTGGAGCCAGAAGTCAATGGCCCAGCCGGGATGCGATGGGGACTCAGCAGATCGCCGTGCCCGGGGAGGAGCTCGAATCTGATGAGACCGTGCTGCCCGTGGAGTTTAGACGTCCCCTTTCGACGGATGTAGCAGATGGACGCACCCATACTTCTCTTCATTACGAGGACCGAGAGCGGGGTTTTCCCGTAGAAGTCCAGGCTGCCGTGGAGCTCATCGACGGCAATGGTGGAAGCATGGAGGCGGCGGCGTCGCAGACCATCCACCCCGCAAAATACTACGTCGGTTTGCGCAGCCATCGGATCCCCGAAGGCCGAATAAGTCTACTCGATGGACAGCCCTTTGACGTTCATGTCGTCGTGGTCGACGTCGATGGGAATCTCGTCGAGGGCAGGGAGGTCTTGCTCGAGCTAAGAGGGCACGGAGACGATAGCGGCCAGTCCTATGATGAATGCCAGATCAGGTCGACTCGAAGTGCCCAACGCTGCGATTTCGTCATCGGCGACCGGGACCATCGCGAAAGGGGCGTGATCTATAATGTCGTGGCCGTCGTTGAAGACGATATGGGGCGGCGCTCCGAGAGCGAAATGAGGGTTCCTATTGGCAATGTCCCCGCCGGTATTGGCGTCCGATCAATCCCGGATATGCTGGTGTTGAGACCGGACGCGAAGCGCTATCGCCGCGACGATGTGGCTCGAATCGAAGTGGTGGCCCCAGAATATCCGATCACCGGTCTTCTCACCGTCGACGCCGGTGGGGTCGTAGATCGGCGGTTTGTGACCTTAACCGAGGAAAGCCCCTTTGTGGACGTGGATATCGCCGAGTCCATGCATCCAGGGGCAACCGTGGGATTTAGAGGGGTCTACGGGGAGAGGCGGCTCGATGGTACGGGATTGGTAAGTGGTGAGGTCTTTTTCGAAGTCGACGGCGGAGGGCTCGAGGTTTCCCTCGTCGACAGCGACCACACGATCGAGCCAGGGGTAGAGTTGGAACGCACGATTCGGGTCAGAGACCTGTCGGGACGCCCTGTCGTCGGCGCCCGTCTCACAGCACTGGCGCTGGCGAAGAATCAAGGCGGTGAAAAGAGTGAAGGTCTGGTCTTTGGAGAGCCCCCGCGTCGCACCGTCATGCATCTCGACAGTCGACGATGGCAGACCAGAGATGGTCCGGCGCCGGGAAATGAAATGCATTGGCCCCGGCTTCCAAGGGGGCCAAAATCTCTTATCGAACCAAAGCAAGCGACGCATCTGGCATCGTTTACGCCCATGCCGAATCGGTCGGCGTTCGATAATTTCACCCCTTTCGATGCGGCAACCTCGGGGGAATCCCTGTTGTTTTACGATAATGACTTGATCACCGACGACGCCGGTGAGGTGAGGCTGAGAAGGGCCATTCCCAATACTGTCGGAGCATACGAACTGGTCGTCATGGCCACCGACGGGCCTGCGAATTTCGGAATGGTTCGCGAGAAGTTGGATGTGGTCGCGGAAATAGCCGTGGAGGCCGTAGTTCCTCCGGCGATCGACGATGAACGTCATGACTGGTCGCAGGCTCAGGTGATCCAGAGTGAGAGAGGGGAGCCTGATGAGCCAGGAGGTTCGAAGATGGCCGTCCATCGGCACCTGGAAGACGTCGAAAGTGGCGAGGAGTTGAGGCGTCGCGATGAAGGCTGGAGGGCAGGGCCCAACTCGTTGATCCGTGTCGTCTATACCCTGGCCAACGGGGGAGATTCCGGTCGCGCCGAGTCGCTCACCTTATTGCCCCCCGGCTTTGAGCCCATCAGATACGAGCTGGGGACCTGGACGGCAGCCACTGATATTCTGTGGTATTTTTCGAGCGCACGAGTGCAGCCGGTGAGGGGCGAACATGCCGTGGCTAACCCCTGGAAGGTAGATGATGGGGTTCTGTCGATCCTGGTTCGACATAACCCGCATGGGATCACTCAATATAGCTATGTGGTGCGTTTGCCGTCGGAGGGAGAGTATTTATTGCCTCCCACCCGGGTCAGCGTGGGCGACGGACTAACACAATGGGCGAAGAGTGGGACCGATCGAGTGATTATCGAGTGAGCGATACTTATTCGTCGAAGATTCGATCTAAGACGGATTGAAGGATATCCACGTCGTCGTAGTGAATCTCGATCTTGCCCTTGCCCTGGCGGTCTTTGACGCGGACCTTGGTGCCCAGAGCGTGTTGGAGGCGTTCTGTGAGGTCTCGCACAAGAGCGTCGTCGCGGTAACGGGATTCTTTTTTCTTCTTCGGTTTGGCGCCCTCTTTGAGCTTCTTGGCCTCTTCTTCGGTGCGGCGCACCGACCAATTCTGGTCGATGATCTGCTGTGCCAATTTGAGGGCATCTCGCTCCGATAGGGGCACCAGGGCGCGGGCGTGGCCCGAGGTCAGGTCGCCGGCGGCGAGGAAGTCGAGGATCTGGTCCGGGAGCTCGAGGAGGCGCACCGAGTTGGCCAGGGTGGAGCGCGATTTGCCGAGCTGCTCGGCCAACTCGGCCTGGCTGGCGGCGGTATCGTCCAATAATTTTCGGTAGGCCAGGGCTTCTTCGACGGGGTTGAGGTCCTCGCGCTGGATATTCTCGATAAGCGCCAGCGTGTAGGCCTCGGTGTCGGTGACGTCCTTGATCACCGCCGGCACCTTGTCGAACCCGGCCAGGCGACAGGCCCGCAGCCGTCGCTCGCCGGCGATCAGCTCGTAGCGGCCCTGCTTTTCGCGCACCACCAGGGGCTGGATGAGGCCGCTCTCCTTGATGCTCTCGGCGAGCTCGGCCAGGCGCTCCTCGTCGAATTTGGAGCGGGGCTGGACGCGGGCGGCCTGGATGCGGTCGATGGGCAGGTGGAGGTAGCGCCGCTTCTTGGGCTCTCCGTCGTCCGATTTCGGGATCAGCGCGCCCAATCCCTTGCCCAGGGCGCGTCGGCGCCGTGGGGAGTCGTCGTTCTCGATATTTGACATGGATCGTTCCTTCAGGCCGTGGCGGGCATATTGGTGCGCCCGTTTCGAGCGAGAAATTCACGGGCGAAATCCCGATAGGAGCGGGCGCCACGCGACGAACCGGCATATTCGGTGATGGGCATCCCGAACGACGGCGCCTCGCCGAGGCGTACATTGCGGGGGATGATCGTCTCGAAGACGAGCTCACCGAAGTGGCTCGACACCTCGCTGGCCACCTGTTCGCTCAGATTCGTGCGGCCGTCGTACATGGTGAGCAAGATGCCCTCCAGCGACAGCGCCGGGTTGAGGTGTTCGTGGATCAACTCGATGGTCTGCAATAGATGTCCCAGTCCTTCCAGGGCGTAATATTCGGTTTGAATAGGCACGAGCACCGTATTGGCCGCCGCCAGGGCGTTCAGCGTGAGCAATCCCAGCGAGGGCGGGCAGTCGAAGATGATGAAGTCGTGATCGCTCTCGAAACGAGAAATGGTCTCGCGCAGCCGAAATTCCCGGCGCGGGTGCTCCACCAGCTCGATCTGAGCCCCGGCCAGGTCGGTCGTGCTCGGCACGAGATCGAGATTTTCCGTATTCGTGGCGATGATCAGCTCTTCTAATGGCCTGTCATCGACCAGCCCGTCATAGATCGACGCCTCACACTCCAGGCGATCGATGCCGAGCCCGCTGGTGGCGTTGCCCTGCGGATCGAGATCGATGAGCAATACCCGGCAATCTTCCCCGGCCAGGCAGGCGGCCATATTCACGGAGGTCGTCGTCTTTCCCACGCCCCCTTTCTGATTGGCGATAGCTACTACTTTTCGCACGGCAATACCTCGGAAATAATCGTCCCCGGTAAACCGGTTTAACCGGTGGGCTATGATGGATGACCCCCCACCAAAGTTCAAGCGCGGTGAGCCGGGTTTTCGATCCCCACTTGACGGTCCACCAAAGACCGTCTAAAAGGTGGCCCCCGCGACGCCGCCAGGCGCCGTGGACATAGAAGAATCGGGGCGTAGCGCAGTCTGGTAGCGCACTTGCATGGGGTGCAAGGGGTCGCTGGTTCAAATCCAGTCGCCCCGACTTCGAAGAGACCCGCCGGTCGTAAGATCGGCGGGTTTTTTGTGTGTGGCGATCAATTTTGTAGTTTTTGGGGCCGATAGTCAGAGACTATCGCTTGTTGCGGGGACCACCGTATCCTGGTCCGATAAATCGGACCCTTTCGAAGCACCGAGGTGGTTCGGCGAGGGGCTGATCGGGCCATCGAGGTGGTTGGAGCAGACGGTTTCGGACCATTTCGATGGTCGGATCGATCGGGCCGACGGGGGTCCTGCGCCTCCCTCGACCGGTGGCAGACCTCGTTGATCCGGTTGCGGTGGTTGATGAGCCTCGATGGTTCGATCACGAAAAACCGAACCACCTCGATGGCGCGGCCGCGAAAAAGGTAGTTGCGCGTGCTTGTAGTCCTACGCGCAGGACGCGCAGTCTAGCGGCCCTCTGTAGCCCGGGGTGACCAACGGGAACCCCGGGATCGATGGTCGAGAGATCGAGGTGGTTCGATGGCGAGA
>SLJM01000076.1 GCA_007135085.1 Myxococcales bacterium
ATTCGCCCCACCGGAGAACCGGAAGGGGCGAATACACCGTCGAGGGTTTAGTAGATCTCGTGGGCCGTATTGAAGACGTTGAATTTACCCGTCGGGGAGGGCAGGCCGGTGAAGCGGTGCTTTTCTTGAAGGGTGATGGCGTCGAGGACGACGATCTCGCCGTTCTCGTGCCAGACTGAGAGCCAGATCTCGGAGCCGTCGCGGTTGAACTCCGGATGGACGACCCGGCCGTGGTCGGTGACGGAGAAGCAGCTATCGAGCTGAGCCTGTTGCTTATGCCAGGCGCAGACTTGCCGGGCCATTTCCGGGTCGGGTGCCAGCGTCATATCGATGATGACCCAGGGGGAGGCCGGATGGGTCTTCAAAAAGAGGCTGCCCGAGGCGGGTAGATCGACGGTGCGCACCACCTGCCAGGCGTGTTCGGGGTGGTCTTGCGGGTCCGTGCCGTAGATCGACACAAGGGGGGCGCCCATATGGCCCGTGGCGTTGACCGGGCCGTAGTCGGGGTCCACCCAGTTGGCGCCGCGACCGGGGTGGGGCATGGCCGCCATCGGAATGGTCGCCTCTAGGGTACGCTCGTGGCTGTCGACGACGACCATGGTGTCCTGGGCGTTGGCCGCCAAAAGGAAGTAGCGACCCGTGGCGTCCCATCCTCCGTCGTGCAAAAAGCGCTCGGCGTCGAGTCGCTTGACCACGGGGAAGCCTGGCTGTGAATAGTCCACAAACGCCACGTGTCCCGACTCTTTGAGGGCGAGCATCCAGACCGGCTCGTAAAGCGACGGAAGGATCGCTGCTACCCGCACTTCGTCGAGCATCTCGCCGGTGTCCACGGCGGGCCCCAGGACATCCTGGGCGGCGATGGGCTCTAAGGTTTCCCCGTCCATCACCACGAATTGCGACGGCCAGTAGCAGCCCTGTACCAGCCAGTCGTCGGCGTGTTCGCCGTATACGCTGAAGGCCACGCTGCGTGCGTCCCAGCAGCCGCGGCTGCGGGCAACGACGGCCGGCGTTTCCATCCACAGGTCGATCAGCGCCACGAGCCCATCGCGACCGACAGACGCCACGTATCGACCGGTCGTCGACATTCTGAGGATATGCGTGGCGAAGCCGGCGTCGAGGCGAACCACCTCTTCGTGAGTGTCTCCGTCGATGAATAGAATCTCTCCCGTGTCCCGGAGGACGACGCCCGTGAAATTTTCCCAGTCTCGGTCATGCATCGGCGCATCGGGGCGCGCCTGCGGTTCCACCAGCACCTCCCAGGTCTCCAGGGCATCGTCCAGCGAGAAACTCGGAGCGTCAGGAACAGGGGCATGAAGGAAGGCTACGAGCCGATCGATCTCCTCTTGTGAGAGCGTCTGGTCACGTCCGAAGGCGGGCATCCCCCAGGGCGTCCCGTGTCGAATGACGGCACCCACTGTGTCTGCCCCCAGCGTCGCGACGCGCTCCGGCGTCAACTCCGGACCGGTCGCCCCGCCGCGCACCGTGCCGTGGCAGCCGGCGCAATTGCCAAAATAGAGCCACAGCGCCTCCTCGCTCGCCACGTCGTCCAGCTCGCCCACGTCGCCTGGCTCCAGCACTCCCTCGGCGCGCTGCGCATGCAGAAAAGTAATCACGTCATCGATGTCCTGGTCCGACAGGTGGTCGGACGGGGGCATCACGATGCCCCATTCCGCGACGAGATTCTGTGCGTAGGGGTTCCACTCCAGCATGGCCTCCGGATCTCGGATCCACTGGCGGAGCCATCCGTCGGGGCGCAAATCTGCCACCAGCAGGTCGGGACCACGAGCCAGATCTCCCAGTCCCATCGTATGACAGGCCGCACAATAGCTGCGGAAGATTTGCTCACCACCGTCGACGTCTCCGTCAGCACTGTGTCCGCCGCCGCCGTGTCCGCCGCCGCCGTGTCCGCCGCCGCCGTGTCCACCGCCGCCGTGTCCACCGCCGCCGTGTCCACCGCCGCCGTGTCCACCGCCATGATCTTCCTCGTCGGGCTCGTCGGGAGTATTCACTATTTCCTCTCCCGTAACGTCGCTGCTGCAGCCCGCCGCGACGAGCGTTCCCAGCGCAAATAATACAGCAGCGAAGAGGCCTGCCATCTGAGTACCCCTATATGTGGACATCAACATTTTCGGCCGTTCTTTCATCGGAGCTTCTCCTAAAACAGTTAGAACCGGCTCCAATAAAGCGCGACTATGGTCAAAGGGAGCCTTCACCACAAAATAACGGAGAACTCACCCAGAACCCCCGAAAAAACTCCTCGCCCTACGAAGCATCGAATCTTTTGGAGTCTCTGGTCTTGAGTCCTGGGTCGTGGGTCTTGAACGGCTCCCTGCGATGAATGGCTTGTATTGGACGCCCTCGAACTGCGGAAGGTGTAGTGTAGTTCAAGACTCACCGATCGCATCCCTCTCGCTCTACTTGCTTATTCAAGCAGCCACTTGACTCACTCGTCTCCGGCAGTACTCAAATGATTACTTGATGTGGCCCGGTGCCTCCGAGGTTAAGCGGGATCGTCGGGAAATAGGCGGCCCTTGAGCTCTTCTCTCTGCGTATGAATGAACTCAGTTATCTCGTGGCGATTGTCGGCGTCGATATATTTCCCTTCCAGCCTGGTGAAAATGAATTGGATTTTTGTCCAGATCTTGTTCTTTAGAGGCTCTTCACTGGTGGCAATTTTCCTGACTGGAAGCCCGCCGAAACGTTGATAAATGTGGACTGAGGATGAGTCTCGATCGGGGAGTTGCTCAATGGATCGTCGAAGATAGTCCTCGGTGAGCAATTGCGTGATGGTGAGAATTTGGGCGGTGCTGAGATGGTGGAAGGAGTTGATCAGGGCCCCGCAGATGCGCAGTTGTGTGGCAGACGGTTCGGTATCGGTTCCACTCGTCGGTAGGTCCTCGAAAAAGCGTTCTATCTGTTCTTTATCCGGTCCCGAGAGGGGGCGCTCATCGGTGTAGAGAGAGGCCCATTTGGATAGATAAGGCTGGGCCTGGCTGGAGTCGGAATATTTGCCCAATAATTGTTCGGCGATATCCCGTCGCTGGGCGATAGTGCCGTGCTTACGAGCGAATTGAAGGCGCTCTTCCAGGGGTAATTCCATGCCCCGGCTCCACCAGACGTCGGCCACGGGGCCGCGAGCCAATCTTCGAAGAAGTTCTGCGCGTTGCTCGGTGGAGAGAAACTCCCAGGCGCGATGGGCCCGCGAGAGGTCGGTGCTGAGTTGGTAGAGATCGCATTGATTGGGATCTGCACACCATTGGCGAAGGGTGTGGGGATCGTTTTGAAGGGCCCATTGGTAACGCGCCTTTTGCCAGTCTTTCTGCAGGTCGTGAGGAGGGCTCCAGGCAGCTGATGGCTCAGTTTCGTCGTCGATCGCAAAGGTGTCGATGATCTCCCAGAACCGGGCGATACTGGCGGCCCCTGGATAGGTATCGCTCCGGTTGGCGTGGCGGTGAATCCAGATACGATTCATCAGGGGGGCCAGCGATTTCCAGCGTTGCTCCTGTGGGAGATGCTCAATGCTCAACAGATAGAGGATCTCCTCATCAGGGAAGGGTTGGAGGCCAATAAATAGGTTCTCGCGAAGTTCTTCGAGGGAGTGTCTAGAACTGAGGAAGGTGAGAAATTCCGACCAGAAGTCATCATCTAAGTCGGGTAATTCCAGCTCGTTGAGGCCCTCCCCACGACAAGATAAGAGGTGTCGAAGCCTGTGGAAGCGCCAGCGCTCTCGGCACACGATAGGAGAGGAAATCTCCCAGGCTGAATCCAGCGATTGGCGCAAAAGCTGTGGTTCTTCTCCGGCGTGAATCTCCAGACGTCCCAGGGATATCAGCGCCCGGTGACGAAGCTTGGCCAGTTGCTGGAGCGACGAAAATTGGAGTGAATAACGGCCGCGTTCGTCTGGCAGCCTGGCATGGCAGATTCGGTGCTGAAGTAACCTGGGAAGTGCTTCGATATTCATGTCGCAGAGGTCACGAAGGATCTGTCTGGCGTCGAGCCATTCGGCGACGGTGGTGATCAAGATGCTCAACTTCGGCCAACCTCGGTCGTCATTGCGATAGCCCATAGATTGTTTGTGAATAAAGAATTCCACCAGAGCCTCATATCCCTCGTCGAAAGTTTCGACGATCCCGGAGAGGGGGCGAGGAAGGTGGTATTTTAGGGGCGTTCGGAGAGCTTGTTGGAGCAGCGTCGCTAATTCGTGGTGTGTTTCTGCGTCCAACGCTTCACCAGGGGATTGGAAATAGTCGTCCAGGGCCCTTTTGGAATCTGCTTCAAAGCGCTCATACTTTCCTTCCCGACCATCCTGTTCGGCGATCTCTATCCACCACTGAAGCAATTCGGTGGTGGATAATTGGTCGCGAATCTCCAGATCAGCAAAGGCCGACATCGAAGAGCCCTGTAAGAGAGCCCGTCGGGCCGCCAGGTCGCCCCGGCGGGCAAGTGAGATGATCGGTTCGCCTCGCCCCAGGAGGAGCCCAGCAATATGGCCCGGGAGCTCAAGGGAATCATTGTCTGCGACCAGGGCGGTTAATTCGGCGATCTCCCGATAGGGAAGTTGAAAGGGCGCCAGTTGGAACAGCAATAATCGGGTCGGTGTCGATCGATCAGTGGCGTCGCCGATCAGATAATCGGCGGCCGTCGATGGAGGGATAAGCGAGAGCAGCGCACTCAGAGGATCCTCGTCACCGTCCAGAAGTGGCAGGTGGTGCTGCAGGGATTCGCTGACATTCGCCAAAAAATTAAAATCAACTCCCTTAAGGGCCGGATCGCCGGAGAAGAGCTGATCCTCGATGATAAGCCCGATGGCAGCGGCCCATAATTGGTGCACCCACTGGCCGTCGATGGCGCTTTTCGGGGTGGGGTGGGCCGCCAATCCGTCCAGGATGGTGAGCATGGGTTGGATGGCCCGGTTATTCTCTTCCAGGAGGTATTGGCACCAGGAGGTGATCTGGTCGTCCGCGGCGATCTGGGCGGCTCCCTTGATGATGGTATCGGCGTGGCTATGACCGTCGGCATAGACGTCAAGTCGGGCCAATAGGGCGGTATCGCAGTTAAGGGCCAATTCCAATAAACCGAGCTCGATGAGCTGCTTATCGAGTTTGTGGGTTTCCTTTTCGCCCTTTGATGAGCTGCGCTGAAGCAGGCCCTCTGAGACAAGCTCTACCTTTAGAGAGGTCGGCAATAGGCCCATGGCCTGTCGTCGCAGAGCCGGTCCGGTCGCATCGTCGGAGAGGAGGAGTTCCTTTAAGATTTGTCGGCACTTAATAAGAGCGTCGTCGCCGGCCGGCGGTGGGGAGTCTTGAAGGCCCAGGCAATGTTCAATATCGACGATGGGATCAAATAGGCATGGCGACCACTCGCTCTGTTGGGGTCGGGCCGACTCCAGACAGCGCATAAAAAACTCGGCGTCCGCCCCGTCGGCGATCCACTGCCGAGCGACAGCAGAGTCTGTCTTTTCCGTCAGCTCCCGGCGCGTCCACTGGGCCCGAAGTTCCACGAAACGTCGGGGGCTATCGATGATGGGATGATCGCGAAAATAGTCCGTGGCGTAGCGGAGATGATGGCGCGACAGGGCGCCCACCGTGGCCAGCGGGAGGGAGTGAAAGGCCTGGTCGATACGTCGGGCCTCGTCGGCGTTGATATAATATTGGTTCTTCAGCCGTTTCACCCACGTAGAAAATTGAGCTTCTTCTAGGTTGCAGAAGGTCAGCGGGATCTCGACGACGTCGTGTTCCGGGCCTAGTTGTTTCTCGTGGCAGCCAAATAGACGCTGGTCCTCGCAGAAGGATTGGACGCAAAATTCGGCCAACTCGGAGAGCAATCTATTGGCGCGCACACCGTCGGCGGAGCGCCAGGAGACGGATATTAGAATCTGCAATGGCAAAGTAGAGCGCTCGATCGCCTCCTGGAGGTCGAGCAAATAGGACTCTAATCGCGGCCAGTCCAAATATTCATCGTCTAAATCCTCAGGGAGAAGGTGGGAGCGATTTTGGTCATCGAGATAGCGGCGTAGGTCAGTGAGAGCAGCTATCTTGGGCGCACTACCGGCAGGTCGATAGGCGTCGCTCACCCATTGGAGGGTGAGGGGAAAATAGTCCAGGGCTTCGTCGCCGACGGTCCGGGAATTTGCCTCCTGTTCCACAAGGCGCAAAAAGCGCTGAAATAATTGGTTTGCCGTCGGGTCGATGAGCTTACAGAGGGCTTCGATATAGTCGTTATAGTCCTTGGGATCATCACGGGGCTCCACCCAGGAGAGGACATCACGGCTATAGCCGTTGAGGAAATCCGACAGCGGGGGGCGAATGGATTTGTAATTTTTACCCGTCTTCTGGGCCAGAATTTTGGCCAGGTGCGTTGTATTCTCGGCGGCTGCCTCGCGGAGGATATAATCCTTCCACTCCGGGAGCTTACCCTCCGCCAATCTGGCGGGAAAATCAGCTAAATTTCGTTCATTGGTCATCGCACTCTCGTCGTCAGAATCAATGGGTCGATAGGCGAAATAGGTATGGCGAAATATCTGTGAAATCGCATCTGCGGGCTGTGTCATACACGTGCATTACATGGCGCCATATCTAGAAGGAGCGTCTTCTGAGATCCAAGTACCTCCGCGATTGGTCTCAGATATGGATCTGAGACGACCATAGAGGAGGTAATGATGAATGGATCGATGATTGGACGTAGTTTCGCGCTGGCCCTGGTTTTGATGGGGGCCCTGGCGGCAGGGATAGGCTGTGGACCGGGGGCGGAGTGGATTGACGACGATAGCCCGGAATGCATCCCGGGCGCCGGTGAATGTGGGGGCACCGAGATCTGCGTCAGGGAGCAATGTGAAGCCATCGATGGACAAAAATTCTTTTTGAACGTGGAATCCGGCGAGTTTTCCATAGAGGAGCGCTTTTATGTGGAGGTTCGAGAGCGGGGAAGCACCCGGCTGCTTCGCACGGAGTCCAGCGCCAAGCGCAACGATCCGCGGTGGTATGAGGAGACTGTGTTGACCGTCGAGAATCGAAGTGATTATTGGACCCTCGAGGTCTGGTACGAGGGATGGTGGGGAGATCATCATGTGATGGGCTGTCGTCTCGATTTTGAGCCCTCATTATTTGAGAAAGAGCAGCAATTGATTTGTCGAGAGGGGGGACAGAAGCTCAATTTTTCTCTTGAGCCATTTTGGACTCTATGATTGAGGGCCCGCGATCGATCGGTCCAGGTGCAGATGTATACTACACGTATTTATATTTCTCATTTTTGTAAAATACAAGCCTCTGGGAGGCTCTAATACAGAAGGCCCAGCACTTAACCCCTGGGCCAGAGAGCAAGAAGGAGCTTGATGATGACCTGGTTTGAGACTGAATTGACGGAACACGCCATCGATCGAATGGAAGCTCGCTGCATCTCCAGCGAGCAGATCCGGGAAGCCCTCCAGAGAGGAGAACGTTTCTGGCAAAAAGACACGGTGAAGGTCGTCTATAAGACACTTACCGTCGTGGTCAGCGCCTGCTGGCGGAGGGTGGTGACGGTCTACGACAAGAGGTCCGAGCTGCGGGTGTCGCTCGGGGAGATCTTAAAAAATAAGTAGATCCCAGCTGAGGTTTGCCAGCCAGGCCAGGCGGTTTTGTGAAGCCCCCTGGCCTGGCTTTATCTGTCGTCTGTTTGAGTGCTTACGGGGAGGGGGGCGGTGGGCTAGCCGCCGCGGAGGTTTGCGCAGGTTCGATATCGGACACCGCAACCCCCGCTTCATCTATTTGACGATCATCACCGGACATGGGGCCTCGTGAGCGACGCGGCGGCTGACGCTTCCCAGGAGGACCGAGCCCACAGCGCCGAGTCCACGGCTGCCGATGATGATGAGATCGATGTCATTGGTTTTGGCAAAGTCGACAATCCCGTCGGCGGGATCGCCGAGTGCGACTTCGAGTGTGTAGGCCACATCAGCCTCTGCAAATTTTTGCTCCGTTGAGGCGACGGCCTTGCCGGCTTTTTCTCGGAGTACGGATTGCACATCCAGGTCGGCCTGCATCAATTGGCTGCGCGTCGGTGGCGTGTCGCTGACATGGAGAAGGATAATTTCCCGATCCTTGTTCTGGAATTCTTTGACCAAACCCAGCACCGCTTCGGCGGCGTAAGTGGCATATTTGGAGCCGTCGGTGGCGAGTAGTATGTTCTGAAACATCTAGGACCTGCTTGTGTGGATCGTGAAGGATGAGATGGCAAAAGGCCAAGGGGTTTCAACGGGCCCTCAATGTCCCGAGGGGGCGTCGACGCCAATATCGTTGATGATCTTTTCGCTCGCTGCGTTAAGGCCGACCATGGCGATATCTTTGCCGGCCTTCTTATATTTTTGAAGTATACGGGCAATGGCATTGACCGCCGAATGATCCCAGACATGAGAGTCGGAGAAGTCGATGATGACTCGCTCGGGGTCGCCTAAGACATCGAAGGCGTTGACGAATTTACTGGTCGAGGCAAAGAAGAGCTGACCTTGGACGGAGTATCGCTTCGTTCCGTCGGCCAGAAGTTCTTCGGCCATGGTGATCTTGGCGATCTTCCAGCCGAAGATGATGGCGCTCAAGATCACGCCGACGGCCACCCCTTTGGCCAGGTCGTGAGTATAGACGACGACGGCCACGGTGGAGACCATCACCAGGGTGTCCGGGATCGGCACGCGGCGAAGATTGGTGATCGATTGCCAGTCGAAGGTGCCCACGGAGACCATGATCATTACGCCCACCAGGGCTGCCATGGGGATCATCATGACCACGTCGCCCAGGACGAGGATCAAGAAGATCAAAAATAGGCCGGCCACCAGCGAGGAGAGTCGACCGCGGCCGCCGGATTTCACGTTGATGACGGACTGACCGATCATGGCGCAGCCGGCCATACCGCCGAAGAATCCCGTGATTGTATTGGCGATGCCCTGCCCGCGGATCTCTCTATTCTTATCGCTCTTGGTGTGGGTCATTTCATCGACGATGCTCGCCGTCAAAAGGGATTCCAACATCCCGACTAAGGCCAGGGTCAGGGAGTAGGGCAAGATGATCATCAAGGTCTGCAGAGAGAGCTCGATATTGGGGAGGGCAAAGACGGGAAAGGCACGTGTGATATGGCCCATATCGCCCACAGTCTGAACACCGAAGCCCATCGCCACGGACAAGGTGGTGATCACGATGATGGCGACGAGCGCCGAGGGGACTGCCTTGGTCAGTCTTGGCAGGCCGTAGATGATCCCCAACGTGGCAGCGATGAGCCCGTAGACAAGCCAGCCCTCGCCGACGAAATAAGGGATCTGGGCCATGAAGATCAAAATTGCCAGGGCGTTGACGAAGCCCAGCATCACCGCATGGGGGATAAAGGAGATAAACCGCCCGAGCTTTAAGAGGCCACAGACGATCTGGATGATCCCGGTCAGCACCGTCGCTGCCAGCAGATATTCGAGGCCGTGGTTGGCCACGAGGGTGATCATCAGCAGCGCCATCGCCCCGGTGGCTCCGGAGATCATGCCCGGGCGGCCGCCGACGAAGGCGATCGTTACGGCGATGCAAAACGATGCATAGAGGCCGACCATGGGATCGACGCCGGCGATGATCGAAAATGCGATGGACTCCGGGATCAGCGCCAGGGCGACGGTGATTCCCGCCAGGATGTCGAGTCTGAGATTGGAGAACCAGGAGTTTCTTAATTCGTGGACTTGTTTCAGCAAACTACGGAACCTTGTCTGTCTTTTTGAGATAAGAGCGCTGAGCAGCCAGAGAAATCTGCTTCCCTGAAATGGGCGTATTGCCTCGTGACGGGCGCATAGCGCCGCAGCGGAGGACACGTCGGAGCCGTGTGTGCCTCGATTAAAAGGGCAGGCTTTTGATGATTAGATTGGCTGGTTCAGAGCGGTACTTTGTAAATGGTGTTAATGTTCACCGCTTAAACCGAAGGGGGCCGACTCAGGCGGGTCGGCGGGAGTACTTCAATCGAGCCAGGATAGCAAGAGCTGTCCTGCCGACCGAAATAAGTCGACCGGCTGGTGGAGCATTGCCAGCGACTTGCTCGTTCCCGCGAGGGGATTCGCTCCCGCGAGGGGAAGCCGGGCTTCGCCGGGGCGGTAAGGGACTTTGTGTCTCCTCGCTTGCCGGAAGCGTGAATTTCCCACTATAATCGGGAGGTCAACCCCTATCAGGAGAGAGAAAGATGAAATTGAAGTATCTCTGGATCGGCTTCTTTGCCGCCCTCTTTCTGGTCGCTTGCTCCTCTCCGGAGCCCGCCGAAGAGGAGGCCATCGCCGAGTCTCCTGCCGCCGCTGAGGAGGCCGAGCCCGAGGAGGCCGAGGCTGCCGCCGAAGAGGAGGCCGAGCCCGCCGCTGAGGCCGGCGCCGAATGCGGCTGTGAGGAAGCGGCCTGCGACTGCGCCGGCGACGAGTGCCAGTGCGCCGAAGACGCCTGCGCCTGTGCCGCCGAAGAGGAGGCCGCTGAAGAGGTCGCCGAAGACGACGAAGCACATGCCTGTGCTTGCGGTGAGGGCTGCGGTTGCGGCCCTGGTGAATGCACCTGCGGCGAATGAGAGTATCGGGCAATCAGTCCCTCCACGGCGGGGAGCCGGACAATAGCCGGCCGTGATCTTAAGCCGTGGAGGGCTATATCCGGCGCTCCAGCCCCACCCCCTCTGACTCTCGCCGGGGGTGGGCTGAGGCCATAATAAAATCCGCATGGAGGAGGGGATGGTGTGATTAGATTCGCTGCCTGCACGCCGTCTATTACGCAGGAGGCCTGCCATGGCAAAGGCGCTGATCGTATTCGAGTCCATCTTCGGTGATAACAAACTCCTCGCCAGGGCCATCGGGCGGGGGCTGTCCGCCCGGTTGGAGGTCGAGATTCGGGGCGTCGAGGAGGCTCCGCAGACCGTCCCCGACGATATCGATCTTCTCGTCGCCGGTGGCCCCACGCATATGACGCAGATGAGCCGGCCCACGTCGCGCAAGCAGGTGCCGGAGCATAAGGAGGGCACTCCGGTTCCCGACAGCGGTATCCGTGAGTGGCTGACGAACCTCCCAAAAGACAAAAAACGAGGTCTCAAAGCTGTCGCCTTCGGAACGAATATCGGTGAGCCGTCCTGGGTGAAGATGGCGGGCAAGGCGGCGAAGGGAATTCATCGTCGCCTGCGTCGAAAGGGCTTTGAGATGGTCGCTTCCCCAGAGATCTTTCTGGTGGCCGACCCGACGGGTCCTCTCATCGAGGGCGAAGAGGAGCGGGCCGAACGCTTAGGCGAACAGCTCGCTGCAAAGTTCGAGCCTCATCGTCCGCGGCCGGGAGCGGGGTAGATAGGGCGCGACAGTTCCATATGGGTAAAAAAGCGGGGAGGAGGCCAGCCTTGTGCCGGTGGGCGTCGTGGGCAAGTGCGACGATGTCACAGAAACGTGATTTGACCCCTTTGTTCGCAGTGGCTTATCTGGCCAGCGGGAATCATCCCCGGGTAGAAGAGTGCGCGTGGTCCTGATCGATGGCTCGTCCCGTCGCCAAATATTAGGGAACGCGCGCTCTGCGCCTCGGTACTGACCAGAAGAAAGCGGCGACGTGCACAGCTGGAAGGCAGAGAGGGGCTACAGATGGCGAGAAAGCCGAGGACAAGTGATGTGATTGCCGATCGATTTGTGCTCAATCGCGAGCTCAGTCAGGGCAGCGTGGGGTCGATCTGGAGCGCTACGAAATTGGCGGATCGATCGCAGGTAGCTTTGAAATTACTGCGCCCGGAGGTGGCCGGGTTGCCCCAGCTTCGCCGACGGTTTGCCCGCGAAGCTCGTGCGGCCTCGCGGCTCGTCCATCCCAATATCGCGGCCGTGATCGACCACGGCGTCGATGAAACTGGGACCATGTATATTGCCATGGAGTTATTGGTCGGTGAGGTAATGATTGATTCCATCCATCGTGGGTTATCGCTGAACCATATTTTGGAAACGGCCGACCAGTTGTTGGCGGGGCTGGCCCATGCCCACGCCCGAGGAGTGATTCATCGCGATCTGAAGCCCAGCAATCTAATGATCGTCGATGGAGAGAAATCGCAATCGTTGGGGACCCTCAAGATCGTCGATTTTGGAATCGCTCGCGTGGAGAACGACGCCGAGCCCGGTGATACGGCTCAGGGAGAAGTAGTGGGAACACCGCGCTATATGAGCCCCGAACAAGCCTCGGGAGTGCGGCCGCTGGGACCGCGTACCGACCTCTATAGCGTGGGGCTTATTCTCTACGAGCTTATCTCCGGCCATCCACCATTTGGAGAGGAGAAAGGGTTGGAGGTCATGACCAGCCATGTCCACCGTCGGGTCCCACCCTTGGTTCCACGGGCCGACTTGGATGTGCCACAGAGTCTGCTGGAGCTGGTGCATCGGGCGCTGGAAAAGGATCCAACACGTCGGTGGTCGACGGCGGCAGGAATGCGACGTGAAATCCGCACCTTGCTGGACACGGTGCGCGACGATCCTCGCTCAAGCAAGGCGCCGGCCCCGCTCCACCAGCAGGGCTCCAGGCAACGAAGTACGATCGAAGAGAGCATCCTGGGCCGTCCGGCCGAGTTGGCACGGTCAGTGGGCAAACCTCGGCCTGATATCCCCATCGTTGCCCATCGGCGCATTCCCTTCGTCGGCCGCGAGAAGGAGCGGCGACTTCTAGCACAGGTCGTAGCTGATGTCCGGCATTGTGCTAAGGGGAGCGTGGTCATCCTCGAAGGGGCGCCGGGCATCGGAAAGACTCGACTTGCGATGAAGGTTAAGGAGTGGTCCGAGGAAAAGGGGCTTCTCTACGGACATGTAGGCGTATTTACCAGGGGGAGTGCCGATGGCATGCAGGGTATTCGGGAGCTTCTCGATAGCGTTTGTCGCACTCGCCTAAGAAGTCGAAAGCAAGTGCTCGAGCGACTGTCTGAGCAAGCTGATCGCTTCAGTTTGAACGGCCGTAATGAGGTCCAACGGTTGGTCAATTTCATGCGGCCATTCAGACCGACTCAAGAGAAGGAGCGGCCGAATATCGATCAGAGCCACCTCTTTGAAATCATTATTCGAGTCTTGGAGTCGGCAGCCCGGCGTCGACCGCGGATGGTCGTGCTCGACGACCTCCACTGGGCGGATAGCCAGGTGGGAGATTTTTTGGAGTTATTGGTGGCGCGGATGGGTCACCGCGATTTCCCACTGATGCTCCTCACCACCGTGCGACATCGCGAGTTGGCCGAGAAACAGGAACTGGCGAAAAAAATTCTTGCTCTGAGTCAATATGAAGGACAGACCCTGGTCCGGGTACGCCTCTTGCCGCTGGCTCCTCAGAGCGGGCGGCGCATTGTCAATTATGTGCTGCCCGTTGACGAACAACTGTGTGAGGAAATCTACGAGCGCTCCGAAGGGCATCCGCTCCACCTTTTATTAATACTTCGCTACCTCCATGACGAGGGATTGCTCACCTGGGATGGCAACCGATGGCAGGCCGACGATGTCGAGACGGTGCGCCAGGCGGTTCCTCCAAGTCTGGGTGATCTCTTTCGGGTGCGACTTCAACAGGTGGAGACCCGCTACGGCAGTGGTGGAAGATTGGAGGCGCTTCTTCAGCGGGCTGCAGTGATCGGCCCTCGTGTCACCTACGAGGTGTTTCGGGAGATCGTCGTCGGTGACGACAAACAGGAGCTTGTGGAAAACTTTGAACACGACCTGGACTGTTTGCTCAACGAAGGGCTACTCGTCGAAAGTCAGGGGCGTCGCGATGAGTGGTACGCCTTTAGTCACGGAGTCCTGAGAGACTATCTCCTCAAGAGCATCGACGGAGCCCATCGGCGTCGCAAATTACATAAATTGGCAGCCACGGCACTGGAGAGAATCAACGAAGGTAAAGGCGCCGCGCCGGCGGCCGAGATCGCCGCTCACTGGCAGCGAGCCCGGCATCTGCCAGAAGCGGCGGAGTGCTATCTTCGGGCCGCCAATACTGCGTTGAGGGCGTCCATGCCTCATCATGGTGTCACGGCTCTGCAGTCAGCTCTCGAGGTGATGGACCAGATGGTTGGAGCAGGGGACGCGAAGATGACCCTTGCCAGGTTACGAACCCGAGGGACGCAGGTCGGTGTGAATGAACGACAATATATGGAGTCCTGTCTGGCCCTGGGCGACTTATATTATGAGTTCGGACAATTTGAGCAAGCAGAGCGTTGTTTTCGGAAGATCGTCCAGATGATCGACAGCAGTGCATCTTCGCCGTGCTGGGTTAAGGAGGCCCTGGCCAAGAGTTGGCAAGGCCTTGGCCAGGTTGCCATGGAACGTGACGACTCCGATGCAGCCCGGTGGGCCTTTGAATTCTCACGAGAGCTATCAGCGGAAGTGGGCGACGCGGTGGCCGCGAATATTCAACGTCGCCCGGATTATCCATGAGATCTCGTTGCCAGCCAAAGAGGCGCGACATCCGGGTCAGTAATCTGTCGGCATAGATCGTCTTCTCAACGCCAGCCTCCGATACATAGGCCATCGACAGCCCCTCTGTGGTTACATTCCAGTGACATCAGCGAGCACTCCATTGTCACTCTTTTTCTGGCGTACTACTACGACGCGGGCTGCGCGAATCGAGGAGAGTTGTACGATGAGAAGTATGGTATTGGCGGTCAGTCTTGTGTGCTCATGGGGGGTTCTGAGCAGTTGCCAGGTGGACGAAGAGTTCGCCCGGAGGGCATGGCTGCAAAATACCCTGATAGAGGATAACCGCGACTTTTTGGACCGCGACCCGCTGGCCACGGCCGCCAAGTGGGAGAAGATGGCCTCCGATCTCTATTTTTATTTTCGGGGCACCTCATCTGTCTTCGTGGCTGATCTTCAAAACCCCGCCCACGGGGGGGGGTGGGCCACCGAGTTTGGCACCGCCGCCGCGGCTCAGGTCGCCACGCTCGCTGATCCTCACCCGGAAAACCTGGGGACCTTTCGGTGGGCTGATGGCACGATGAGCGTGGAGTACAACGACTTCGATGGCGCCCTGTATGGCCCCTATTATTTTGGGGTGCGACGCCTGGCCACGGGCTTTGGCGTGTTGGCTAGACGCTCCGCAGAGCTGGACAGCGACGACGAGGCGGGGTTGGCCGAAGCCGTCGCCCAGGGCTACGTCGACGAGATCTTGGCCCTGTCCGCCAACGAGGCACCGACGGTCCTGCGGGCCGGACAGGATAATGGGGTCATCATCGATGATCTGTTGCGCCGCGCCCGCCGAGATGGTGACGCCCACCAGAACTTCACCCGCTACACCAGGGTTGTCGATGGTCGAAGGCAGATGATCCTCGGCGACCTCGAACCTCCCCGGGGAGCGGTGCTGACCCGCCGCATGGAGCCCCTTTCCGACGAAGAGAAGCGGCTGCTGACGAGCCTGTTGGAGGAGTATCCAGATACCCTGGTCGACGCCGAAAGCCTTGGCGCCCAGAGGCTATACTTTCTCGATGGAGCCCGTCGCTTTGGCGCCGGCGTGTCCAGTTATCCCGGGTTGCGCTACTACCTGCTGGTCGCCGACGATCCCGATGCGGTCAATGCTCCGGTGGAAGAACTCTTACTTCTGGAGTTCAAGGAGTTGCGAGACCCCACCGGTGTCGGGGGTCTGGAGCTGTGGCCTCCCCGTCCTTTTAAGCATAATGCAGAGCGATTGGTCACGCTGAGGCGGGCCTTTCACGAGGTACCTGATACCGATCCCTGGCTGGGCTGGGCCGCCGAGGGGTCAGTGGGCTTTCGCGTCCGTCATTTGACGCGCTACCAGCGAAATATCTCCGTCGATCGGATCACCGAAAAGATCGCCGATCGTGATTGGGAGGCGGCCGATTTGACCCGCTTGGCCTACGAGGCAGGGCGAATCCTGGCTCGCGGCCATGCCCGGAGCCCTACTTCATCCGGGGAGGCAGGGCTGGATGCCATCCATGCCGCGGTGCACGACGATCCCGAAAGTTTTGTCGAAGAAACTCGGGCCTTCACCGTGGAGTATATCGACCGCTACGTGGCCGATTACGGGCTTTTTATCGAGCTTTTGGAACAGCACGGACCTCTTCTTGGCTACCGCCCCAGGTCACACCGGAGTCTAAGATGATCCAACTCTTTGGTCGGGCCCTGGCCGGTCGATTATTGCTGGCTATGGTCTCAGTGGTTGCCTTCAATCTGGCCGCGTTCACCGCCTCTGCCGAGACGGAGGAGGCTGTTCTCGAGGAGCCGGCGGACGGCAAAAGCCTTGGGCTGGGAGCTGAGGTCTTTGGAGGATGGCAAGCCGCCTGGCGCGAGGATGATTCGTTTAACGCCTGGGAGCTGGACCGGGCCGAATTGCAGGGGCGTTGGTCAGCCACACCCGACGTGGGGCTGGTCGTGATCGCCGAGGTGGTCCGTGCCGCCGGCCCTCGTGGTTTCTTCGGCGTCGATGGAGACTCGCTGGTCGCCCGGCTCAAGCAAGGGTGGGCCTTTGCCGGTCGTGACCTGGGTCCGGTGGTCCTCGAGGCCCGAGCCGGTCTGATCCCCGACGTGTGGATCGAGGCCATCGAGGCCGACTACTGGGTGCGAGGTTTTGCCGCCACATTGTCGGAGGCCGGTCAATTCTTCGATACCAGTGATCTCGGAGGCTCGTTGCACGCCGGGTTCTTTGAGGATCGCCTCCGGCTCGCTGTATCGCTGACCAATGGCGAGGGCCGTAATCTGCGCGAACAAAATAGGGGAAAAAATATCACCGGCCTGGTCTCCTACGATCTATGGCGTGCCGACACTCAGGACCATCGACTGTCCTTATATCTTGGCGCCCGGGATGGCTCCGTCGGGGCAGCCAGCGCTCCCGATCACCGGCTGGCCGCCGGGGCGAGTTATATCAGCCCTGTGGCAGGGGGCGGGGCGGAATGGGTTGTCGGTCGCGGCTACGCAGGTCACGGAAGTCAGGAGCCGCTGGGGTTTGGCGCCTGGGGCTGGGTCCGTCCCTGGCAGACCTTTCCGGGCGCCGTCGTCCGGGCGGACCGATTGCTCACGGACCGCCACATCGGTGATTCCCATCGTACCGTGTTGCAAGTGGGCCTCTTTCAAGACCTGGTCCCCCCGGCTTCTCGTGGCCAGCGCATGCGAGCATATCTCGCCTATGATCGTAGCTTCTCCGGTGAGTTTGCCGCGCCCCTTCCTGGAGTGCCAGAGGCGGCCGACGAACAACGATTGTCCTTTTTGTTTGAGTTCTCGATTCACCACTTCTGGGAGTGATAAAATGCGCGTTTTGACCCTTTTGAGTTCGCTCATCGCCTTCTCTTTCGTGGCCTGCAGTGGTGCCACCGCGCCGGAAGGCCCTGTCGATGATCACGACGTCGGCATTGAGAACGACACCGACGACGAACTTGAGACCGCTCCCTTATGGGAGGGGCTGGTGATCAATGAAATCGCTGCAGTCGGGGAGCCTGAGGATTGGTTCGAGCTGTATAATGGCGGCGAGGAAGCTATTGAGCTGACGGGCTATTTTTTTACCGATGACAAAGATGGCAAGCCACAGCGAGGCTCTTTCCCGCACCAGACGGTCATCGAACCGTCGGCTTATTTGCTCTTTTATATGGATGATGACTGGCCGGGATTTAAGTTGAGTCGAGACGAAGAGCTCGCTCTCTTTGCTCCTGACGGGGAGCTAGTGGACTTTGTCGATTGGGAAGAGGGCCAATCTCCTGAAGGCAAGAGTTTTGGCCGCATTCCCGACGGCACCGGGCCGTTTATGACCCTTGATACGCCGACCCCTGGGGGGCCGAATGTCGCCAACAGCGAGGTCGCCGAATGCGGCAATGACGTTGCCGAAGGAGATGAGCTGTGTGACGGCTCCGATCTCAACGGTATCAGTTGCGAGGGCCTGGGCTTTATCGGTGGGACGGTGACCTGCAGCCCGGATTGCAAGGCCTTTGATATCACGCAGTGTGAGACCGCCGAAGACATCATTGTCATCAACGAAGTCACTTCTCGCGGCGACGACGAAGTCGAATTCTACAATCTGGGGACCACCGCCGTCGATCTCACGGGGTGGTATTTCACCGATGATGAACCGGAGAAGCCCGGACATACCTACACCTTTGAGGACGGAACCATTCTGGAGCCCGCTGGCTTTTTGGTTCGCGTAAAGGGTGTTCACCACGAGTTTGGACTGGGCAGCGCCGACCATGTAGCCCTCTACAACTCCGAAGGGGAGTTGGTCGACTTCATTGCCTGGACTGAACATGCCGATCCATCCCTCTGCCGCCTCCCCGACGGGATCGGTGAATTTCAGATCTGCTCGGAACAGACCTTTGGCGCTCCCAATGTGGAGTAGTCTTCGCGTGGATGCCGCTGTATCCGGTCTGGTCGATCACAATGGTCGTGGTCAATATCGCCGTGATCTGGGCGCTGACGGTCCACGGACGGGATTGTCGTGGCGGGCAGCACTGACCAACGGGAAGTGCCTGCCTGAGCACCGGGGAGGGGGATCGTTTACGAGGGGCGCTGCTCATCGAGGTGGGAGCGCTCCTCGTAATATTTCTGGCATTCTGCCTCCCGGCCGGCGATGACTCGTCGGCCCCGGAGGCGACCCCGTTGGGCGGTGACCACCGTGGACTGGCCTTCCTGATCTTCCCTTTCGAAATAGATGACCACCCAATCACGAGTTTTTCCGAGCTCGTGGGCCCGCCGGGTATTGCTGAATAAGGCGGTGAAATCCCAGCCCTCACGCTGAGTATTCATGACGGGGAGCCACTTTTCACCGTCGGGATTAAAGCGTCGGGGAGCGATACGGCGCAGTTGGTCGTCGTCTGCTTTTCGCCGGTATTGATCGTCGATCTCCAATAAGAGGGCCACGTTGGGCTCAGCTGAAGAAGCGGCGCTTCTCCCATCGAGACGTTGTCGCATTCGGCGGAGCGCCGAACGGCTCAACCTGCCCGCCAGGGCGTCGCCGATGCCGGCGGTCTTCTTCTCGCCGATACCGGGAATCTGTTGGAGCCGCTCATCGTGGACGGCCATCTCCAACTCCTCGAAGGTCTCGATGGAGAGTTGGTCAGCGATGCGGTGGGCCAGCACCTCTCCGATGCCGGGAAGCTGGGCAAATGCCTGCTCCGGCGAGGCTTCGGCCCGCAGCGACTCCAGAAGGGTCGATCGGCCGGTCTCGAGGTATTCCTCGATGAGGGAGGCGATCCTGGCCCCCACACCGTAGATCTCCTGCAATCCCTCGACGCCGGAGTCCTCGTAGAGCTGTTCCACCGAAAGCGCGGCATGGCGCAGCCCCTGGGCGGCTCGGCGATAGCTGGAGATACGAAAAAAATTGGCCTCCTCCTTCTGGCTCAGAAGGTCGGCTACCTCATCGAGCAGGGCTGCCACTTCTTCGTTGTCTACTCTCCGGGCGCTCACGACGAACCTCACCGCAACGGGGTTGGAGCAACTCTTCGAAAAATAAACACCCTGATATACCGCCAAGGCCGGTGGGGCTCCTGCTCGTCTGGCAACAACCCGGCCCCGTGGATTAGGATTGGGTCAATTCTATCGTCATAAAGCGCTATGGGCGGTGTTATTGATTGGCGTCGCAATTGGCGCAGTGCCCGCAGCGGGCGCCGAAGCTGGCCGTGGAGTCGAAATGATCGAGGAGGGTGGCCTGATAGCAGCGTTGGGCCCTGGTATAATCGATCATCTGGCCGAGCTGTGCTTTCGCGTTCAGCCGGCGGTCGCCAAAGCGGGAGAAGTCGATATTGAGCTCTAAGGGGCCCACCTCATGGAGGACCTCGACCTGTCCGCCGCCGTAGCGCAGGTGGCCCGCCCGGGCCAGGTGGCGAAGGCAGACCTGGGCGACCCGGGGCGGTAATTTCTGGCCCGGGCCGCGGGCGGCGCGGGCCAGCGATGTGGGCGTATAGTCGTGGGCGCCGGGCCCCAGCGAGCAGAGGTGGAGCCAGATTCGGATGACCTGCATCTGCAGGGGGAAGGCGTTTTCCGCAAACCAGTGGTGGACCCGCAGATCGGAGCGGTTGAAGAGGAGCAGGCAATGAGCGGGGTTGCCGTCGCGGCCGGCGCGACCGGCTTCCTGGTAGTAGGCCTCGATGCTGCCCGGGATATTATAGTGGATGACGGCGCGCACATCCGGTTTGTCGACGCCCATCCCGAAGGCGTTGGTCGCCACCAGCACGGGGATCTCGTCGTTCATCCACCGCTGGTGGGTCTGGCGACGCTCATCGGCGGGCATCCCGCCGTGATAGCCGGCGGCGTCGATATTGGCGTCGTTGAGCTCCCTGGTTACAGAGGCGATCTGCTTTCGGGTCGCCCCGTAGACGATGATCGACTCCCCGGGGTAGCGCTCGGCCAGGGCTTTGATCGGGCGTAATTTATCCTCCTTGGAGCCGGCGAAATAGACGTCGAAATATAGATTTGGCCGCTCCAGGGCCCCCACAATTTCATCGTCGGCGCCGATGCCCAGTTGTTCGCCGATATCGCGGCGCACCTGCTCGGTGGCCGTCGCCGTCAGGGCCACGGTCTGGGGATCGCCAAAGCGTTGTCGCACTTGAGCCAGGCGACGGTAGGCGGGGCGAAAATCATGACCCCACTGACTGATGCAATGAGCCTCGTCGATGGCCAGAAGTCCTATTTCAACATCTTCTAATGCGTCACAAAATGCCCGACTCTGAAAGCGCTCGGGCGCCACGTAGACTATCTTATAATCGCCGACGTAGAGCTCTTCGAGCCGACGCCGCTGCTCGGCCCGGGGCATGGCGGAGTGAATCGCCGTGGCCGGCAACCCCGTCGAGCGCAGCCCGTCGACCTGGTCTTTCATCAAGGCGATCAGTGGCGAGACCACCAGGGTCACCCCCTGAGTCAGGGCGCCGGCGAGCTGGTAGCACAGGCTCTTACCCGATCCGGTGGGCATGACCACCAGGGCGTCGCGGCCGTCGACCAGGTGCTCCACCACCTGCCGCTGGCCGGGGCGAAAGGAGGAAAACCCAAAGATCTTTGCCAGCCCCTGCTCCGGATCTTCGGCGAAGGGGGCCAGGGCGGTGGGGCCCAGGGGAGTGAGAGGATTTTGGGTTGGACGGTCTATCAAAGAGGTGCCTCGGTGGTGTCATTCTGTGCAAATGTGCAAGAGCATCGTCGAAGTAGGCTTTGACAAGAAACGGACTTTTTTTGCCGCCGCTCTCATCAGGGGAGGTATTTTCCAATAATTCTTCCCGATATCTAGCTATCCAGCCAGTCGCCGACGATGTCAAAGAGCGATTAAACCGGGTGATCGACACCCTGTCTCGAGATCTGTAAGATCCTGTAGTTATCGGTAGACCGACTAACTACAAGCGAAAACTGAATTTATGATCTGTCCACATTGCAATAAACGCACGCCACAGACGCTAAACCAATGCGTCCACTGCGACCGCCGAGTTGAGCCCGATGGGGTGGATAAATTATCCCGTGAGTTTGGAGAGGACCGCGAGCAATTCAAAGCGCTGGTGGCCAAGTCGCTCGTTGTCTTCGCCGTGCTCGGTGGAGCTGCATTGGCGCTTAATTTCTACTCCCAGAGCGGGGCCAATGCAGAGCGAATGTTGGCCAAAGGATATATCCCCGACTATCATATCGAGATCTGCGAGCGGGGTATGAATAGTACGCGACGGGCGGAGTTGAAGGCGGCGGGATATACGCTGGCGTCTCGTCGCAGCGCCAATGTGCAGACCACAATCGACCATATCTTCGGGGTCAACGAGTGTTGGTCGAGGTCGGTGGGCCCCGCGCGGCCTGCTGAGAGCAGCCTGCCTCCAGGGGCCACGATCAAGATCGAGTGGTCGGAGCCGCCGTTTTAGGCGGCTGCTCTGATTCAAAGAAGGCAAAGGTGGGACGGGGCTTAAGGTCGCTCCTGGCGGCCGTCGATGTGGACGGCGAATCGACCTTCGTCGCGGGGGTGGACCGGGGCCGGTTCATCCCAGGGCCAGCCGCCAAACCGGGTCTTTTGAAAGTCGAGCATGGCCTGGCGGATCTCGCCGGGGTGGTTCATGACAAACGGGCCCTGCTGGGCGACGGGCTCGGCGATGGGTTTTCCCTGAAGCATCAGCATTTCTGAGGGGGCGGAGCCGTTCACAAACTCGATCTGCGAGGTGGGGTCGACTTCGACACGCCGTTTGTTGGGGACGGCCTGGCCGTCGATGGTGATGCCCTGGCCTTCGAAGACGTAGAAGGAGCGGTTGACCCCTTCCACTGAGGCCGGGGCGGTCCAGGTGGCGTTCGGGTCGAGTTTCAGGGTCCAGATCGCCACATGGTGGTCCTCGTCGGCGGCCCAGGATTTGGGCGGTGGCGACGGCGGTGTCAGACCGTCGAAGACGCCGGCGACGATGGTCAGCGTCGTTTCGTTGCCGTCGTCGTCGGTGAAGGTCTTTTTCGGCACATCGTCGCTCCAGAACATCGCAAAATGGGGCTCCACCATCTTGTGTTCGCCGGGCAGGTTGAGCCAGATCTGAAAGAGCTCCGTCGTATTGGGCTTATCCTCGTTGACCAGGGGAAAGGTCTCGGAGTGGACGATACCCTTGCCGGCGGTCATCCACTGGACGTCGCCGTGACCAAACCGAGCCCTGGCGCCAAGGGAGTCGGTGTGATCGATAAAGCCCTGCCGGGCCAGAGTGACCGTCTCGAACCCCCGGTGGGGATGCTGGGGAAAGCCGGGCACCACGTCGCCGTGGTACATGCTCCACCCGTCTTTGCCGGAGAAATCGTTGCCGATGGGTCGTCCCTCTAAGAGCGCCGGGTCGGGCCCCATGAGCTCGTTGCCCTCGGGGTAGCGATCGAGGTGATGGACGCAGAATAAAAAGGGATCGGCCGTCTCCCAGGGAAAATCCAGCGGCGAGACTCTCTCAATGGCGCTGCTCATGTCCTGCTCCTGCATATACGAGTATTGAGAAATCGATTTCAGCGCCTCAATCCTAAACGCTGCAGGTGGGATGACAATTATCGGCCCGTCAGCCCGCAGTTTCGGGGATGATGATCAAATAAGCTCGCCAGACAGCGCTTCAGATGCCAGCTCTTAACTATTGTGGTGTCTCACGCGGGTTCGGGGAGTTTCCATCATTAAAGTTGCCGGTTCTTCCCCGGACCAGTTGAGAGAGTTTTCCCAGTCGAACGAGCTCCGGTCGTTGATAGACGAGGGCTGTGTTCGCCGGGGAGTCCGTATGGCAGAGCCCTTCGACAGACTCGGCGGTAACTTTTTTCATAGATTGCGACTCCATTTTAGACGACTGTCGTCTTATCTGGACCTATCTCAGGTGGACGGTTGGTTCCTTGCTAACAATATTTTACGTTTACCGTATCCCTGTTGCAACTTGGATCAATTGATAACCGGTCATATTGGCAAGGGTTCTCTTATTACCGACTGCCCGGCTGCGTCCCACTGCCTGAGCCAGAGTTCTGTCGCCATCACATGCCAGAGTTCGAAGGCGTACTGTCGGCGAAAGATATCGGGCTCATCGAAATTGGCGGCCAGCCAATCCTGAATTTCTTGTCGGTCGATACAAAGATATTCGCTCAGCCTGTGGGCCCCGATCAACTCCTGCGGTGACGGTCTCAGATAATATCGAAACCCCTCCCAGACGACCTCGTCGAAACAGCCGATGCGGCGATTGTCAAAAAACGACGCCGGGACGCGAGAGTCCAATAACCTGCGCAACGGCGCCTTTATTTCTCCCCGGGCTCGCAGGACCGAGGGGGGAAGGCTCAGTCCCACCCGGAGGACATCGAGATGGAGGAAGGGGAGCTCGACAAAAAGACCGGTGCTGCGGCGATATCGCTCCAGAAGCCGCATCGTATACTCCCAGTACCAGGACTGGAAGAATTCCGCCCTCTGCTTCAACCACCGGTGGCGATCGTAGAGGACACGCCACTGCAGATCTCGCCGGCGCTTCTGCGCTGTCATCCAGGGAGGGCCCGGTCTCGATCGACATGGATAGGGAAATCGCGATAGGCCCCACTTCTTTGCCCTCCCTTTGAGCCGGCTCTTCAATCGCCAACGCCAGGACCCCACCGCCGGCAGCGGCCGCCCCTTCCAGATCTGGTCCTGGGCCCATTCGAAAGGGGTCACATAGAAGAGTTGATCCGAGCCGAGCCCGGTGACCAGCACCGCAGGCTTTCTCTGCCGCTCTAAAAGGGTCCGTGCATGGGCGTAGAAGTTTCGGAAATAGGCCGCCTCGGCCATGAAGGCGGGGCCGAAATCAACGGTGGGGTGGTGCACCTGTGGTGTCCCCCACTGCTGAGGACCGCGGATATCAAAAAATTCTCCCTCGATCTGTTGGGCCGCCAGGAGGCCCTCGATGGTGCTGCGTTCATCAACGTGGCTCGTCCCCTTGGCCACCATCGAAAGCGAGCGGGGTTGCTTTCCCAATTCCCGAAATAACAGCAAAAGCAATGTGGAATCGTAGCCTCCACTCAGGCTTATCAGCTCTCCTGCTCGCGAAGCCGACCCCTCAATAGCCGTCGCCAGAGCGTCGCCAATATGCTGAGCGGCCGTCTCCACCTCTTCGGTAAGGGGCAACGGCGAGGGGGTCCAATAGGAGCGAGACCACAGACGTCCCGTGCGTTCGGCGAGCAATACTTCGCCGGCTCGAATTCTCTGCACGCCCTGAAAAAAGTCGTCCCTCTCCCGGCCGTGTTGGCCCCTGAGAAAGAGCTCCAGTCTGTGTCGTCGTATGCGACGAGCCGAGCCCATGACCATCGCCGGTCGGGTCCCGACCACGACCCCGGCTCCTTTTCCTTGTTCACCATCGACGACGCGCCGCCACATCAGCGGAAGTCGTCCGATAGGATCGCGATAGGCCCTCAGTCCCCGCATAGTTTGGACCACAAGACCCCAACCGGGCATATCCCGAAGAGCTTCCTCCAGGGCCAGGCCCCGATGAGGGTCTTCAATGGCGGCGATCACCTCCGCGCTGATTTGACGAACTTCTTCTCGCTGATCCTCTATCCCGGGATGATTCAACCCGATCAGGCCATATAGACTCTCTGCATTCTGCCAACGGGCGAGGAAGAAGAGACTCCCCTCACGGCATAGCCACGAGAACTGCTCTCCCGATGGAGACCACCGGAGCGCTAAGTCGCCCACTGTCTGGAAATCAAAGTTCTCCATAAATCTTCGACAGCGCTCCTGATTTACCACAGCTGATGCCGGGTTGGCGTCGAACCGCCTGAAGAGTCAGGCTGGTTCGAAGACCTGTGCGGGCTCGTCGGCGATCTGTGTGGTGGCCAGATGAAGGGCCAGCTCGCGGATGCGGCGATCGATCTCTTTGCCCAACTCCTGGCGCTGGCTCTTATATTCGAAATAATGCTCGCCGCGGAGCATATGGTCCGAGAGGTTGAGAAGAGCGATGGGGCGCCGGCCTAAGTGGCGAGCCACAGAGAAGGTGGTCGATGTCTCCATATCGACGCCGAGTTGGCCCTCGTCAGCCCAGGCCCTGGCGAGGTCGATGGTCTCCAAGAAGATGGCGTCCGTGGAGCGAAGGGCGCCCACCACATAGGGCCAGCCCTTGGACTCGCAATAGGTGCGGGCCGCCTGGACGAGCTCTTCGTCGGCTTCGATATAATCCTCTTCGAAGCCATAGCAGGTTGCCGTACCGCATGAGGCTTTGACGCGATCGACGATGAATACCTGGCCATAGTCCACGGATTGGCTCAAGCCCCCGAAATAACCTGTCTGTATCATAAGCTCAGTGCCCATGACGCAGCAGGGATGAGCGGCCATGGCTGCCATGGGACCGCCCAGGACGTTGGCGAAGCCCAGCTTCTTGTCGTCGTATTCGCCGAGGAGCATATTCCACTGGGGCCGCAGGATATTGGGGCCCAGAATCTCGGCCCATCGGGCCAGGTTATGCTCGTGACCCACCTCGCCATGGACGATCAACGCCTGGGGGACGGCCGCGGATGGAATGGAGAATACTTCGCTCCAATCTTTTGCCGTAAAATCACCGAATAATGGGGACATAGCTCATCACCTTTGAGGAGGAACCAAACACCAGACTCCGAAGAGGGGCTTAGCGAGGACGCACGGTCCAGATCTCGCGGCCCGTTTTGAGCACCTTTTTGTCGATCTCCACTTCCGCCCCCTCGCGCATGGCCATCTCGTGAATCGCTGCTTCTGCCTCTTTGCCGCCGTCGCAAAAGCCGATGGGTCGGCTGGAGGTGGGCGATTCGATCATGACCTTAAATTGGCCGCGATCCCATTTGGTCTGTGATTCGTTGGAGTGAGCGATGATGGACATGGGATTCTCCCTGTAGATGACGAGAAGCCGAAGAGGATGGACAGGGGTTCGGTGTCCCCGGCCTGCTCAGGGTTATCGACGATGGTGGGCCGACCTGGCAAGCGCAGGAGGTACAGCCAGGGATCACCGCAATCCACCATCAACACTTAGCGGCACCCCTCCAATTGCAGTCTGCGCCGCCGTTCAGGCGCCTTAAATAGACGACGGTGGTAGAGCCAAAGACATCGATTCCCAAGAGATACCGTTGTTGGTCAGTTTATCCACCATCGTCTATTTGAGGGGCCAAACTACGATTTTGGAGGAGGTGCTAAGTGTCGGTGTGGTTTGCGGCCGGAGGCGTTGCAAAATCCCCTGTGCGTTGAGATCCTATCTGAATAAGCCTGCCTATCAGTTCGTCTGCCAAGAGACGTCGCAGGTGATGACCTGGAAATCTGGAGAACATGCAATGAGTAGACGTGGAGTGTTAACCGGATTGGTGGCGGCCCTGGCCATATTGGCGACGGTGGCCACGGCGTACGCCATGGTTTGCTCCGGCGGTCCGGCGAAGGAGCGATGGGTGCTGGACTTGGCGACGGTTTCGGTCGACGGGCAAGTGGTCGAAGACCTGTCGGAATATGAGCCGCTGACAACGAACCTGGAGAGCATCATCGACCAGGATAGGTTGAGAATGGTGATCATTCACGACGATTATGATCAGCCGCAGAACTTCTGGCTCGAGCCCTTGGATGACGCCGAAGAAGGGGGCGAACTATGAACGGCCTGAGGTTTATGATGATCGTCGGCGCTTTGGGGTTGTTGGGGCTTCTCTATACGGGATGTGTGAAATGTCCTGAGCCCGAACCCTTTGAAGAGCGGTTCCACCCCATCGTCCATCAGATCTATGAGGAGGCCTCACGGGACCAATTGGAGGGCCATCAGGGATATCATCCATCGGACTCACCAATCACCGTCGAAGTGGTCTCGGACAGCCAGGTCAGAATCACCTATGAGCGCGATGGCCAAGAGGTAGTCGAGATCTACACGGTCAGTGACCATCATATTTTTGAGTCGATGCTCTGATTGACTAGACTTCTGATGGATCACGGTGGACTTCTGCTCGTGGTCATCAGTTCGAGCCCTGATGCGAAGCGGCTGATCGAAGTCTAATAAACCAGTAGATCCAGAGCAGGTTGAAGCCGGCGAAGATCGCAAAGATGATCCATCCAAGCGGCGGGGCGCCCTGGAGCATAGTGACTAGAATTCCCACCACCGCTGCCGAGGACCAGATGATCTTGAGGCGCAGCATCGTTCGAAAGGATTCGGCCGAGGCGTTTCGGCCCAGCAAAGATTCGATGCCGATGCCGAATAGGGCGGCTGCCACCAGGCGGGCCGTAAAGGGATCGATGACCTCCCAGCCGAAGAGCCCCAGAAACCAGTGCGGGGCGATCATCAGAGGCACGGCGAAGAGCATATCAGCCACGAAATGAAAGACGAACCACCGACGCAATGCCCCGGGGGCCCGAGTATCTTCGGTCGACATAAGGGACCTTTTCGGTTGGGGCTCGGCGTTGGGAACCTATTATTTGGAGGGTCCGCAGACGCCTTGCTCCGATTTTATCGCGAAGAGAGGGATATCATGAATGCCGGTGAACTTTGTACACGCACCGTGGTCTTTGCCCTGCCCACCAACTCTGTGTACCACGCCGCGGAGCTGATGCGCCGCTTCGACGTGGGCAACGTGGTCGTCGTCAGCGAAGACGACGGTATTCGTCGGCCCATCGGTCTGGTCACCGACCGAGATATCACGGTCAAGGTGGTCGCCCAGGGGGTGGACGCCAGACAGCTGGACGTAGAAGAGATCATGATGGGAGAGGTCGTCACCGTCGGTGAACAGACCCCATTGGAAGAGGTGGTGGACACCATGAAGGCCAATGGGGTTCGCCGCATGCCCGTGGTCAACGACCGGGGCGGATTGGAGGGGATTCTGGCCCTCGACGATATCGTCGACCTTCTGGCCGAAGAGATGAGCCACCTGGCCGGGCTCATCCGCCGCCAGCAAGAACGGCAAAAGGACATCCTCACCGGCACCTCGCCGGAAGAAGAGATCCCACCACCGCGATAGAGCTCCCTCGGCAGGGTTCGAAAATAGGTCGATTATATCTGAGCGTCGGGGGAGGGTTTTTTAAGTCTGGGCACTTCTCTGTTATCCTGCGAGATGTCTGGAGAGAGAAGAATTGGCGAGAAGGTCGATGGTCAGGAGAAAATAATGATATTTCGAAAATTAGCTCATAATTCCAGAGGTGCATCGTGGCCGCCGGGCTTCGGGAGTCATGCACCAGGGGTTGGGCTTGTCATCTTGGCGACGATCGCTGTGATGGGCATTGGCTGTGCCAGTGGTGAGATTGAAGAAGTAGAGAGCCCGGAGGAGATCAACGAAGAAAATCAGAGTCCTCACAATCAATCAGAAAACCAGAATGCCGGCATCAACGACGACGACAATGACGAGTCCCCCCTGGAGCGGGGCTCCCACTACTCGTTGAGTTCTGGTGGGGGCGATGGTGAATCTGAGAATTATCGCAGCCGAGTCAGCATTGGAACCCCGGCGCCGGCAGGAATTGGGCAGACTGAGAATTATACGGTGAAGATGGGAATGGGACCGTTGGTCGTCGATGGCGCCCAATGAAGATGGGGCATCGGTGAGCCCATAGTCGGTGAGCCAATAGAGATGGAACTGAGACGGGAACTCGAGAGACAGCAAGGAAAGAAAAAATGATAGAAAAGACTGCAAAATGGACGTCATTCGTGCTGGCTTTGGTGCTGGTCGTCGTCACCATGGGACTCGACGCCGCCGAGGCGCAGGCCGGCCAAGAAGCCCTTTTGGTTCCAGTGGACGGATTTTTGACAGACCGGGAAAACCGACCGGTCGATGAACAGCTGGAGGTGACCTTCTCATTATATGCAAGCGCCTCGGCAGACGATGCGTTCTGGAGTGAGACCCATCAAATAGACTTTTCCGGCGGGGCCTTTTCGGCCTATCTGGGAAGTTATGAGCAGCTTTCGGCCCAGGATTTTGGGGCCCATCGAACCCCCTATATGGCGATGCAGATCGAGGGAGATTCCGAGATGGATCGGTGGCCCCTGGGCGCGGTTCCCTTCGCGGCGGTCGCAAATCAGGCCGATGATGCGACGACCTTGCAGGGGTTGGGGCCCGACGAATTGGGGGGAGCCAGTAACGCCGGTGATGTGACCTTCGACGACTCGCAGGCCGACCTGGGTGTAGAGACCTCACAGGAGGCCATCGAGGCCCTGTTGGCGCGGCTGGAGCAAGTGGAGGCACAGCTCGCGGCACAGGAATCGGGGATCGCCGTCAACAGCGATGATATCTCCGATCTCTACGGCCAGATCTCCGGGTACGACGCTGATCTGGATAGTCTCGAGACCACTATGGCCTCTCATGATACAGCGATTACGAATCTGGAGAACGACGTCGCTATCAACCAGGGAAATATCAACGGTCTGGAGGGCGATATCTCGACTTTGGAGGGCCAGATGAGCATGGTCACTGACGAGATCTCCAGCCAGGGAGCGCAACTGACCTCGCTCGAACAGGACCTGTCACAGGTGCAGCATACGATCGAGCCCATGACCCGAATGAGCGTACACGGCCAGGATTCGCTGGTCTTCGACGCGGTCAACGTCCATATCCGCAGCGGTCAGGGGTCCACAACTAGTACGGTCAACGGCCGGGGCAATCTGATCGTCGGCTATGATGAGGGAGATAGCGCCAATAAGACCGGTTCTCATAATATCGTATTTGGCACACATGCCACCTATAGCTCCTTCGGTGGATTGGTGGGAGGTACCAATAATACGATTGACGGCCAATATGCCTCGGCGATCAGCGGCACTGGTAACCAGGCCACGGGAGATCAATCGGTCATCCTTGGGGCGTCCAGCGCTACCGCCAGCGGTACGGGGTCGGTGGTGGTCAGTGGAAGCAGTGGAGACGCTTCGGGGTTTCGAAGCGTGGTCACCGGGGGCTGGCACAATACGGCCAGTGGCAGCTGGAGCGTCGTCAGCGGGGGCTCCAATATGGAGGAGACGCGCATGGATTATTGGCGCGGCGGCGGCCTGTCGTCTATCTCTGATTGAGGTCAGCCGCCTCTCATCCCGGCGGCGATTCAGGTGGTCACGCCCCCCGGGGGGGAGGACGGAGTTGGTAAGTGGTCATTTATCGAGGGTGTCATTTATCTGGCGCTGCAGCTCTCGGTGACGAAAGGGCTTTTTGAGCACGGCGGCGTTGGTCTTTTCCAGAAAGTCGGCGGCATCCTGGGTCACAGCGCCGCCGGTGATGAAGATGACCTGATCTTTGAGGTGGGGTTCTGCACTTTTGAGGCGTTCAAAGAATTCCATGCCCGTTTCCTCTGGCATCATCAGATCGCAGAGGATGATGTCGAAGGGGGTGCTGCTTAGTTTGTCGAGGGCCTCGGTGGAGCTGGATACGTCCTGGACCTCATAATTTTTCGCCAACCGTCGCGTCAGCGTCCTCCGAACCATTGGATCGTCGTCGATGATCAAGATCCGCGGCGTCCCCGTCGGCTGTTTTTCGTGCTCCGGTTGTTCCCCTGTCGTGAGTTCTTCGGGGGCTGGGGTCGCGGGAAGCCTGGCCACCATAGTGGTGCCCTCGCCGACAGCGGTCTCCACGGTGAGATCGCCGCCGAAGCTCTGCATGATATTTTGACATATCGCCAGACCGAGCCCGGTGCCCTGATTTCCGGACTTGGTGGTGAAGAAGGGATCGAAGATCTGAGGCAATACGTCGTCGGCAATACCCGTGCCCGTATCGCGGACTTCGATAAAAATTTGATCGCCATCTTGACGAATTCTCACCTGGACTTCCTGTTGTTCGACGCTTCCCGGTGTGATGGCATGAGCGGCGTTGATCAACAGGTTCAACACCACCTGGCCAAGGCCGGCAGGGTCGGCCAGGACCGGATCGACTTGCTGGAAATCGCGGATCAGCTGAGCTCGGTGCTTGATTTCGTGGGAGGCCATATTGATCGCCGTCTCAACTACCTCTCGAAGGTCCACGGGCTTTATCTCAGGTTCTCGTTTCTGTGAATAAGAACGCAGGTCGGTGACGATCTTGCGGATCCGCTCCGTGCCCTCCAGGGCGTCGTGCAGGGCATCGCTCCAGCCGATATAGCTGTCCTGTTGGCTGTCCTCACGGCCTGATATGCCAACCTGGTCGCTGAACTCATGCAGCTCCTCGAGGACAAAGAGGAGGTTGCCGGCCACGTAGGTCAGGGGGTTGTTGATCTCATGGGCGACGCCGGCGGCCAGGGTGCCGACGGCGCTCATGCGCTCCATTTGCATCATCTGCAAGCGCATCTGTCGGGTCTCGGTCAGGTCTCGGACAATGGAGATGAGGGCCTCTTCATTTTGGAAGATCGCCTCGAAGGTCAGGCTCTCCACAGGAACTCGTTCCCCCTGGGGAGTCTTGAAGTGATGCTCCTGAGCCTGAGGAGATTCTCCCTGGAGCCGGGCCCTGTTGGAGAGGTCGAAGAATTGTTGGCGCTCCTCGCGGGGAAGTAGATCATCGATGGGGCTTCCCAACAGCTCTCTCCAGTTCTGGCAGCCCAATAGTTCTCCCGCCGCCGGATTGAGATATCGAATCTGCCCCTGGCGGTGGACGATGAGTCCGTTGGGCAGATTTTCGATCAGCGCTCGAAAGCTCTCCTTGGATTGCTGCAATGCTTTTTTGCGCTGCTCCTCGAGCTTTTTTCGCACTCTCAGATCGCGGACGACGACTACGAACCGCTCGCTCTTGCTCAGATCCAGGCGGGCGATGGCAATTTCCAGGGGTACCGTCTGCCCGTCCTGGCGGATACCGAGGGTCTCATAATAGTGGCCCGACCAGGCACGGAGGGCCGCCGGCTGCTCGGCGGGCTCGCCCTCCGGGTCAAAGCGGGCCATCACCACCGCGTCGCCTTCCGGGTCAGGGTCAGGCGGAATCTGACCGGTGGCCGGGGCCAATTGGCTCAAGGGACGGCCCAACAGCTCCTGTTCCGGGTAGCCGAAGATCTCGGCGCAGGCCTCGTTGGCCGAGCAGATGGTGGCGTCGGCGTCGACGGTCAAGATGGCGTCGGCGGCCTTCTCGACGATCTTGCGTCCCCGTTCTTCGCTGGCCTTTAGTTGAGAGACCGCCATATCTTTTGCGCGAAGGGAGGATAGCGACAGGAGCATCACAAGGATATAGAGTCCGGCCAATACGCTGACGTCGAAGATGATCTGCGAGCCCGGCGACAGGACCAGGGCGTCGCCTCGCACGGCGTAGAGGTGAGAATAATAGACGGCCAGGCTGACGAGGCTCAGGCCCATCCAGAACAGCCCCGATCGAAGCCCGGCGATGATCGAGGCCACCATGGGGACCACGGCGAGCCAGTAAAACGGCGGGGGACCATAGCCGGCGATGGCGCCGACGAAGATCATCTCCCAATACACGGTGAAGGCCAACCAGTTGCCCACGATGAAAAAGGAGACGCCCCGCCGCAGCAAAAAGGGGCTGATTCCCACCATGACCATGGCGGTCATCGTGGAGATCACCACCTCCCAGTTGGGTGCCAATTGGAACATAATATAGGAATAAATCGGCGCCCAGATCACGAGGACCAACGAGAATAAAAAGACCACCCGGGTTCGAAAGGCGTCATCCAGACTCATCGCGGGGTCTGTGGCCAGGAACCTCTTCATTCTCTCCCCCTGACGGTGATCCACTGTTTCAACTCTTTGCTCAGGTGGTGCTTTGTCGCTTTGAATCGGGTACTCCAATGATGCATGGGTTCGAGATCGGCGCGATCATAGGGCACCTTTCACCGTTTTTCTGTCTTCATCAGAATTCTCGAGCTCTTTTACCGGAGTTTTCATAACCCATCCACCCGAAGTAAGTCTGTGCCCGAATCTTCAGACCATAAAATGGATGAGTCGGCCCGATATCTTTCTACAAGAATGGATGGAAAAGCTCGGAGATTCCTTTGCTGTGGGTGTGGGAGACCACGGTGAATAGGCGCCCTTGAGTCACCCCAGTGGTCAAAAAAATGCGCCGGCGCTGTGGCCCTCGCCGGTGGCGAAGTCGACGGCGCCGTGACAGCTCGAGCAGGCTTGGATGCAGGTCTCGATGCCGATGCGGTTATCGCCGTGGGCGGTGACCTCACCGTGGCAGCTATTGCAGGATTCGGTGGCCACGGAGTGCTTGATCTCCGGGGGGCCACCGGAGGGCACGAAGTCCAGAAAATCGTAGGCGGGCTCCCAATAATCGCTAGCCGTTGAGGTCCAGCCAGCGCTCCAGGCGCAGATGGGGGCGCTGCTGGTCGCGCCATTTGGCGGCCTGGCGACCCAGGGCGGCGATCTGCCGTGCCCTGGCGGCATCTCTTCCGCCGCAGGCCCTCCAGATTGAGTCCACTTCTTCGCCAGTTAAGGGACGGAGCTCGCCCACTGGCAGATCTCCCATCTCGACGGGGCCGATTCGCGGCCGGTGGAGGTGCTCCAATTTGAAATCTGCCCGCCGGGCCATACGCCTGACCATTCGGTGGCGACCCTCGTCGACGACCACCGAGAGCAGGCTCTTTTTGGTGGAAGTGTCGAGCACTTTTGTGCGAAGCGCTCTGGCCGGTGGTTTTCGATCGCCGATATCGATGCCCTCCTCGAGCGCGGCGAGGCGCTCATCGCCTGGTTCGACGGCGCCGCGCACGGTCAGATGGTATTCCTTTTCGACATGAAAACGGGGACGGAGCAGACAGAAGCATAGATCACCATCGTCGGTGAATAGCAAAAAGCCAGTGGTCGGCTTGTCCAACCGCCCCACGGGAAAGATCGAATCCGGGAGTTCATCGAGCCAGGCCGCCAGGCAATCGCGGCCCTGTGGGTTGCTGGTCGTCGACAGGATGCCTTCCGGTTTGTGAAAGGCCAGATAGTGGCTCGGCTCAACCAGGGCGACAGGCTCCGAATCCAGGAGCACCTGGTCGTCTTCGAAGATGAGGCTCCATAATTGGTAGTCTTCCCGCTCCGATTCACGGGCTGGATGAACCTCGATACGGCCCGCCTCCCAGGCTGCGTTGATCTGGTTTCGGGACAGCGGTGTGGCGTCGGCCAAATATTTATCGAGTCGTCGGGGAATCATGATCTACGGTTGGTGGTGGAAATATTTTCGCAGAATCGAGGCCGTAAATGTCGGTCTTAGATAGAACCCCCGCGGCAGGGTCATCGTCGATTCACCGCGCTCGTCGACGGTCCAGGTCATGCTGTTGGCGTTGGCCGCTTTCGGTCGGATCTGCAATACCCTGCCGTCATGGCCGGTGATGGTGTCTACCAATCCTCGGCGGATGAGATCCATATGGAAGTTCCAATCGGTGCTGAGCAGGGCATCTTCGGCTTCGTCGGGACTCCACAAGACGGGGTGGCCCACGAGTCGCTCGGTCAGATGCTCGTCACCGCCGTGACGCACGGGGATCCACAAGATACGGTCCAATTTCTTCTTCGCCCGGCTCCTCTCCCAGCTCGGCTCTTCGCCCAGAAGGTCGACCGTGCAAAGATAGGTGCTCTCTTTGACTTTTCCCCTGG
>SLJM01000002.1 GCA_007135085.1 Myxococcales bacterium
ATACTCAAGGGGCGCTACGCACCCTTCCTGCGAGCTTGGGAGTGAACGACACTGCATTTACCGCAAAGGACGCAAAGAACACTGAGGTTAGCATCGAGGCTCCCCCGAAACGCGGTGAGTTCTTCGTTACCTCTTCCGTGACGTTCTTTGTGCCCATTGCCGTAAAAAAAATACTCGATGATGCAAATGCCCCAGAGGAAGCAAAGAACACTAAGGTTAGCATCCAGCCTCCGCCGTACCCTTTGAGCTCTTTGTGCCCTTTGCGGTAAAAAAACACTCGATGGATCAACCATGACTACCCTCCTATACAAGAAACCCCACGCCCTCCTCGATCTCTCGGTTGAGAAGCATGGCCTCATCAACGCCTCCGCCGGCACGGGTAAAACCTATACCTTGCAGCACCTGGTCGTGGAGATCCTGTTGGAGAAGAGCGACGTGCGACTCGACGAGATCTTGTTGGTGACCTTTACGGTGGCGGCTACTTCGGATCTGAAGGCGAAGATCCGGGAGATGCTGGAGACGGTGATTCGAAGCTGGGAGATGGCGCGGGCGAAGGGCTTCGAGATGGCCTGGCGGGATGGCGAGGAAATAGTGGCCTGGGAGGGTGGGGCGGTGCCCGACGAGTATTGGGCGATTGATCTCGAGGGGGTTAACCGGCTGCGTCACGGGCTTCGCAACTTCGACCGCGCCGCCATCTATACGATTCACGGGTTCTGTCAGCGAATTCTGGTGGAACACGCGTTTGCCAACCGGCGGCTCTTTGAGCAGGAGCACGTCTCCGAGGACGACGTCATCGCCGAGGCTTTCGCTGAGATGCTTCGCCGCGACGTCGTGGCCGGAACGGATGCCCAGCGCTGGTTGAGCGCCTACCTCGCCGCCGGCAACGATATGAACGGCCTTCGCCAGGCATTGTCCGATTATGTGGGCTGCACCGGGGAGTATCGGCCCCTGGTGACCGTCGATCTCTCGGACTTTCAGCGATTTGTCCTGAACCTGCGGGCTACCCTGAGCGATGTCGACGTCGACGCCTGGAAAAAGGAGATCAAGCCCGTTGTCAAAGCCGCAGACGGGCCCACGGCGCGCACCTCGAAGGCCGTCGGCGACCGCATGGCGATTCTACAAGAGGAGTTTTTGCCGCGCATCGACGACGACAACGCCGTGGCAAACCTCTTTTTGCTCAACCAGGTCTTCGGCAAAAAATTCGACTATTTCGAAAAGGACGACGCCCAGATCGTGCTCAACCTGGCCGGCGATATTGGCGACGCCCTTCGAGGCATCGAGGACTTTCGCAAAAATTGCGGGCTATTGGTGGTCCACCACCTCGGCGAGTTATTGGCCCGGCAGGTGGCAAAGCTCAAAGCCGAGGAGGGCTATTTTACCTTCGACGATATGGTGCGCGTCGTCCGCGATACCCTTGTCGAAGACGACGACGACGGCGACGGCCACCTCTTGTCGAGCCTGCGCGAGCAATTTTGCTACGGGCTCATCGATGAATTCCAGGATACGGACGCCATGCAGTGGGAGATCTTTCGAAAGATCTTTGTCGAAAGCCCACGCAGCGACCGCCACTTTCTCTATCTTATCGGCGACCCCAAACAGGCGATCTACGGCTTTCGCGGCGGCGACGTCTATACCTACCTCGACGCCTGCGAGAGTCTCGAAGAACTAAGGGCCAACTCCACGGCGCTCACCGATAATTATCGCTCCACGCCGGCTGTCATCGACGCCTATAACGCGATTTTCGACAGCCGAATTGAAAACAAGATCGGCCTGGGAGACCGAATTTTATACGAAAAAGAGGGCGTAGATTCGGGAAAACCGTGGCTGAAGCTCAAAATTAACGAAGAAAGTTCGGAAATCGGCCTAACCGCCTTTGAGCTCGTGACCGATAGAGAAGAGGTCAGCACCGATCAGGTGCGCGTCGGGTTGGTCGAGCAATACGCCGAGGAAATCCGGCGTATCGTCGACGGTGAAAAGACGCTCCAATATCAGCCCCGGGCCGAAAGTGAGGAGTGGAAGACCGTGGGCGCCGAGGATATCTACGTCCTCTGTCGGCGCCGCGCCGATATGGACACTATGGCCCAGTCCCTTCGCGCTCGCGGCGTGCCCTTCGCATTCTTAAAAATGCCCGGACTCTTCCAGACTCAAGAGGTGCGCGATATCTACGACCTCTTGCTGGCCCTCGACGATCCCCACGACCGCTCCCGGTTGGCCCGGGCCTGGATGACCCCCTTCTTCGATCTCACCCTGACCGACCTGGAGACCCTGGCCGAGGGCGAACGGCGGGCCGAGCATTTCGAGCAGATATTGGAGTGGAGCCGGGCCGCCAGATTTGGCGACTTTAGCACCCTCTTTAATGGGATCTTGGCCGAGAGCGGCCTGATCCGCCGACGGCTCTTATTGGAACGCGGCGAGCGACGGCTGACCAATTATCTGCACCTATTTGAGATTCTGGCATCCGAGGCGGCGCGGCAGGTGCAGACCATCGCCGATCTGGCAGGGCGCCTGAAGTCATTTATGGACGGCCGCGCCATGCCCGAGGGGGAAGACGCCGAGCAGCAGCGGCTCGAGACCGAGGAGGCGGCGGTCCAATTATTGACCATCCACGGCAGCAAGGGATTACAGCGCGGCGTGGTCTTCGTCGTGCCTCGCTTCGGCGATATCGGCCGGCGAAATCCCCCCTTTCGATATCACGAGCCGACGGACGGACAGGGCCACCGACGGGTGGAATGGCACGACCGGATGAGCGCGATGCCGAAAGAGGCCAAAGAGCGCTACGTCCAGGAGGCCATCGCCGAGGAGCTTCGCCTGGCCTACGTGGCGATCACCCGCGCCGAGCTCATGGTCTACGTCCCCTGGGCCGCCGAGGGCTCGCCGATACGCAATAATCGCTATATTTCGGCCGATCCCTTTATGCAGATAATCGAGCGCCTCGAGGCTCTCGACGAGTCCGACGGACGGGCAAAGGCGGTGGCCTTCGTGCCCACCTCCATCGACGTCACCCAATCGGTGCCCAGCCCGGAGTCGGTCAGGGAGAGTCTCTCCGACGGATCCTTCGTCGACCCCGAAATCGTCGACGACGAAGTGGACCGCGAGGAGTTGGAGGCCCTGCGGGCCCGGCTATTGCAGCGACGCTGGGAGGTCACCTCCTATAGTAAGCTCAAGAAGCGGGGCGAAACGGTCACCGCCGAGGAAGAGAAGGGCGACGTCGACCCGGCCACGGGGATTTTGCCCGGCGGCATGGCCACCGGTAATTTCATCCACCTCGTCCTGGAAGAGCTGGACTACCAATGG
>SLJM01000421.1 GCA_007135085.1 Myxococcales bacterium
CGCCGCTCTCTCCGTTGACCGTCAGATCCTCATCGTCGGCGACGACCTCTCTCAATGCTTCGACGATAAGCTTTACATCCGGGTTGTCCGGAGCGATCTCCAGGGCGCGGCCGGCGAGGCTGAATGCCTCTTTGGGACTACCCCCATATCGCTCGTATTCGAGCTGGGAGGCCTCGACGAAGGCCTCGACGGCCATCTCTTCGGGCCCGTCATTGAGGGCTTCCTCGGCCAACTCCAGGGCCCCCAAAATCGCGTCCTCGACGGTGGTCTGACGCTCATAAAAGGTACGCAACTGAACACCGAAGGGCTCGTCGACCTCCAATTTGTCGAGTTCGTCCAACGCCTGCAGGGCCCGTTCGAAATCCCCCTTATTCTCCCCGCAAACCTGAGCCATCTCCAGATATAGGCTGGCCTTGGCCTGGTCGTCTCCGGCCACGCGAAGCTCGAGCTCGTAGAGATCGAGCATCAACTTCCACTTCTCGCGCTGTTCGTAGACCGCGCGCGCTCGATGAAGGGGAGTGACGTCCTGGGGATAGGAGGTAAAGGACTTCTGATAGGCATCCATACCGTCGTCGTAGCGATCGAGGATGCCCAGGCACAGATCTCCAATGACCAGCCAGACCTTGCCCTTTTCCGGACCCGACTCCAGTGATCCCACGTGCTCCCGCAGCCCCTCGATCAGTTGGTCGTAATCATAGACCTCGGGGGAGCTCGCCCCATATTCCTCGTAGAGTTCCAGAATTGAGCGCCAATCCCCCTCCTCCCACAGGTGGCCAAGCAGAGCCTGGACCACGTCAGGGTTATCCGGGTTATCGGCAAATTCCTCTTCGAGCACACGAAGTTGGTCGGTCATCGATGCAAGCCTATCATCTGGCGGCGCGTCGGCCCCACTTCCCGTGACCGACGGCTTTCCCGCATTGGTCTGCTAGTTGTATCGCGATCATCTCGGAGGCGAATGTATCAACAAAATCGGCCCTCCGGCAAGGTCGCAGCCCACCCAATGGCCGGTGGAAACGTAACAGATTGTCCCATTCGGCCCCCTATCCGGGGTGTGCCTCCCACCGTGGCCCATCGGCTTCATACCATGGGAGCGCTTGACCACGGAAATTTTCGCGTGCTACTTCGTGCTCTATTCGGTGGAGCAGCTTCCTTTTGACTCGCTGTCCGACAGACCGAAATTAACAACCTCCCCTCTTCGAACCGACGGAGAAATTCGATGTCCGTACGCGTCCGCTTCGCCCCGTCCAACACCGGCACTCTCCATATGGGGGGTGCTCGCACCGCTCTGTTCAACTACCTCTACGCCAAAAATAAGGGTGGCACCTTCATCCTGCGTATCGAGGACACCGATCGAGAACGGAGCAAAGAGGAATATACGGAGTCCATCGTCGAAGCCCTTGATTGGTTGGGAATGGAGCCCGACGAGGGCCCGATTCTGCAGACCAGCCGACTGGGCATGTATAACGAGCGCATCGAAAAGCTCCTCGAAGAGGGCCACGCCTATCGCTGCTATTGCACCCCCGAAGAATTGGAAGAGCAGCGCGAAAAAGCGCTGGCCGAGGGTCGAAAGCCCAAATATTCGCGAAAATGGCGAGACCGCACCGATTATCCCGAAGACCAGCCCTATACGGTGCGCATCAAAATGCCCCTGGAGGGGACGATCACCATCGACGATATGGTCCAGGGTGAGGTGACCGTCGACGTCGACCAGCTCGACGATTTCATCATCATGCGCTCCGACGGTACGCCGACCTATAATTTCGTGGTCGTCGTCGACGATGCCGATATGGACGTCACCCACGTCATCCGCGGTGACGATCACCTCAATAATACTTTTCGCCAGGTGCCGGTCTACCGGGCCCTCGGCCTGGAGCCGCCGACCTTCGGCCACCTGCCCCTGATCTCGGGGCTGAGCAAGCGCAAGGGTTCGGCCGCCGTTCAGGACTACCGGGATCGCGGATTTTTGTCGGAAGCCGTCGTCAATTATATCAGCCGCCTGGGCTGGTCCCACGGCGACCAGGAGATCTTCACTCGAGAAGAGCTCGTCGAGTATTTCGGCTTTGACTCCGTGGGCAAAAGCCCGTCGAATTTCGACGAGGACAAGCTGAAATGGGTCAATACGGAGTGGCTCAAGAAGCTGGAGGCCTCCGACCTGGCGCAGCGACTGCTTCCCTTTTTGAAAAAATTGGACCTCGACGTGGAGCTCGACGACCGGCTCGTCCAGATCGCCGACCTGATGCGCGACCGAGGCGACACCCTGGTCGAGATCGCCGAGAAGAGCACCTACTTCTTCACCGACCAATTCGACTACGACGAAAAAGCGGTCAAAAAGTGGATGAAGCCCGTCTCCGAGCCGGCTATCAAGGAGATCATCGAATCTCTGGAAGGCCTCGATGAATGGTCGGCTGACAGCATCGGCACCATCTATCGCGAGGTCGGCAAAAAGCACGAGGTGGGCCTGGCAAAGCTCGCCCAGCCCACGCGAATTTCGCTGACCGGCTCCACGAGCAGCCCCTCCGTCTTCGACCTGGTGGCCTCCTTTCCCAGAGAGGAAGCCCTGCGCCGTCTTCGCAAAGGTGCCGAACTCTTTGGCGACGACGAATAAGGAGGCCGATGAGCCGTCGCCTCAGCGAATTTTCCGATCGCGTCTACTGGCTGGTCTGCCAGATCCCGACCGGCCTTGTGGCGACCTACGGCCAGATCGCGACCTACGCGGGAAGTCCGAGGGCTGCCAGAGCCGTGGGTAATCTGATGAAGCGCTCCCTCGAGATCGATCGGGAGGTGCCCTGGCATCGCGTCATCAACGCTAAGGGCGCCATCTCCTTTAAGGGCGACACCGCCCGGGCCGAGTTGCAGCGACGGCTCCTGGAGGCAGAAGGGATCAGCTTCGACGACAGCGGTCGATGCGATCTGGAGACTCATCGTTGGCAGCCCCGGGAGGTCTTCTGGTATGACTGAGCCAGATACCGACGTTCGAGACGAGACTCCCGACGAGGAGTCGGCAGACACCCACGAGCTGGAGCGAAATACGATCTTCGTCCTCGCCGCCTTATTGCTCGCGGCGTTGGTGAGCATCGCCTTTTTCAACCTGGACAGACACCCCGCTTTTTCCAAACCCTCCGACGACTTCATCGAGGCCATCGACGGCCTGGACGCCCCAATCGTCTTCGCCAACGATCCCGTGGCCCTGGCCGCCCTCGACGACCGCCAGGCCGATCTGCGCCCGGCGATCTATCCCTTGCAGACCTGGCCCCCGGAAGGGCCGCTGCTCAATTTCGGCAGCATCCCCGCCGATTTTGAGAGAGCAGGCCTGGAGGCCATCGCCGAGGAGTCGGTCTGGACTCTCTGGAAGCCAGCCGATTACGCCCCCCTTCCCTTCTTCGGCGGCGCTCGAGTCGAGGTCATCGAGCCTGACGGCACTCGTCGGCTCTGCGAACCCACCTCGGGGGGGCATAAATGCGCCGAGCCGAGCTGGAATCGGGTGCGCCATCGAACAATCACCGTCGACGGAGAGCGTCAGCGATGTATCTGGGCACACCCCATGGAAGATCGAATCATTCGCATCACCTTTCCGCCGGTGGCCACCGAAACCGGGGAGGGGCGACAGATGTGGATTCGCACCGCCCTTCGCGACGCCGCCGTCGGCGCCGGAGGACATATCGACTTCCAGGTCACCATCGACGGACAGGAGATTCGTCATCGTCATACCGACCGCCGAGGCTGGCAGAACGCGAAATTACCGAGCGTGGAGGAACCACGGGAATTGATCGTCGAGGTGTCGGCCCCCAGCGTGGGCAGGCGCCATAGCTGTTTTGAATTCGAGTTGCGATGAAACTCATCAACGACCTGATACGCGGCCATCTCGCGCCCCTCTTCGCCGGGGCGATCGCCGTATTATATCTGGTCCTCGTCGGTTTTCGCGGCGTGGGACGCTCCAGCGTAGACTGGCTGGAGGGCTCTCGCCAACTGGCCATGGACCTGGCCAATGAGCCGGCCTCGTTTTTCGATCTATCCGCCTCGTCGACGTCGCTCATCGAACTCTTCGGCGCCTTCGTCTACCTTTTGACCCCGACGGGCTATTCGGAGTGGGCTCTCTTCGGCTTTAGCGTCCTCGCCGGCGCCGTGGCCACGGCGCTCATCTTCTATCTGGCCAGTCGCCTCGCCGGCGCTCTGGGGGGCTGGATGGCCCTGTTCTTCCTCATCAGTAGCGCTCCCTGGATCGGCCTCTTCACCCGCCTGGACCCGACGTTCTTGCTGGTTCCCATCATCCTGGCCGCCCTCTGCGTATGGTACGCCCCGGGACCGTCGTGGTGGAAAAAAAGCCTGGTGGCGGCGCCCCTTTTGGCCGTGGGGACTCTGCTATGGGCGGGGACGCTGATCATCCTGGGCCTGGTCCTGATCGTCGAATTGCTGGTCCCCCTGACTCGAAAAAAAGCGGATCTCCCCGGTCTGGTCGACGGCCCTACCCTGGAGCTCGACCGACTGACCACGCCCCTTGTGATGGTGGGCCTGCTGTTGCTCTATCCCCTGTTCTGGCCGGCGCCCGTGGAGAGCCTCATCGAATTTCTGCTGGCCCCACTGGCGGCGGCGCCGCCGGAATTCGTCTTTCGGGGCAGCCTCTATCCCCCGGATCGGCCGCCCTGGTATTTCGGGCTGGCCTGGATCTTCGAGCAGATGCCCCTGGCGGTGGTCATCGGCTTTCTTGCCGGTATCTTCTGGGTATTCACAGGTGTGCATACGGAAAAACGACGCTTCGCTCTGAGCTGCACCGCCATCACTCTGGCGCTTCTAGCGCTGCCGGTCATCTTTCGCAGCCCCCGCCCCCTGGGCGCCGAATTCGGGGTGATCTTCGTCGCCTTCGCGACCCCGATTGCTGCCCTGGTGGTCTGCCGTTTTTTCTCCCACGCCCTCGGTCAGGGAGCGCCTTCGACCAAGGTTCGCCAGGTGGCGATCGTGGCGTTTCTATTGGGCGGCATCAGCGTTCTCATCGAAGCCCCGCGGGCCATGGAGTCGCCTGAGACCTTTCGAAGCCCCATGACGGCTCGCCTTGTGGGCTGGTCGGCGGGCAACGACACCCCACTTCGCGAGGAGATTTTGCCCCTTCGCATGATCGAGATCTCCGGGGCCAAAAAAGGAGCCCGCCTCTATCGCGGCGACTGGGGCTCCTACCTCGACATCTATGAGCGAATGGGCGTCCTCGGCGAGGTGCAGACCACAGACGATCGAGACTCTGCCTATGCGGCGATCCGGCAGGTCCCGGCGGTCTTCGCCGATCGGCAAAACGCCTATGTGGGCTCTTACGTGCCAGCCCTGCAGGATTCCAAGACCATGCTGGTCCCCGACATCCATCGTCCCCTCTTTTTTCTAGACCGCACGGCCTCGGTGATCGAACGCCAGGAGCGAGAAGCTCGACAACACTGAGCTCTTAGATGACGTCGTCATCGCTCAGCCGGGCCAGCTCATCGGCGTCCAGACCGAGCTCGCCATAGACCTCTTCGTTATGCCCCCCGATCTGGGGCGGCGGCATATGGCGCCGGTCTCGCGGGGTCAACGGGGTGGCCACATGGGTGATCCCCTGCAACTCGAAGAAGACTTTGCGAGCCCGGTGGAGCTCGGACTCCAATACCTCGTCGAGGTTTCGAATCGGCTCGACGCAGATGTCGGCGTCGCCGAATATTTCCTCCCATTGCTCCAGGGTCTTCCCCCCCAGAATGGCGGCCAACTCCCCGGCGATCTTCTCGCCCTGATCGCCTCCGATCAGGCTCTGCCCTTTTAGATGCTCGGCGCCGATGAGCTCGACGAAGGGATTCCAGAATTTGGGCTCCAGGGCGCCCACTGCCAGATGCCGCCCGTCGGCCGTGGCATAGACCCGATAGGAGGGGAGCCCGCCGGTGAGCATCCCCTTGCCTCGTTCTTCCTTCGTCCCCGCCCCGTGGCGGGCGATGGTGGGGATCAAAAAAGATAGCGCCCCTTCGGTCATCGAGATATCGAGATGAACGCCTCTGCCGGTGGCGTGGCGTCGATACAGGGCAGACGTAATCCCAAGCGCCGCGTAGAGAGCGCCGCCGGCGACGTCTGCCAGTTGAAATCCCGGAATCTGAGGCGGTCCGTCGGCGCCGCCGTTTGTGTAGAGCACCCCTGATAGAGCCAGAAAATTGGCGTCGTGGCCGGCCACGTCTCGATTTGGGCCGCTCTGGCCGTAGCCCGAGATGGAGCACAGGATGAGCTCCGGAAATTTTTCGGACAGACGCTGCCGCCCCAGGCCCAGGCGCTCCAGGACCCCGGGGCGAAAGCTCTCGATGAGCACGTCCGCCGTCTCGAGCACCCGCTCCAGAAGGGCCCGGCCCTCCTCTTTTTTTAAATCCACCGTGATCGCCCGCTTATTGCGATTGAGCCCCTGAAAAAAGGCGCTGCTCGCCCCCACCATGGGCGGATAATAACGCGCGTAGTCGCCGCGATGTGGGTCCTCGACCTTGATGACGTCCGCCCCCATATCGGCGAGGAGCATCGTGGCAAACGGCCCCGGCAAAAGACGTGTCAGATCGACGACGCGCACTCCTTCCAAAAACTGGCCCTCATTCTGCTCTTCTCCCATCGCCCAATCTCCTCTTCTCGGCGCATCTGCCACGAAAAAAGGGCGCCCCGGTCTTCCGGTGCGCCCTTCTCATACTCAAAAAAACCTACGACTTAGCCGATGAAGTTTTGAAGTTTCATGGCCAGGCCCATATTTCCTTCGATGCTGATCTTGTTCATCATGAAGGCCTGAGCCGGGTTGAGATCGCCTTCCCACATGGCCACGAAGTCGGTGTCGCTCATGGTCACCGTGCACTCCGAATCTTCGGAGTCGCCTTCGCTGACGAAGTCCTCGTCTTTTTTGAAGTTCAACGTCCAGGTGCCGCCTTCGTCACCGGTGAGGTTGAAGACGTAGATGGCGTTGGTGGCCTTGGCTTTGTCGGGGTTGTCCTCGAGCTTAGCCGGCAGGGTTTCTTCGAAAATCGTTCGCGCAGTCAGGTCAGCCATTTGGAGATCCTCGCAGGTTGCAGTCAACGAATACCACGTCACTCCACAACGGGAGATTAGTGAACACTTAACAGCTCGCGCCACTTAGCTAGCATGCAGGCGCCGAGGGCGCAAGCGATTCAATCGGCAGATGTCTTGTCATGGCCCACGCCAAAAGTCTATAACCCCGATCAACACTGACAAGGGCTGCTCATCCCAAACGACGGACACGATCACGATATGACTTCTTCACCACGGCTTTTGGTCGCCCATAAGAAGAGTCGCTATCAGAAATTCGTCCTCGAAGAGGAAAACGGCCGAATCGCCAAACTTCTCGACGACGATCATGTCAGCGTCCAGAGCCTCAAAAACTCCCATCGAGCTCACCAACGCAGCCTGGAAGAGATCGTGGCCTATCTGGACGACCAGGGATTCGACTACGATCTACAATACCGGGGCGACGTCGAGGCGACCGACGGCTACGATCTGGTCGTCTCCGTCGGCGGTGACGGCACGGTCCTCGATCTGTCACACCGCATCACCACCACGCCAATCGTGGCCATCAACTCCGATCCCGACACCAGCATCGGCTATTTTACGGCGGGCACCGCCTTCGATCTGCCCCGCATACTCGATGACATCCTCGAGGGACGAGAAGAGCCTCTAGACCTGGATCGCTTCTACGTCGTCCTCGACGGCGAACGCCACGAACCGCCCGTGCTCAACGATATCCTGATAAGCCACTCCAACCCGGCCGCCGTATCGGCCTATTTTATCAAGGTGGGCGCTCACCCGGCGGAATCCCAGAAGTCGAGCGGCGTCTGGATCTCCACCCCCGCCGGCTCGACGGCGGCGATCCGCTCCGCCGGCGGCCTGGTCCTGCCCTTCGACAGCGACAACCTCCAATATCTGGTCCGCGAGCCCTGCCCACCCCGAGAGGGTGGCTACCGCTTCCTCAAGGGCATTCAGCCCGCCCAGGAGGGACTGGAGCTCATCTCCCGCATGCCCCTGGGAATGATCTTTATCGACGGCCCCCACCTGACCCTGCCCTTCCCCGTGGGCAGCACCCTGACCATCGACCCCGACGCACCGGCGCTGACGATCTACGGCCTCCACGTCGAGCGCCGCACCGCCTGAGACCCGCCGTAGTACACCAAAAAAGTTGGTGGGCCAGGCATCAGTGGGCCAGGGATCAATGGCCTCGAACGGAGACTGCACACTTACTTATAAGCCTGGATCCTCGACACATTCGCCATCCATACACACCTCCCCACTGGGACAGTCGCTTTCGCCAGGCACGCAACTCCGATCATACGACGCTTCATCACTAGCGATGTGGCAAAATGCCGTCGCGCCGAAGCGGTAGGCGTGCAGACTGTCATCATCCAGTTCAAACAAATAATGCATAAAAGGTCGATTACTCTCAGCAGCATCAACGGCAGGACTATGGTCTGTGAGATTTTCCTTTAGCTCCTCGACGGATAGGCCATCGCGAACAGCATCGTCGGAACGGTTATAATATCCGATCTCGCCGGGGCAATAGCCTGGTCGCCCGTCATGCCCCTGAAATTCAATGGTTCCGCCCTCCCTTACTTCAAACAACCAGGTGCCGGCGGTCGTCAATAAATCGTCATCAACGGCATCAAACCCATGTGCTCTCGACGACGTGTACAACCTGGCGCCAATTCTCATCCCCTCGAAAACTCCACGCTTCGACGGACGATATTCGCCATCCCTATACTCATCCCAAATCACACCTTGTCCATCTGGAATCGCTCGTTGTTCGAATTGCTCAGTGATCTGATTATCACCAATCCGAAAAGTCAGTTCATCTCTCTCAGGCCCGACTAAGACGTCAACGTCCTGTAGTGTCACGTCGACGGCGACCCGTATTTGGTCACAATTTTCGGAACGCTGAACAATATCTCGTGAGCCTTGATCGCTCTGATAGGCAGGGAACTTCACCGGCTCCACATCAACAACTGTACCGATGGCTACGGTCGTCACGCCCGACGCCCAGTCTTCATACGTTTCAGGGGCCAAATATTCCTCTGGGTACAGTTCATCCATTAAGCAGTCACGATGTTCATCTGCGTTCATACTCGGGAGTCTCACTTCCACAGGCTCGTCACCGGACTCCTGGTCATCGTTTACCGCTTCGGTGGTGCACGAACTCAGTACGGCTAGTGGACTCGCAAAGAAAACGAAAACAACGATTATTTCCACGACAAATTTCATGTCCTCACCTCGGTTCGAGTAATGTACTATCAACCCTCTTCAAACTTAACGATTCTCACACCAAACCACCGTCAACGTGTAAGAAACAACTGTGCAATGTCTCCATACCTTGTCGTGACGACGCGAGGCACTGTAATGCTTTCCCCAAGATAGCCAGAATCATTTTGATGCCAAGTCGTGTCCCAATGCCATGGAAACGACGACCCGTTGGCCGGTGCGCGGAAGGCATACGTCGGTGTTTCGTCCTTTGTCACGTTTTTTGGTGCCTGACTAGCGAACCACCAGTGGGCTCCGCTATGCCAGAGTGCAAATCCCGTATAGGACGTATGACCAATAGAAATTTCCTCACTCCATTCGAAATCCGGTTCTCCATTTACGTCCAAAGAAAACGGGACCGTATGGATTTGATATCGGTGAACTGCCCCATATTCGTCATCGTAAAAACTGACATACGCAAGTACACATGTATTATTTCCTGGTGCTGAATTCAATGGTCCACACGCAACCTGAGGCCCAAATCGCGAATAGAGTCGTTCCCCTTGATCGCCGGTTACATACCCGATTGACGTTTGCGTCCCGTCCTCACGTTTCACTTCCATTCGTATACTTCGACTATATTCCTCATCTAAACGATCTTCTCGGCTCCACACTTTCACACGAAAGTCGTCCGATCCTGACGTATCATATGTAACACTTGGTGGATTACTAGTACGCAGAAAGAAATGTAAGCACGCCCAAGACCCACATGAACTCGACACGATATAGCCGTACCTTGACCCATACGTTTCAAAACCGTCATCAGACTGATAATAGTAATGAATTCTACGCGACCCCCATTCATAGCGGTAGCTGCTATCATCCTTTGAGAAGAATACCCGATCTTTACTGTAATCGCTAATCGGAGCGCCGTATCGAAGTGCTACAGATACATCCGCTTCATTGATGAATTCCTCGTTACTGCCTCCCCACCAGCCGAGCGCATTATCAATAGAGAATGCACCCCGAATTGGCGGGATGGTAGCATCCGGCGCCATTACTGGAACTCCTCGTGCGTAGCCGGATGCCTGATGGTAATCCTCATAGGTAAAACTGCCATATTCCATGGACCACTCGTAAATATCTCGTGACCGAGCTCCCACCTCTTCATAAAAACATTCCACGTCGTATGGGTACCAATCTTGTCGTCTCAACGTTCCCGCACCTGGATTACCTGCCATTACACCTTTCGCATTGGAGCCCGCCTCACTTGGATGATGCAGACCTGCGACATGACCAAACTCATGCATCACAGTGGCTAAAATATCCATATCCACATTAGGATTATCGACTCGACCTAGACTCCAATCCCAATTCGGATTAGAAGAGTCGCCAAGGCGGATGTCACCGAGAATTTCACCATTACACCTGGACGCAACAACCCCAGCACCTTGGTAGCCCTCAACAACACGAACTAATATATCATAATCGAAATCGTGCTGGCCGCATTCGTGGACGACTTCCTGCTTACCATGGGATGTAATCCCACCGTATCGTACCCACACTCCGGGAGTCTGCTCATTCAGCTTATGCGCAGCAGCAATAATTGCTCTAACAACTTCGGCCCTACTGAGGTGAGAAATATGGTCAAGAGATTCTTCGTTAATTTTAAAAACAAGCTCTTGTGGTGTATCCACCAAGCCCCATCCAAGACACGGCTCGCTAGCCGAAGTTAGCGTCGGGATCCAGATCATCAGGAACAAAGCCAAAAGAAGGACTAATTTTTTTCCATTTGTGCTCACCGAACCACCTTTGTGCGATCAAAAACATTACCTTCCCGCACTCAATCGAATTGCCAGATTTATCATCTTAATGAAAACGCGACGTCTGCCGCAAGGTTGCCATACTCCATTTCTGTCTAGTTGTGAATCGATCCCGAACCCTTCTCCTGACGATCTACGGCCTCCACTTAGAGCGCCGGACCGCTTAAAAGAGTGAATCACCCGGCGCTTAATCACTATCGATTCGGCAATTTGCCGTCGCGCCGAAGCGATACGCGTACAGAACGTCATCTTCCAGACTAAGCAAGGATTGGATATAGGGTCTACTACTCTCCGAAGCATCAGCGGCAGGGCTATGGTTTATGAGATTTGCCTTTAGCTCCTCGACGGATAGGCCATCGCGAACAGCATCGTCGGAACGGTTATAATATCCTATCTCGCCAGGGCAATAGCCTGGTCGCCCGTCATTCCCCTGAAATTCAATGGTCTCGTCGTCCATTACTTGAAACAGCCAAGTGTTGGAGGTCGTCAATAGATCGTCTTCAATGGCGTCAAAGCCATTTGCTCTCGACGACGTGTACAGCCTGGCGCCAATTCTCATCCCCTCGAAAATTCCACGCTTCGACGGATGATATTCGCCATCCCTGTACTCCTCCCAAACCACATCTTGTCCATCTGGCATCGCTCTTTGTTCAAATTGCTCACCGATCTGATGGGTACCTACCCGAAAAGTCACTTCATCTCTGTCAGGGCCCACCAGGACATCGAGGTCCTGAAGCGTCACGTCGACGGCGATCCACTTTCGGTCACAATTTTCGGAACTATCAATAATATCCAGTGAGTTTGGATCGTTCTGATAGGCAGGGAACTTCACGGGCTCCACATCGACAACTGTACCGATCGCTGCGGTCGTTACGCCCGACGCCCAGTCTTCATACGTTTCAGGCGCCAAATATTCATCTGGGTACTCTTCATCAACATCGCAGTCACGTAGTTCATCTGCGTTCATACTGGGAAGACCCTTTTCCATGGACTCACCACCGGACTCGTGGTCACCGATTACCTCTTCGGTGATGCAAGAACTCAGAACGGCTAAAGGAGTCGCAAAGAAAACGGCAAAAGCGATTATTTTCACCATCAAATTCATTATCTTACCCCCCTTCAAGGAACGTAGATTGACGTTCTTACAGTTTAACGTATCTCACGCTAGATCGCAAATGGGTGAGAAATTTCTGCGCCAGGTCGCCGAGGCTCGCCCTGGATCTACGGTCTTCACGTGGCACCTCGGAGCGCTTGAACGCTTTGACTTTTGACGGCGTTGATTCCGATGGGCCGATCGACGATCGACGATCGACGAAGGTAGATGGAGTGCTCATCTGTATTGCCGAGCTAAACGATTCGTCATTTAACTGAAACGACCGGAAAACGAAATGGCAGCCCGTACTTATTGGATCTGTGGGTGAACGAAACTCACAGGCACCAACAGCACGGAACTGCCATGGAAAGAATAAACAGACGAGAGATAACCTTCCACCGCGA
>SLJM01000180.1 GCA_007135085.1 Myxococcales bacterium
ATCGGGGTGGTGCGCAGCCATCCCCAAAGCCATGGGGCCGATGGTCTCCGACTATCGCTGACTCGGTGGTTATTTGAGCTGGATGGTCGCGATCTTGGAGGTGGTGCGGTTTTCGTGATCGAATCATCGAGGTCTGCCACCGGTTCGCCAGTGCAGGACTAGGCGGCGAATTAGGAGCGCTGGCGCGCAAGGGTTGCGTCGGGAGGCGCAGGACCTCCCGACGCCCGATCATCGAGGTATTGCGGTGCAGCGGGGTTCGGCAACGCTAAGCATCATTGTCGAGGTTCGATCATCACCGACGGAGCTGATAAATTATACGTGCCTACCAATCTTAACGCAGGAATCAGCTGCGTTTGCACACGTTAACGTCGACATCTACAGACGAAAATGTGGACCACGTAAGTGCAAGAGGGCAATGATATAGAACCTCTACAGACAATCCGCATATCAGGCATCGCTTCGATAATGGTGTGGGTCCTCGCCACCGTCGGTTGCGCTCTGCCAAACACCAATATGGAAAGTGATCGCGAAACGGCCCCAAAGTGGCGGGCGGTGAGCGTTGGAGAATCGCTAATCTGCGGCCTCGAAGTCAGCGGTGCCGTTCACTGTTGGGGCATGGAACCACAAATTGGGGAATCCGGCGGTTTGGAGTTTCAACAAAATTCTGTGTCTTTTCAGGGAGAAGAGGGCGAGTTTGTGGATATCGCTGTCAGCGGTGATAGACTTTGTGCGCTGGACGCCAATAATCAATTGAACTGTTGGCTGATCTGGTCAAAAAAGCACATATATTCCGGGTGGGCACGGGAAGTTGTGGTTCGCCAAAATCAAGTGTTCATCCTCTCGCCCGATGGGAGGATCGAGCGTACCTGGTTTGCAATGTCAAATGCGGAAACAATCGCCGATGCGGACGAACTGCGCCGCCATATCACTGCTGGAGCAGCTAACTACATCTCTCCTTTTGCCTGCTGGATTGACTTCGATGGTATGATTCACTGTAAATCGAGCACCCATTTAGCGGGGATGTGTTTGGGTCAGGTTGAGTTGTATATCGAACACACCGGTAGGAAACCCACAACACGACACGAGCCGTGGGCCCCACAACCACCGGATGGCGTTTTTATCGAGGTCTCTTGCGGTATTGAGTTTGGCAGTGAGACCTGTTGCTCCATCGACGACTCATATCAGCTGAGTTGTTGGGGTAAAACAGTTGATGAAATTGATAACATCCCGGCCAATGAGGGCGTCGTCGCTGTGGAGGTCGGCAATAATAGCGCATGTGCCATCGCCATTTCGGGGGCTATCTTTTGTTGGGGGCGTTGGTACGAGGGCCAGAATTTCTCCAATCCACCTGCGGGCGAGTTCCGAGCATTGGCGGTTGGAAAAGAATTCGCGTGTGCAATTGACGATCAGGGCGAATTGGAGTGCTGGGGCGAGAACCCTCCTCAATTTCCCGTTTTGCTTTCTGAATGAATTGGACCCATAGTTGTTATAGTAAGATGTGGAATTGACGACACTTAAGCACGTGCATCATAAGGCCGAGATCGACATGGAAGCCCGAGTCACAGAAAAAGATCTACAGAACTTCGCAGCTCTGGGGTTCGCGGCGCCTGTCCCAGCCGATGTAGCGCCAGATTCTGAAGAACTCGCTGAGAGTGTCGTTCATGTTTTGCAGGCTCCTACAGCGCGTTTGACGTCGGCTGCAGCGATGGGATTGAAAGCACTCGCATCAACGAACGAGTTGGATGTCTTTGACCGGATAAGTTTTGAGGACGATGTGCGCCGAAGCCTCGGCTACCTCGCCGAGCGGGTGGCTCGACAACTGGATTCCTCAGCACAGACCGCGGAGCGACTTGAGCGTTTTTCCACCGTTCTTTATCGTCCTGACGATGGACGACAGCCGCCGTTGGTCTTGATGGCCCGATCGAACCCCACCCTGCTGCGCCTCAAAAAAGAAAGGGCCGACGACGTCAACCGACGATGGAATGTATTCGGGAATCCTACTGTGCTTGTCCACTGAGCTCCAATGACCCCTCCCGATATTACGCCGCATCTACCGGAGCAGATCGCCTCACCACAGGCGGATCGCCTGCGCAAATTCCTACAGCATGTCGACGCCAGTCTCCCTGGCAATCTTTCGATCTATATCTACGGGTCTGCGGCAGTTGCTCTTTATCTGGCGGATGATTCGGAGAATTACGAATACGGATACACCCGAGATATCGACGTTGGAGCTATGGAACCGGAGCGGGTTGCAGACCTGGCAGTGGACTCCGAAATTGTTGATCCACCTATTCATTTGCAACTCTATGACGTCACGCGCTGGATGGTCCACCCCGACTGGAAGGTGGCAACCATCGATCTCAGCTACCTTGTCGAGACAACGAGGTTGGAGGTGCGAGTTTTGCATCCTGTTGATCTTATTATCACGAAGTTAGAAAGGGCGGGCGACCAAGATCTGGAAGACGGACAGCTGTTGCGACATCGGTATATCGATGATGTCGAGTTCGTCCGTCGTAGGACCCGGGAAGCCGCGGGATTTTATCCCCTGAACCCGCGGATTGTTGGCCAGGTTGAGTATTCATTTGCCGCTATTTTTGAAGAAGAGATAGAGTTGCAAGACCTGGTTTGAAGGCGAGTGACCGAATCACCTGGATTATCCAAACAATCCCCAGGCTCGGCGCCGACGACGCGCCATCGCCTGGGGCTACAGAGGGCCCGCAAATGCGCTGACAGCGGCGCAAAACGACGCGGTCCTGCGCGTGGGACGACAAGCACGCGCAACTGCGTCATGGGGTACCGCGCCATCGGGGTGGTTGGGGCGGTGAGTCGGGTTATCGGGGTGGTGCGCAGCCATCCCCAAATCCATGGGGCCGATGGTCTCCGACTATCGCTGACTCGGTGGTTATTTGATCTGGATGGTCGCGATCTTGGAGGTGGTGCGGTTTTCGTGTTCGAATCATCGAGGTCTGCCACGGGTCCGCCAGTCCTGCACTGGCGGGAGCGGTCCGGCCATCGAGGTGATCCGAAAGCGGATAGATTACCGCGCGGGCAGGACGATTCGGTCGTCCAGGGATTGCTCGCCCTGCAGGAGCTGGTAGGCGGCGTAGGAGCCGATGACTCGCTTGGTATAGTTTCGGGTCTCGAGGAAGGGGATATCCTCGACGAAGAGGGCGATCTCGTCGCTCGGCTGGCGCCGAAGCCAGCCGTTGACGCGGCCGCTGCCGGCGTTGTAGGCGGCGGTCATCAGGACCGGGTGGCCGTCGAAGCGGCG